>RECI01000313.1 GCA_007694095.1 Balneolaceae bacterium | reverse complement strand
ATACTTCTTTTGGGTTTTATTATGTCGCTCTTCTTCTTCCTCCTGCTGATTGGGAAGAAAAATAAAACACTGGCTGACAATTCATTGCTCTGCATGTTCGCTGTTTATGCCCTGACAATTGGTGGTCCATATATCGAGATTTATAATCGTGACAATGATTTTCCATATCCCCATTTGTTAAATAATGCATGGCTGTTTCTACTGCTGCACGGACCACTACTTTGGCTATATGTTAAGTCGCTAACTGTTAAAGATTTTAAAATTAAACCTTTACATCTGCTACATCTTGCCCCATTTGCCGTTTTTTTAGCTCTCCATATTCAAAATTATCTGCTCCTGTCAGCCGAAGAGAAAATACTCCTCGCAGAAAATGAACTATTCACTACTACGGTTTTTTTCAAGATAAGAGGTATATCCATCGGAATTTCCAGTATTGGGTACAATATTTGGGCTTTTAGGCTGCTGCAAAAACACAGGAAAAATATTGAACATCAATTTTCTAATATCGAAAAAATCGACCTTTTATGGCTGAAAACACTTGTAATTGCTTCGTTAATTGTGTTTTCGGTGAACGTTTTTCTATTCAATATCAATAATTACCTTCACTTTGCAGGTTTTTATGAAATTGCGCTGATTGCGTACAGTTTTTCAACTGTTTACGTGTTTTTTATCGGTTATTTCGGAATCAGGCAGGGGCGAATTTTCGTGGATTATCCCATCAAAGAGATTGAGCAGAGACTTGAATCAATAAATCAGGATTCACCCGGAACTGGTAAAAAAAAGGACTATTCCCATATTATCAGCAGGCTTACTATACTAATGGAGTCTGAACAACCCTATTTAGACCCGGAGCTTAATTTGGCAAGGCTAAGCAGCTTGATGAAAACCAAACCCGAAATTATCTCCGAAGTTCTCAACTCGACGATGAATCAGAACTTTTTTGACTTCATCAACAAATACCGCATTGAGGAATTTAAATTAAAATGCCTGAGCACGGAAAATAAACATTTATCCGTATTGGGCATTGCATACGATTGTGGTTTTAATTCAAAGGCGGCTTTTTACAGGGCATTCAATAAATTCGAAGGGATATCGCCAACTGCATACATTTCCAAAGTCTCATAAAAAAGTGAGACTCGTTTTTCACGAAAACGGTACTCCATAATCATAAAGTGAAACTCCGGAAAATGTAAACCGACATATTTTGCAGGCAGAAACTTAAACGTTTAAAAGCAAAATTATGTCACGGAATACTTTTTTAAAAACAGTAAAATGGGTATTGACACTTCTGATGATCTTCAATTTGTCGAATGCATACTCTCAAAACACCTTAACCCAAACGGTAAGAGGTACAATCAAGGATACCGATTTAAAGATACCCCTGATTGGAGCGACCATAATAGTTGAAGGAATCGAGCCTATAATGGGTACAACCGCCGACTTATATGGAAATTTCCGAATAGACAATGTGCCTGTTGGAAGGCATAACTTTGAGATTAGTTATATTGGGTATGAAGCCTATTTACTTTCTGAAATCCTGGTTGGGTCAGGAAAAGAGGTTGTACTTGAAATTGAGCTGAAAGAAACATCGCATACATTAGGTGAAGTAGTTGTCTGGGGTTACATCAGCAAAGACAGGCCGATTAACTCAATGGCAACTGTAAGTGCACGTACATTCAGCGTGGAGGAAGCCAGCCGATACGCCGGAGGATTGGATGATCCTGCCCGTTTGGCTGCCGGATTTGCGGGGGTTGCTACAACTCAAACGACAAACAATGGCATTATCATTCGCGGTAATTCACCAAGAGGTGTTCTATGGCGTGTTGAAGGTGTTGATGTACCCGCCACATTTCACTTCCCCAATGTCGATTTTGTTGGTGGCGGCGGATACACAGTCTTCAGCAGCCAAATGCTTCGTAATTCCGATTTCTACACAGGGGCTTTCCCTGCTGAATATGGCAATGCATTCTCAGGTGTTTTTGATGTAAAATTGAGGACAGGAAACGATGAAAAACGCGAATATACTGTCGGAGTAGGAATTCAAGGCGTTGATTTTGCTGCAGAGGGCCCCTTTGTAAAAGGAAAAAATTCAACCTATCTCTTCAATTATCGCTATGGTACATTGGGGCTTATTGGAAAAATGGTCAGTTTTCCAAATTTACCAACCTTTCAGGATCTTACTTTCAAATTTGACTTTCCAACTCAGAAAGCGGGTACATTCACCATCTGGGGTATGGGCGCTGATGATATTAACAATAAAGATGCAAAGGAAGACCCTACCCAATGGGTAACCTCTATCGATTATATGACACAGAGGTATAAAAACCGCTTTGGAGTTTTAGGTTTATCGCATCAGATTATCGTTGGGAGAAACTCATATCTGAATACCATGCTCAGCGCCGATGGTATGAGTAACTCGTATGACAAAAGGGAGTACTCGCTCGACATGCAAATGCTTCCCGTACTCAACTCACAAAGTACTGAAGGAAAATATACCCTCAAAACAACACTAAATCACAGGTTCAATTCAAAAATCAACTCGCGTACAGGTTTAACCGTGAACAGTTTGTTCTTCGATAACAAACTTAAACTGGCATTTTATGACCATCCCGAAAATTTGATGAATTTTGTTGATAACAAGGGTACAGCTTTATCTACACAGGTATTTACCCAGTTTAGAATAGATTTATTGCCCAATGTAACAGCCAACCTGGGTGTACATTCCATGTATCTTGATGTGAATGAAAAAGCCACTATAGAACCACGCGCCGGTATTAACTGGGAGATTACTCAAAATGATGAGTTGAGCATTGCATATGGTTTACATTCGCAAATGGAAGAGCTGCGTACCTATTATTCGGAAGTAAACAATAACGGGGTAATAGAGCTGCAAAACAAAAATCTCGATTTCATGAAATCGCACCACTTTGTTTTGGGTTACAGTAGAAAAATCAGTGATGTGGTTCGTATAAAAGTGGAGCCATATTATCAAATGCTCGAAAATATCCCTGTTTATCCAAACAGTTCATTCTCTATCATCAACGTAACGAATAACTGGGCTATAAACCGCAAACTCGAAAACTCCGGAACCGGTAAAAACTACGGGATTGATTTAACCCTCGAGCGTTTCTTAAAAAATGGCTATTACTATCTATTCACCGCAACGATTTTTGATTCAAAATATACCGGGGGCGATGGAAAAGAATACAATACCGTTTACAACAGGGGCCATGTGATCAATCTGTTGGCAGGTAAAGAATGGATGCTTAATAATAGAAACATCCTGGGCATAAGCGCCAAAGTTACCTACATGGGCGGATTGCGTTATACCCCGGCTCTTTATGAAGAATCAATGGCTGCCAAATGGGCTATCCCTGATCATTCAAGAGCTTACGAGAGTCAGTTTCCGTCAACAACCGGAGTGGATTTGTCAATCACTTACAGGGTAAACAAAGCAAAATATACCGGCACATGGTACTTTATGATAAAGAATGGCCTGATACAGCCCGATTACAGCGAACCGTTCTACAGCCGAATGAAAAACGAAGTGATTATAGATGAGATGAAAATGCCTTTCCCATCGCTGGGGTATAAGATCGAATTTTAATATTAGGTTGACAAAATGATACCAGATGACATTTTTTTAAAAATAGTACGAAGAGCCATTAAGGTACCTTCCGGGCACAATACACAGCCCTGGTTATTTGCAAAAGAAAGCAACGGCTTGTGCATTATTCCGGATTTCAGCCGTTCATTGCCTGTTGCTGATCCCGAACATAGGGAGCTGTTCATCAGCCTGGGTTGTGCCGCAGAAACGGCAATGATTGCAGGAGGGTTTTATGGTTACAGAACAGTGTTGAAAATCAATGGTTTAAGCACTGATATTTCAATAAAAATATCCCTGCAAAAAGACGATACGATTGAACAACCAGAACTCTTTTCTTACATCAATGTAAGGCAAACAACCAGAAATCTTTATGCCGATAAACCAATTTTAGCAGAGGACATTGCTGCATTAAAAAATGCGGGTGGTGGTTATAATATCCGATTTTTTATCGGGCAGAATGAAATACAAAAGCTAAGCCCTTTTATTGCTGAAGCCAATGCTATACAAATGAGTAATCCAAAATTTAAAAGTGAATTGATACATTGGATGCGTTTCAACGAGAAGGAAGCGATGCATAAAGGAGATGGGCTTTACACTGCCTGCAGCGGTCTGCCATCATTTGGACGTGTACCTGGAAGTTTTGTGTTGAAAAACTTTGTGACTGCCAAAAGCGAAAACAAAAGATTACTCAAACAATTGGAAAAAACTGCTGCTGTTGCCATATTCACCACCCCGGGCAACGAACTGGAGAACTGGATACAAACGGGAATGGTCTTCCAACGTTTTGCCCTTACTGCCACAAAGTTAGGTTTGAACCATTCATATATTAATTCGCCATGTCAAATAACTCAAGTCAGAGATAGAATGATGAACGATTTGGGTTTAGATGGATTTCCACAGCTTTTAATCCGATTGGGCTATTCACAAAAAATGCACTCTTCCTTCAGGCGCAGAATTCATGATGTTATATTAACTTTAAATTATTGAGCTTACGGCATGCTCCACGTAATCTGCCATAATTTATACAAACTAAGGAATGGAATAATTTGAAAGAGGGTGACGTATGAAGATAAGCGGACAAATAAATAAACATTATACAGAAATAGCAGACGCATTCAGAAAAAACTTTGAGACAGAAGGAGAAATTGGTGCCTCTCTTTGTGTATATCATGAACATGAAAAAGTGATTGATATTTGGGGTGGCTATAAAGATATAGAGAAGGCCAAAGAATGGGATGAGAATACTGTTGTACCAATTTTTTCAACCACAAAAGCAATCGCTGCAAGCTGTGTAGCTATTTGTCATAGCAGAGGGTTTTATGACTATAAGGATAATGTCTCTGAATACTGGCAAGAATTTGGCATGGGAGGTAAGAAAGAAATTACTATTGAGCAATTACTTCAACACAGGGCAGGACTTTCAGCCATCGATAAAAAACTTGATACGAAAATCATTAAAGATCGAAGTTTATTAGAAAAAGTGATAGCAGAACAAAAACCTCACTGGCACCCCGGGGATTATCAGGGATATCATGTTTGGAATATAGGCTGGTATATCAGCTCATTACTTTTAAGAATTGATCCTAAAAAAAGAACTCTTAAAGAATTCCTGGAACAGGAGGTGCTTCCTGAAATTGATGGTGAAATCCGAATTGGAGTGAAACATGACTATGATTGGACCGGAATTGCAACATTAAAACCATTTTCGAAGGTTAAAGGAATTGTTTCAATGCCTTTAAAGTTTGTTCTGGAATTTTTTAAACCATGGTCACTCACCTATAAATCAATGTTAAATCCATCATTTGTCAGTAATCATTCAAATTTTAATAAACCGGAAATCCTTCAACTCGAGATAGGGGCTGGCGGAGGAATTGGTAATGCCAGGGGACTTGCTTCTCTTATTGATTCTTTAACAAATGAAAATCACCCCTTGTGTTTGAGTAAGCAAACAGCAGAGTATTTGATGAAGTACCCCGATGAACCCTTAAAAGGGTGGAGTGATCTTGTTTTTAAACAAGATGCATTCAGGTTTCATGCCGGATTTATGAAGCCATCCGAAAAACATAATTTTTCTGATTCTTCAAAAGCTTTTGGTGGATTTGGAGCCGGTGGAAGTTTTGTATTACATGATCCTGATAAAAAGCTGACAATTGCATATACAATGAACAAAATGTCATCAGAAATGATGAATATGAACAGGGAGTTAAATATCAGGAATGCGGTAAATAAAATTATTTCCAATACAACGGCATAAAACAATGCATGTATTGTGCTAAATTAGAGAGAGATATAGCATTCAATCACCGATGTGAAAGCATCATTTCATTCTAAATAATCAGACACTAAACATACCTGTTCAGGAGATTCTGAACTTTTTGGGTATGAATTGCCAAAATAAATGACAAGGGTAAAAGAAATAACGCTATACACTTTGGCTGGCTTCGTTGCATTTGTTCTGATGCCGCTTTTAATCGTATTCCCGTACTATCAAAAGCAAATGAATGAAGCGAAAGAAAGAATAAAAAGTGAATCGAAGCTTTTGGAAACCAAATTTGGGGTGATGGAATACGCAATCAGCGGCGAGGGCATGCCGGTTTTGTTAATCCATGGCGCTGGTGGTGGATTTGACCAGGGATTGTGGCTCGGACGAATTTGTCTGGAAGGGGATTATCAGTTTATCGCTCCTTCAAAATTCGGATACCTTAGTTCACACGCTCCGGAAGAAATTTCGGCAAAACTTCAGGCTGAACAGTATCGGATTCTTTTAGATTATTTAGGTATCGAAAAAGTAAGCATCATCGGTGTTTCGGCAGGGGGGCCATCTTCGATGCAGTTCGTACATGATTTTCCCGAAAGGGTTGATAAACTGGTTCTTTTGAGTGCAGTGAGTATGCCGCCCCATCCTGACGACAAAGACCCTTTTTTTGTACATATTATTCAAACCATCCAGAAATCGGATTTTGCGTATTGGTTTTTTACAAAAGCCTTCAAGTCGCAAATCCTGAGCCTGGTTGGAATACCTGCCGGTGACTATAAACAGTTTACGCCCGAACAAAAAGAACTTGCCAACGAGCTGCTGGATGTGATGCATCCCATGTCGTTGCGGCGCAAGGGTACAATAACAGATGGTTTAATCATTAAGGATTTTAAGATTCCTGAAAGCATTCGTGTACCAACTCTTGTCATTCATTCCAAAAACGATGGATTGGTAAGTTACAGCCATGCAGAATATGCAAATCAGCGGATTGAAGGTTCAAAACTTGTTCTTTATGAAACTGGCGGGCACGGTTTGATTTCTGAACTGGAAGATGCCCGAAGACAGATTAACAGTTTTCTGAATAATTAATTTTAATGATGCCATTCAAAAATGGAATAACCTGAAGATGAAACAAATCATTGCCTGTTTTCTTTTGATATTCTGTTTGCATCCCACTGCACTTTTGGCCCAGGTTAGTGAATCAAAAAAGGACTCAAGCAGGATTGAAACAGGAACACTTTACAAAGCACTTGCTTTTACGAGCGCTTATTATGCAACGTCCATTTACGTTCTGAATAATACATGGTACAAGGACATAGAAAAAGTTCCGTTTC
>RECI01000195.1 GCA_007694095.1 Balneolaceae bacterium | reverse complement strand
ACCGCGAAGGGCGCAAGGAGCGCAAGGGGTTGGTAATGAGATAGCGCAAGCATCCGGCATCCGGCATCCGGCATCCGTAACCCGTTCCAACTCTGAAAGAAACCCTACAAGATGAAAAAGATCGAAAATTTTATAAAAATTCATATTATTAGCGGGTATTTTCAATCCGTAAATTAACCGGGATTAAGGTGACTATAATCAAACCCACGTTATGCTGACCAAATTTTTCGGTTTTGATCCCAAAACCCAAACTGTTGGCAAGGAGGTGGCAGCCGGGGTAACCACTTTTCTTACCATGTCGTATATCCTGTTTGTAAATCCGATGATACTATCGGATGCGGGTATGGATTTTAATGCGGTGATAACCGCTACGGCACTGGCAGCATGTTTCGGAACGCTGCTGATGGCGTTTTGGGTGAAAGTGCCCCTGGCGATGGCGCCGGGTATGGGGTTGAACGCTTTTTTCGCATATTCGCTGGTAATTGGCGAAGGGATTACATGGGAAACAGCGATGGGGGTAGTCTTTATATCGGGTGTTGTTTTTTTGCTGCTTACATGGCTCGGAATCCGTGAGAAAATCGTGAACGCTATCCCGCTTTCACTGAGGCTTTCCATACCTGCCGGTATCGGCCTGTTTATCACATTTATTGGATTTCAGAATATGGAACTCATTGTGCGGGACGATGCCACCATGATTGCACTTGGCGGGATATCAGCCCCTCTGGCACTTGGCCTGTTCGGTATTTTATTGATTGCCATCCTGGAAGTGAAAAAGGTGCGCGGATCGATTTTGATCGGAATTTTGGCTACATCGGGAATCGCCATGCTTTTTGGCCTGATTTCTATTCCCGATTCTTATTTCTCGGCTCCTCCCTCACCCGCACCGGTCGCATTTCAACTGGATATCATCGCGGCACTTCAGTGGGGCCTGATGGGGGCTATTTTTTCTTTCATGTTTGTAGACCTGTTCGATTCGGTGGGAACACTGGTAGCATGTTCTTATGAGGCAGGCCTGGCAGAGGAAGACGGTACAATCAAAAAAATTGACAAAATGCTTGGCGCCGATGCCATCGCAACACTATTCGGGTCACTGGCAGGTACAAGCACAACCACAACCTATATCGAATCAGCATCGGGAATTGAAGAGGGTGGTCGGTCGGGATTAACTGCTTTTACGGTTGCCATTCTTTTTCTTTTGGCATTGTTTTTTACGCCGGTGATAGCTGCAGTTCCGGCCTATGCAACAGCACCGGCGCTGGTTGTTGTTGGAATGTTTATGTTCAGGAACATCAGTAAAATTCCCATGGCTGACTGGCCCGATATCGTTGCCGCATTTTTAACGGTAATACTGATGCCATTAACGTACAGCATCAGCATGGGCCTTACATTCGGATTCCTGTTCTGGACAGTTCTGACGGCAATCAACGGAAAAATGAAAGAGATCCATCCGGTGATGTGGATTGTGGCGGTACTCTCCGCCGTGAATCTTTGGATCACTCTGGTTTAAGCTGCAAAAACCGGGGGGAGGGGAGGGGGAAACCGCGAAGGGCGCAAAGAGCGCAAGGGGTTGGTTGGAAATGAGATAGCGCAAACCTGACAGCACCCACCGGATCTGTCAGCGTTGAAGCGGGTGTGGGTCGTCGTGTGAACGGATCCGGATCCCATAACCCGCTCCAACTCTGCCAGGAGCTCATTCCATTCGCACTCTGGCAGGTTTGCGCTTGCGTCATTGTGGGTTTACCGCAAAGAGCGCAAGGAGCGCCAGTATGGTTACAAAGATCAGAGATCGGATATCGTATATCAGAAATCGGATACCAAATAACGTGGTTCTGAATGCAGGTACGTTTTGCTTATCATCAAGCCCTGCAGGGGCGAAAGCACACAGCCCCGGGTGGAGCGGAGATCGCCTATGCCTTGCATAGCGACGTAGCGCAACCCGGGGTAACGAATTCCACAAAAAGGTTCCCCGAGCGTCTGTTTCTCGAAAAACGAAAGATCTCATCGAGGGGTTGTGGGGGAATGCCGAACCGGAGATTGCCTATGTGCTCCCGCCATCGTGGGTTTACCGCAAAGAGCGCAAGGGTTTTTGTACTAATTTAGGTATCAAGCACCGCAGGAATAAACAAGATGCTTGTGCCATCGTGATCCAGCATCCAGCATCCGGGTCCCGTAACCCGCTCCAACTCTGCCAGGGGCTCATTCCATTCGCACTCTGGCAGGTTTGCGCTCGCGCCATCCGGGTACTTTCTTTTTGTACTGATAAAAAAAAGCCCTGCGTCGCTTCAGCAACACAAGGCTTACGTATGGGGATTCACCTCAATTTAAATTGAAAGTGGGGTTTCGTTGGGATCTCTCAATAAGTTTACGATTTGTGAATGTCCGTTTCTTTTCGCCAGTTCAGCGGGTGTAAAACCGGATTGATTTTGTGCAAAAGTACTTGCGCCGTTTTGCATTAAAATTGCCACAATTTCAGTTTGGCCATGTTCTGCAGCAATCATTAATGCTGTTTCACTCATTGTGTTTCTTCTATCTACATCAGGGCCGTGTGCCATGATGATTCGAACCATTCTGAGATTCCCGATTTTTGATGCGAGCATCAGCGGGGTATTGCCATTCTCATCTGTGGTTTCGATATCAGCACCACCGGCCAGTAATATATTCAGGCTTACGATATCAATGTTGTTTACGGCATCAATGATATTATTTGAGACTTCCATTTTTTGGGAGCTCTGCGCCATAATGTTCACATTGCCAGTATATACCGGCATCGATAAGATTGTTGTAATTAGTAGTGTAACGATAATTTTCATAATTGTAGTTAATAACCTATTTGTTTTATTCGTCCTGATTTTATTTAACCGGCTGTTCAGGTAAGTTTATATTATTTTACCGGTTTTGCATTTGCATTAGACTAGTTATAACGAAAGAGTGATTATCAAGGTTTCAAAAATTAACCCCTGATATGCAAAACATAGAAAGTAACCCGGATGTCATGTTCCGGGAAATTTAATTAGCCGCGTAAACCTAAATTATTAAGTAAAAACGCTTCCAATTCTAAACTGATTTTAGTATATACACCTGTTATTATGCAAAACTTCAGACTGTTTGAATCAATTTGTATAGATTTGAAACGATTATGTTCGAACGGAGATCCGAAATAAGAATGAATAACACCTTTCTGTAAATATTAAATAAAACTAACAAAAATAATTTCATCAATTTCATAAATTGCGTGAAAGGGTTTAGCAAAAATCTTTATTCGATTCGTTTTATCTTGTTGGCTTTTCAGGGTATGCGTCACACCAGGGAGGGTCTTTTAAATCTCTAATCCTTATGTTTTCTTATGAATAATCAAGTGATTATTGTGGAAGATTGTTTAATTCAATCAACTGTTTTGAAGAAAATTCTTGAAAATGAAGATTTTGAGGTTGTTGATACATGTAAATCAGGTTCTGAAGCCATTGATAAATGCAGGCAAAAAAAACCGGCACTCGTATTAATGGATATTTACCTTGATGGTGATCTGGACGGATTTGAGGTTGCAAAAAAAATCAGGGAAACCAATGAGATTCCTTTTGTATTTATTACCGCGATAAAAAATTCTGACGAATTACTTCAAAATTACAATTTTGATCATGCTGTATTGCTTTCCAAACCTGTTTCAAGGATGGATTTATTGGATGCTATCAGCCTTTTAATGGATCCGGTTCATGCTGATTGATATGAAATAAGTTGTTAAATTCTACTCCTTAACATATTTCAAATCCGCATGACAAATACTTATTTCACATTCCTGACTTTATGGATTGTCCTTTTCTCCCTTTTTACCTGCACAGGCTCATCCAATAATGATGAGGCCCTGCTGCAATCGCTCACTTTTTATGCTTCTTTTGACCGTGGCTTACAGGCTGATTTCTCTGCAGGTGATTCTCTCTTATATATAGCTCCTTCATGGACCCGCCGCGCAGAAGCTGAACCTTTCGGTTCCCAGGCCACACATTTTCAGATTTCTGAGGATGAAGGACGTTTCGGAAATGCCCTGTGGATCGATAATTCGTACACTCCTGTCTATTTTTATAAAGGAAAAGATAACCTGCAATATTCCGGCTATAACTGGGAGGGAACCGTGTCGTTCTGGCTGCGCCTTTCGCCTGATGAAGACCTGCCCGATGGCTATTCCGACCCGATCCAGCTTACAACCCGGGCCTGGAATGACGGTGCGCTTTTTGTGGATTTTACCGATGAATCACCCAGGATTTTCCGTTTCGCTTTTTTTGCAGACAGGGATGTATGGGATCCCGGTTTGCGTGATTGGGATGATGTTCCTTTTGAGGAACGTCCGATGGTTGAGGTGGAAGAAGCGGTATTCACTCGTGATGAATGGGTGCATGTGGCTTTTGCATTCAGCAATTTTAATACCGGGGAAAATAATGGTTCGGTGAGCTGTTATATCAATGGAGAATATTACGGTTCTCTTGACGGGCGCGAACAGACCTTTACATGGGAACCGGATGAAATAGCCATCTGGCTCGGGTATAATTATCGCGGCTATTTTGATGAACTTGCTATTTTTAACCGTGCCCTGAACCCGGAAGAAATCGAGCATGTCTATTCTCTTGAGTACGGGATCCATCAGCTTTTTCGGGACTGAAGACTTCCGAAGTCGGTACATACTCTTTTGTTACATGCCCAGGTAGCCCGGGTCGCCTGACCCGGAAAGGAAAGCCATTGAAAAGAGACGCAAGGAAAAAATTGCCCCATAACAAGAAGCGTTTGATTGCTGATTCAAGATTGTCTCTGTGACGGTGCGGGTTCATGACCCCCTCGGTTCAGGTTGTCACCTTTACGGGATGGTCGCTCGGGGGGGCGGGGGTTTAGGGTGCGTTGCTCCCGGGCTTCATTGGGCAGATCGCTTCGCGATTACCGGCATTACGCCCGGGGCTTTTCATGTTGCACCCCTTCGGGGTGGGGGACTGTCCTGAAATAGCCGGATGCTATGTTACCGGCCTCTTCCCTGCCTCATCCGTTCCATTCTCATGTGATGTACCGAATCGGGATGGACAATGGCATCAAGTTTTTCGAGTTGTTCTTGTGTGAGGATTTCAGAAATATCCCGCCGGAATTCGGCGTAATACTCCCTGAGCATTTCCCTCTCATTTGCCCTTTGGTCACCAATTTTTTCACGAATTCCCCTGTTGTATTCGGAAATTCTTTCGAAAAATTCTCCCCGTTGCTGCTCCTGAAGATTTAAACTGCTTGTAAAATGATTCTCGATCCATTGCCTGCGCCGTTCACTGTCGCCCTGGTTGCGTGCCTGGCCTCTATCCCAAAACCGCCTGTTTTCAATGGTTGAATGTTCAGTACCCCGGTCTGAGAAATGAAGCCCTGTTCGCTGAATCGCATTATTTAAAAAATAACCGGCAACAACGCCAAGGATAAAAATGGTAATAAATGCTAAAAATACCTTTGTTTTTGCGTTCATCATTTTGTGTTAATCTAAAGTAAATTCATCGAGATACGTTACGTATACATCTGCAGCACTTTCCTCTGCCGGGTAAAAGAGTTCATCCATCATCACTGTCGAATCAAGGTATTCTGGCCCTGGCTGCAACAATGAGAAAACGGATGTGAGTGCAACAACCATAAGCGAAGCCGCCAGTGCGTATCTCTTAAACCAAACAAGGCTCAGTTCGTAAAAAACCGGGCTGTTCGTTGATAGCTCTTCATTTTCGGAGATCTGATTCCGGATCTCAGCGATCCTGGCAGCAAAAACCGCGTTATTGGGTTTTGGGTATACCGGTTCAATATCCGGCAATTTCATAATTGCATGATAATCTGCCATCAGGTCAGGAAATGCCTGCAAATCGGCTTCAAGCTGCCGGAGTTCTTCAGGCGCCAGGATGCCATCGGAGGCATCAGTAATTCTAATTTCTAGTTCTGTTCGTTTCATGACTGGTCAACTCCCATATTTTTCAGGATGTCTGCAAGCTCTTTCCTAGCCCTGAACATCCTGTTTTTTAGTGTTTGCTGATTTACTCCGGTTATCTCTTCGATTTCAGGGTAGGTTAACCCGTCAATCGATTTCAGTACAACAATGGTTCTCAGCAATTCCGGCAGCTGTGATATTGCTTTTCTAAGCAGCAATATTTCCTCGCGGTTATCTTCGCCTGAAAACTGGTCCCAGGCAAGTTCAAATTCCTCCACCGGTTTATTGCTGATGTTCTTTTCATGTTTCCGCTTTCTGAATTCGTCTATGCAAAGATTACGGGCAATGGAATAAAGCCATGTATATATACCCGAACCTCCCTGGAAACCCGAAATATTTTTCCAGGCTTTTAAAAATGTTTCCTGGAGAATATCATCCGGTTCCACTGAACTTCCGGCCAGGTATGCGGACACAGAACGATGGAGGCGCGGGTAATTTTCCTCAATAATCGTGTCAAAATCATTTTTACCGGGTTTACCCATTGAGTCTCCATCGTTCCGCCGGTTTTACCTGTTTCCCCGGCGCGGCCTTCGCTCCTGGTTGCGGGCTTCAAACCGCTGCAAGCCTCTGGCGCCTGTTAACTGTTGATATTCAGCCACAGTAAGCAGATTCCTTAACTCCTGGTTCAGTTGCCGCGTTTCGTCCATTGCTTCAATCCGGCTTTCACGGCCGGTTACGTCTGTTTCCAACATTCGTTGCCTGGCAAAATCAAGCCTCAGTTCGCTCTGACGATTTAAAATCTCCAGAACCCTGTCAGCCTTTTCACCCTCAATTCCGGCATTGCTTACCATTAGCTGATGTCTCAATGTACGAAATTCGTGAGCATTTTCAGCTCTTGATGCCATCAGGCTGGTTAATCGATCCCGTTGTTCTTCTGTTAATACTTCAAGCATTTCGCTATGTATTGCCTGCCTTTGACCGATACCACGTTCAAGCCGCTGCGGGGTTCCTCGTTGAATTCCACCCCTGCGGCCGTCCGAACGGGTGCCCCGCATTGTTCCGCGTTGCCCCCGCATCGTACCACGATACTGTTGCCTGGCTTCAAGAGATATGTTTATGATCTCTTTCTTTTGTTCTTCAGTCAATCCAAGCTCATCAGAATATTGCACAATCAGGTTCGGTGTTCCGTAATTACCGGCTCTGGCCTGCTGCGCATACACGTGTGTAACTGTTGCTGTAATGAAGACTGTTAAAAGTAGTAATGTTTTCATGGCATTCATCAATGGTTTGTTT
>RECI01000244.1 GCA_007694095.1 Balneolaceae bacterium | reverse complement strand
CTAACACCATCAAAAACATTAACATTAGTGAACAGTACACCATTCTGCTGCGCATTCGAATTAGAAATTGTAAAGAACAGAATGAAAGCAATAAGTGATGATGATAGTATTTGCTGTTTTGTCTTAAAATTGTGTAAGGTCATTAGATCGAAATTAGTATTTAGGTTTAATAGAAAATGAACTTATATATAAGTGGCAAAATATCATTACAAAATCTTTATCCAGTGAAATAGTTCCCTGGTCCGGCAGGAATCGAATTTTTTTTATTATGGGTTAATTAAAATTTGCTCGGATCGTTTTCGTAGCTAAACATCCGCTCACCTTAATGGTGTGTATGTTCGGCGTGCACACCGATTGGGGCATGGCCGTTGGGGCGTGAGACGGTCTACTGGGAATAGAACGGTTATGTGATAAAACAGAGTAGAAACAGTTCAGCTCCAGATAATTTGATAAGTTTGAGTAGTTCATTTAGTTGTGAATTCATGAAAGCGATAGAAGTTTATCAAACGGCTTTTGACAAGCAGTCAACTATACTTCTGTCGACCGTCAGCGAATTCTTTAAGTATTTGAAGTCTATTGATTAACAGGTAATTGATAAATATTATACCTATAAGAAGGATATTTTACGACGATCAATACGTATCCTTTATATAGGATTCACGGAATGTTACGGGATTCATTATCGTCTGGGATGGTTGATTTCAACTAACAAAATGAAAACAAGCTCGATGTTTTTGGTGCAGGAATGTCGTTTATTCTCAATATCGTTGGCCTGAAAAATATCAAACAGACGAATTAGTGATTAATGCCATATTTCAATTCCTGGAGTTTTCCAGTTCTTCCACAATGCGGTTGGCTTTATAAACGTGACGCAGTGATTCCAGCATACCACGCACATCAACCGATACAGCACGGGCAGTGCGATCATCCAGAATAAATGTACTGGACCCCATACTTTCAACATTGCCATCAAAGGCCAGACCTACTACTTCAAGATGGATATTCACTACCGGTGAGCCGGAATTGCCGCCGATAATATCATTGGTGGAGACAAAATTGACCGGTGTGGCAAGATCAAGCGTGGTTGAGGGCGTGGACCATCGTTTCGGAAGTGCCCATTCAGGTTCATCAACATGAGAGTGATGCCGATCATATAATCCATAAAATGTGGTGTAGGCCGGAGCATAGGTACCGTTGTATTCATAACCTGCTACCACACCATCTTGAATTCTCGGTGAAAATGTGGCATCCGGTGGAATACTTGTTCCATAAACAGCAAACCAACCGCGTCCAAGTCGCGTTTGTAGTTCTCCTTCTTCCTGAATCAGTTCACGGGAGCGTTCGCTGTTTTCAAATAATGGATTCCCAAATGTCCTGAAGTAGGACACAGCCGGATCGATAGAGGCTGAATCAGGTTCTTCGAGTATCTCCAGTGTTTGTGAAGCCGTGGCAAAAGCAGAATTTGCAATCAGATGATCAGAAACAGCTTCAAATGACCTTCCTTTTGTGATTTCCTGCAGGTAAGGATGCTCTGAACCCAGCGCATCGGCGAGATAATTCAGATGTGTATTGATGAGTTGTTTTTCCAGAAAAGGGTTCTTGTCACGAATGTTTTGAATCTGGTTCATCAAGGCCGCTTTGTTTGCTTCATCATTCTCAATACGCTCCAGCATGGTGTAAAAGTAGGCGCGTTGCAGCAGTGCTGCGGAAGCAAAGGAATTGGGAGTAAGGCCTAGAGTTAAATAAGAATAGGACGCAAGGGCTGCCTTTTCCTCCTGAATTTCTGCGATTCGGTCTATGATTGGGATGTAAGTATCACTTAATTCAGGGGATTCGTTAAGAGTTTCAATAAAGTTCTGTTCATTATCCACACGCCGCCCCATCAGGTATTCATCATTGTGCGCCAGTATTTGTCCGCCGAAAAGTTTTTGAGAATTTTTAAGCCCAAAAATGGTGTTCCGAAGCTGTTGTGCTTCCGGCGTAGTGGAATCGTACTCAAAAAAAGTTTCCAGCCCTTCAATGATACGTGTGAAGAGGCTTGTTCGGAACGGAAGGTCGAACGTACCGGTGTGGGCAAGCTGAGCAACGGTATTTAGCCGGGTGGTGCGGCCCGGATTCCCAATCATGAAAACCCCATCTTTATCCTCTACACCATATTCGGCAAATGGAAAATAGAACTCCGGTTCATATGGCTCATCATCCACATAAACGCGTAAAAAAGACATATCCAGGTTGTATCTCGGGTAGGTAAAGTTGTCGGTATCACCACCGTAATAGCCGATTTGCAGTTCCGGAGCCATCACCATCCGGACATCGTTAAAGCGACGGAAAATATATGCAGAGTATCGTCCGCCATTAAACAGTGAAACCACCTGAACCTGCCGGTCGCCATAGTGCGCAACCTCATTACTCAGTTCGGCCTGAACTCTGCTGATTGCTTCCTGCCGGGCTGTTGATTGCATCTCAAGTGGAGCCGCATCCACTTCATCAAGAATCAGGTCGGTTACATCACGTATATCCACGAGCTGATCCACGTAGTAATTATCGATTTTACGCTCATGAGAGAGGCTGTCGGCATAAAATCCGTCGTCGAGGGTATTCTCACCCTCAAGTCCGATTTGTGTGATCTGATTTCTGACACAGTGGTGATTGGTCATGATCAGTCCCTGATTCGATACAAAAGATCCGGAGCAGCCGGGGATGCGAACCGCACTCATTCTGGCATGCTCAAACCATGCTTCATCGGGGTCGAAATCATAGGTTTCGGCAAAATAGTCAACCGGAGCGTATTCAAACGTCCACATCCGGCCATTATCAAGGATAGTTGATGGAACCGGTTCAAATTGAGGCAGCAGAGAAACCGGAGCTTCCTGTACAGCGGGTTCCGGTGCAGGAGCTGTAGTCTGTTGTAGTGCTGCACAGGACGACAATAGAAGTAAACAGGCAAATATGAAGGTGGATTTAGAAATAGTTGATTTCATTGGCTGTGTTAATTTTCATGTTCTACAAAGGAAGCTGAATTGATGACAGGCTCCGCTGCTTAAAAAAAATTATTATTACAGCAATCTATTTGATTAATATGAAAATTGTAACAAGAAAAAGTGATAATATTGTATCTGACTAACACATACCTATGAGCTCTCCATTTTATTCTGCTTGTTAGACATTAAACATCATTTTCTCCAAAAAGATGTTTCTTATATTAAAGCGCATACTGAATCCCAAAAACCCCGGTAAAAGAAGTTGCCATCTGAGACCCTTCCAGGTTTTGGTACAGCGGAAGCAATCCCTCAAATGCAAAACGCACACCTCTGAGACTTCCCTGACGCACATATAAATTTAAACCAAGTCCTGCATCCAGGCGCTGGCCGCCCTGCATGTTCGGATCACGTGCGGGATCGATGGATGGATCAAGCCTTGGGTCGCGGCCAATGATATTACCCCGGTGGTTGAAATCGATTCTGAACAGCGGGGAAAACCAGTCATTCACCACGTAACCGGTCCATGCTGTAGCGTTAATCCAAGTTGCAGCTAACTATCATCAAAGTATTGTAAAACAGTACTTTGATTTCTTTTGATTACCGATTTGTGTACTACAAACCCAGCTCAAAAAACCTGACCATTGAAAAATAATATGTTAGCGTTTCGAAGAAGTCTAATGGCTCACTTTTCAATAGAAAAAAGGTGAATTTTATTAAAAAATGATGGAAATAGCTGCAACTACGGTTAACGATTTCTGGAAAAACGAACTCTTCCTGCAAAGCGACCCATTGTGAAAGGTCCTATAGACGCTTGCCCTTGAGAAATGCGTTTAGCAAAGGTTGTAAATGGACGTATAACCGGATAGGCCTGCTTAAAAATCCCATCTCAGCATCATATTAAAATTTCTACCGGGCATCGGTGCATCCCGGTTTTCTACCCGGCTTAAGTGATCGCGGTATCGTTCATTCAGCAGGTTATCCAGGCGAAGGGTCAGGGTAACCCCATGGCCGAATCGGTAACCCGCATCGGCACCGATCAGCAGGTACCCCGGTGTCGGGTCCTCGTTTGGCGCTACCCGCTCCTGTTTGTTCACAATACGCAGCCGAGGCCCGGCCCAAAAAGTTCCGTTATCAGCCAGGAACTGTAAATGAGTACGGAATGGCGGCATAAAGGTGAGATAATTCTGTTCTCGGGTGCGTTCACGGCCGCGCACATAGTCAAAGCCAATCCCTCCGTTCAGCACATCCGAGAATGCAATATTTGTACTGAACTCAAATCCGTAGAGAATGGCATCTTTTGAGACATATTCAAAAAATGGTAATCCTGACGGCTGATGAATATCACCCGTTGGGGTGAAATCCACATAATTGTCGATACGGTTTGCAAACAAGGAGAGTTGTGACTGTAATCTGTCGGTTTGATATTCAACAAAGAGATCCGTTCCGATGCTGAACTCATTTTGCAGTGTGGGATCACCGATATCAAATGAACCGGCGGCTGCATGCGGAGCAAAAGAGTAGAGCTCCTCGATCGTGGGTGTGCGGTAGGCACGGGCAACCTGTAAGCCGGCTGTCCACCTTGCAGATGGAGAGTAATTCAAACCAATGGCTCCGGATAAAATAAGATCGCTGCGGTCTTCAAAAGCATTCGCGTCCGGGAATAACTCATTTGTCTTGACAAACGTCTCTTTCCATTCCATCCTCATCCCGGTTTTCATTGTAATAAAATCACCCAGGCCGATCTCTTCATAGATATAACCTGCCATAAAAAATCCTTCCGCATCCGGCGTTAGTGCCTCGGCACCGCCCACTGCAATTTGTGAACGGTTAAAACTGAGTCCTAAAGCACCTTCCATTACTCCCAGTGGCCTGTGACGCAATACCAGTGAACTGCTGATGGTTTGCTGGTCAAAACTGATTTCAAGATCTTCTTCGATTAACCCATCCTGGAATCGTTCAATTTCAAATTCATCGTGGGAATAATCGCTGTAATGAATCCGGAGTTCTGCGTGATCAAAAAAGCGATTTAATTTCAGTGTTGAGATACTCTGAATATTCGTCCGGTTCATCCTGATTTCAATCGATTCGTTTGGATCATCGATTGCTTCAGGCAGGCCATAGGTATAGTACATACCTGAAATAGCGAGACCTGTTTCAAACGCTCCTGTACGGTATCCCAATCCGGAACCATAGCTGAAATTGTTGATGGCCGTATCCGGCAGACGTCCCTCAGGGGTCATCAGGTCACCCCCGTTTCGGTAGATCACCCTTCCTGTGGCTGCAAATGTATCGCTGCCATACTGGGCACGAACCATTCCGGCACCCATTTTATTCACCGTTGCGACATGTGAAGCTATGCTTCCCCTGGCACCTTTTTCCCATTCGCGTGGCATATCATTGCTGAACATATTTACCACACCCCCGATTGCACTGGATCCATAAAGCAGGCTGGCGGGCCCGCGCACTACTTCGACCCGGTCCATTGAGAGCGGGTCAAGGGCAACGGCATGATCAACCGCAGTACTCGACAGATCTCCCATCCGTTCCCCGTTTTGCAATACCAGTACGCGGTCGCCGTCAAATCCGCGAATTACCGGGCGCGCCGGTGCCGAACCGAAGGATCTTGTCGCAACTCCCGGTGTTCCATCCAGCATCTCGCCCAGGCTGGGCGCTGCTTTCTGTTGCAACATCACGGCATTGAATGCCTGCGCCGGCTGGTACTGGATGTTTCGACCCAACGGTGAGCTGGTTACGATGATATCATCCCCACGCAATAATGAAGTCTGTAATTCAATCCTGATTTCCCCATCGGCCGGATGCTCTATTAATATAGTTTTTGTACTAAACCCAACTGAACGTGCAGTGAGTCTGTAACTACCGGGTGATATTCTCCCAAAATTAAACTGACCTTCACTGTCGGCAACAGCTCCTCTTTCAAGTTCTTCTATAAAAACTGTTGCACCAGGAATAGCGTCACCGGTTGCTGCATCGATCACCTCACCCTTCAGCGTTTCAACTGTGCCGGTGGCACGGGATTCAATGACTCCCAGCCCAAAAAGCAGCACTACTGCAATTATGGTAAAGTGTTTCATGATATCTCCTTTAAAAAGTTTGTTTATTCATGAATTTATTGTCTTGATTTTGTACATCAATTTGCTCAACCCCGCCGTTTTCAATCGTAAGGTATATAAAGATAAGAAAATTTTTAGTCTGGACTAAAAATTTTAAATCAAGACCGAATTTATATATATCAATCAGCCATTCGGTCAAATTTGCTCCGGGGTATCTGTTTTTAATCATGCATTGGAGAGGTAAATGCCATGAATACCACCTCCAATGATGATACAGTCGAGTACGGATTAGGTAAATCCCATCAGCTCCTGGTCCGGTTATAAATTTCTGAAACCTTATCCCAATAGATTAGATCAATGTATGCACTTATATAAGCTCCGCGACGGTTCTGGTAGTTGAGATAATACGCATGCTCCCACACGTCGATGCCGAAAAGCGGGGTCAGGCCATTGGTAAGCGGATTATCCTGGTTCGCAGTCTGCGTAATCTGAAGCCTTCCTTTTCTGTCTGTTGCAAGCCATGCCCAGCCGCTGCCAAAAACCGTTGCTGCTGCCGCCGTGAACTGCTCCCTGAATCCATTCAAATGGCCAAAGTCCCGGCTAATTACCTGCTCCAGCTCACCCGAAGGTGATCCTCCACCGGCACGCATCGTATTCCAAAAAATAACGTGGTTCAGATGCCCTCCGCCGTGATTGCGAACCGCCCTTTGTACTTCTGCCGGCAGATTATTCAGGCCAGTTACCAGTTCAGTCAGTGTCATTTCCTGCAGATTGGAATGCCCTTCAAGAGCATTATTCAGATTATTGATATACCCCTGGTGATGACGTCTGTGGTGAATTTCCATCGTTTTTGCATCGATGGCAGGTTCAAGGGCATCATAACTATAGGGAAGGTTAGTGAGCGAAAAGGGATACACCTCATTAAAGATCTCTTCATAGGATTGATACCCGCCGGTACGTTTATTTGCTGCGCAGGATGTGGCGAAGAACGACGGTGCCAGAATTGATGATACTGAGCCAAGCGCCAAAAATTTCATTACTTTTTTCCGGGAAATGGTTTGCTGATTTTTCATCTAATTTTCTGTCTTAGTATTTCAGTTTATGGTTATATGAAAGTTCATTTAAAATTGATGCAGATATGTAATTTTGAAAATTCCTTGCTGTACACCTT
>RECI01000231.1 GCA_007694095.1 Balneolaceae bacterium | reverse complement strand
CCGAGATTATAGGTTTCACTGCCAATCCAGTCTGTATGTCCAACAATTAACAGGTTTGTATCGGTATCCCTGTTTAAAATACCGGCGAGTTTTCTAAGGTTCTCCCTGGCCTGGGGACGAAGTTCAGATGAATCGAAAGCAAAAAGAATTCCACTGTCAAAGCTCACTGCAATTCCTTCTTCCACACGCTGAACGGTTACACCTTCGAGTTCTTCTTCAAGTTCACGGGCTTTTCGGTCCATATTTCTTCCAATAATGGCGCCAACCGTACCACCTACAACAGCCCCGGCTATTGCACCTGCAGCCGTATTTCCAAGTGTTTTTCCAATCACAGCACCTGCAGCTGCACCTGCCCCGGTACCTACGGCAGTCCCTGTTGCCGTTCTGCTCCAGCTCGAGCACGATGTTAGAACCAGGGTTATGGCTAAAAAGAACGATAAATAAATTGGTAATCTTTCTGTTTTCATCATCTTTAAAAACTTGTTCATAAAATTATGTATTGATTCAATTACTTCAGTACAAACCAACTACCTGTTATAGTCAGCGATATCCTTTTTGTTTCTGATAAACAGATGTCATTGGTAGCCGCTAATTTTTCCCAAAAGCATGCTCTACGAAATTTCAATGTAGTTGAGCGGGAAACACTATATGAGAGGTGACAGTCTAAAAGTCCCCTCTCGAGAGGGGATTTAGGGGTGTTTCCTTTTAAAAAAGCGCCTATACAAGTAAACCAAGCACCTTTTGAAAATCTGTCACTGGCAGAAATCAGGAAAATGGTATTCTAACCTTAATTACTCCCTTTTATCCATATAGTTTATTATAACTTCAAAACCGAATGGTCACCTATATGAATCTCTCCTTTAGCGCCAATTGCTTCAGCATGGTTCCCTATGGTAGAACGGGATAATTCGCAGTCATTCAGGATGGCATTTTTTTGAATAATGGTATTGCTGATCTTTGATTTGCTGATTTTGCTTCCCGCTTCAATGCTCACGTTCGGGCCAATTTCACTGTTGCTGATATCCACTCCATCACCAATAAAAACAGGCGGGTATATGGTAGAGGATTCATGTTCGCCATATTTATGATTTTCCTTAGCAAGTATTTCACATGTAGTATTCAGCCAGGCGGGAATAGTGCCGCAATCAAGCCATTCATCAACAGCAGCTTTTTTAAAAACTTTTCCGTCTTTTAGCAACCGGTCTAAAGCATCCGTAAGCTGGTATTCTCCGCCATGACCTGTTACATTATGTTTGATCAGGTACTGTATTTCTTTCATCAGGTCTTCACCTTTTTTGAAATAATAAACACCAATAATCGCAAGATTTGATATGGGTTCGCTTGGCTTTTCTACAAAATCCGTGATTTTGTCACCTTCATAAACAGCAACCCCGAAACGTGAGGGGTCCTCAACTTCTTTCAGCCAGATGACACTGTCGGCATCTTCAACGGAAACTTTCTCTTTCGAGTCAAATACTGTATCGGCAAAAACAATAATTACCTCTCCTGCAAGTTTCTCTCCTGCACAGGCCACAGCATGGGCTGTGCCAAGTGCTGTTTCCTGAACCCCAAATGTTGCTATTGCATTGTGACGGGCACTCATATCTTTAAGTGTCTGCCTGATCTCTTTTCCAAAATCCGGACCAAGAATATAAACAATTTCGGTTATGTCACGATCGAGTGTACGTGCAAATGTTTCCACTATTCGCTCAACAATCATAGTACCTGCAACAGGCAGCAATGGTTTGGGGATTGTATGTGAATGCGGTCGAACCCGGGTTCCGCGCCCGGCCATTGGAATAATTAGCTTCATGAATCAGTTTAATTTTTGATGATTATTTTATGGAATTCTCTAAAAACAGCCTGAATTTTTACTGGAAAACATTGATGACTTCGATCAAATTTTTCAGCGATTCTTTCATATCTTCAATACAGAATGTCTGTAATCTTGTGAAAGGCCGATAGAATGTTACTCATCAGCAACACAAGAACTCAGATGCTTTTATAATACACCTGCTATAGATTGCCAAATGTTAAAAGATACTACTTTGAACTTTCATAGTCGACCTGTTCAACCCCGATTAATCCTTTCCCTGATTTGGAATTTTATACATTGATTGTTAATGGCCTTGTTTTCCTGATGATTGCTGTGTTCATCAGGCATTCGCTTTATCGCCTCCGATATTTTCTGCACATGTTTCAGCAATTGGGCTACAAAAAACAGGAGATGCGCCGGTGGCTGACTGCCAATCTTTTTTCAAAGGTTTTAACAGCCGAACACCTGCTTTATAACCTTGTGATTCTGTTTATGCTTTACTTTCTGGCAGTGCGGGTAACACTGACATCCGGCGCTATCATAATTAGTATTTTCACCGTTTTCTGGTTTACCGGTACAACAAGGTATAAACAGGAGAAAGAGAAAAAGCCACTGGTGTATACGCACCGGCTGAAGCGCCTTGGCGGGCTCATTCTCATTGTTTTGGTTATTGCGTGGTATATACTCCTCGATCTTGGAACCATTACCATTACCATGCGCGATTTTGCAGCACCTTTTCTCAAGACCGACCCCTATCTTCTTAGTTTCGGCCTCGTTGTGATAGACATGATTGTGCCGGCTACAGTACTACTTACATCCTTGATTTTACAGCCGGTTGAAACTGCAATCCAAAACAGCTTTAAGAAGCAGGCACGGAATAAACTTGCTTCCATGCCCGGCCTTGTGGTGGTAGCTATAACCGGAAGCTATGGCAAAACAAGTACAAAATTTGCAATAGATACCTTTCTGAAAGAACGAATGAACGTTTGTGTTACCCCCGGCAGTTTTAATACACCGATGGGTATTTGCAAGGTTATCAACAATAATCTCGAGCCATCCCACAATGTGCTGATACTGGAAATGGGTGCACGTTATGAAGGTAATATCAAAGAATTGTGTGAAATTGCACGCCCGGATGTGGCTGTAATTACAAACGTAGGCCTGTCACATCTCGAAACATTCGGTTCAAGGGAAGCCATAGCCCGGGAAAAATCGACACTTGCCCGTGAGCTCAAATACCAGGGCACACTGGTTTTAAATGGCGATGACCCACAGGTAAAAGCCATGGCAAAACTGCGCCATGATGCTGCCATCATAATGACGGGAATGGATGGTACCGTGAGGGCAATGAATGTTGAAACCGGGCCTTCGGGAACCACTTTTCTGATGCAATGGCTCCATGATGACGGGACCATTCATGAACAGGAAATGATACGCACCCGCCTGCTGGGCTCACACAATATCCAGAATCTTCTTTTGGCTTCTGCCGTTGCAAGACATTTCAATATCAGGCTTCAAACCGTAGCACTAGCCGCATCTAATATGGAGCCGGTAGAGCACCGTCTTGAGCTGAAGCAACGTAACGGGCTTGTGGTGATTGACGATGCCTTTAATTCTAACCCTGTTGGTGCCAAAAATGCCGTGGATGTACTTTCTTCCTTCACGGGTGGACGAAAAATTGTTATTACTCCCGGCATGATAGAACTTGGAGATGCCGAAGAAGAACAAAACAGAAGATTTGGCAGGCATATCGGAAATTCGGAAATCGATCTCGTAATACTTGTGGGCGAGGAGAGAACTCGTCCCATATATGAGGGTATACGGTCTGCCGAAAACCAGAAGGGGATTGAGATAAAGATAGCGAGATCACTTTTTGAAGCCAATGACATACTGGCCCAATATGCCCGCGAAGGTGATGTGGTGCTCTATGAAAATGACCTTCCCGATTCGTACGAAACAATAAATTAGTACAAATATATCTTCAGCAACAGGATTGATCTTTCTGAGATTAGGCGGATAAGCTCCAATGAGAAATAAATCCAGGTCTATCAAAATACCACCAGGTCATATGCCGCCGCCCGGAAGCTGCAGGATTTGGTATAAGGGTGTACCACCCGGAAAACAACCCCCGCCAGGCAACTGCTATTACATGAGACACCGGGTTCCGCTGAATGCGATTCTGATAGTTGGTTAATCTGGCTAAGTTTTATAGTGACGTTTGAGCAAAAAAGTATCCTTATTTGACTTGCCCGTCGTTTCATCGTTGTCACAGTACTAAACAAAAGGCAGTTCAAGCTGTTCACCGATCACACCGCCTTCAGCAAGGTTCAGTGTGGAGATGGAAATGCCGAGAAGCCTCACCTCTCTTTCACCCGCATCCGTTTCAAGAATCAGCTTTTTGGCAATATCGGCGATCTCTCCTGCCTGGTTGGTGTAGTGATGAAGTGTCTGGCTCCGGGTTACGGTCTCAAAATTTTTATACCGCACTTTTAAAGTAATGGTTTTGCCAGCTGCATTCATTGCCTGCATTGATGCTGCAATTTTTCCCGCAAGCTGGTCAAGAAAATCATATATCCAGGTAAGATCAGCAATATCATCAGAAAAAGTACGCTCCTTACCGATAGATTTCCTGATACGGTTTGGTTTCACTCTACGGTTATCTATACCCCTGGCAATTCTGTAATAGTGATGACCTGATTTTCCAAACTGTTTCACAAGATCGATCTCTTCCCATTTTTTCAGATCAGCGCCGTTTTTTATTCCAAGAATTTCCATTTTTGCCTGTGTTGCTTTTCCAACTCCATAGAACCTTCCAATTGGGAGCTGTTCAATAAATGCTTCCGCTTCATCCGGCTTAATTACACTGAGTCCGTCAGGTTTATCGAGATCAGAAGCAATTTTTGCAAGAAATTTATTCGAAGAAACCCCGGCAGATGCTGTTAAACCCGTTTCCTCATTGATACGTTTTTTAATTTTTTTGGCTATCAGAGTTGCTGAAGGCAGATGAATGTGGTTTTCTGTGACGTCGAGGTAAGCCTCATCAAGTGAAAGCGGTTCAACAAGGTTGGTATATTCAAAAAAAATTTCACGAATCTGATGGGAAACTTCACGATAGACATCAAATCGGGGTTTTAAAAATATTGCATTCGGACACAGTTTTACTGCCCTTGAAGCCGGCATAGCCGAATGAATTCCAAACTTACGTGCTTCATAGCTTGCGGCAGCTACCACGCCACGCCCTTGAGGCGATCCACCTACCACTACCGGTTTCCCTTTAAACTCCGGAAAGTCACGCTGTTCTACTGATGCATAAAAAGCGTCCATATCCACATGTATAATTTTCCGTTGAAGATCATTCTGTTTCATACTAAATAATCGCCTTTTGTAGAGTGAAAAAAAGCTAAAATTTGTATCTTTGTCATCAATCTGAAGTAAATCATTTTAATAGAATACCCATGGAAGAATTAAATATTGTAACAGCATATTGGCTCATCTCAATTGGACTGTTTATTGGTTTTGTGATCGATTTGGTAATGATTAAACGTGGAATAGGTATGATACCAAACCTGGTAGGTGGTGCAGCTGGCTCTTTGATCATCGGTGTTTTTGCCATAATGCTCGGTGTATTCGCCCCATTAATTTATGCTGCAATCGGTTCTGTATCTTTCCTGTTTCTCATTAATGTGTTCAGTTTCCATGTTTCTGATGAAGTAGACGCAAAAGCGAGTTAACAACTACCCGATATTTACTGCCTTTTTGAAACTACCAAAGGTTAATGGATATTATTTATGGCTGCTGCCGGATGATTCAACCTCTGAAATTTACAGGACTGAAATCAATCGGCTTGCATCAATCTATAATTCCATTCCTTTTGAACCACACATAACCATCTCAAGCCTGCCAGATAGGGAACCAGAAGTACTGATCAAAATCTTACATAAGATTTGTAAAAAAATTAGCAGCTTTATTCTTGATTTTACTGAAGCTGTTTATGGAGAACTTCCTTATCAAAAAATCACTCTTCCTGCCAGGCCAACGGCTGAATTCACCAGTATTTGCCATGTAATCGATTCTGTTTTAGATGGAGATTTTAGCAAGAAAACATTTCCCCACCTTTCTCTTTTATACGGATATCAACCAAGAGAACTATTATTGGATGAATTGGAAGCTCACAAAAATAAATCTTTCCCGCCGGCAACCATAAAATATCTTGCCCTGTATAAACTTGAGGGACTTCCCAATCATTGGCAACTAGTCAGAAAAATAGAATTGTCCTGATATTTACACCGGATTTATGATGTTATAGCCATCATACCGGTTAACTTTTTTTGGACTTCTGAAGCAGATTCACGACAATTCTATTATAAATAATGACAACCATAACATGAGGGCAGCATGAATGATTATAAATTTTATGACCAGGTGAATAAAGCATTCGACAGGGCAGCTAAATACACCCGATTCGACCAGGGATTGCTTTCACAAATAAAAGCATGCAATGCCGTGTTGCGAATGGCTTTCCCGCTTGAGAAAGATGACGGTACTATTGAAGTAATTCATGGATGGCGGGTTCAGCACAGCCATCACAAACTCCCTACAAAAGGTGGGATCCGTTACAGTATTACCGTGAATGAAGATGAAACCATGGCGCTTGCATCGCTTATGACTTATAAATGCGCAGTTGTGGATGTACCGTTCGGAGGAGCAAAAGGCGGAATCAGAATTAACAAATCCGATTACTCGGATACCGAATTGGAAAGAATAACCCGCCGCTACACATTCGAACTTTTCAAAAAAAGCTTTATTGGGCCTGGTATGGATGTGCCTGCACCGGATTACGGCACCAGTGCCCGGGAGATGGGCTGGATACTCGATACTTACCGCCAGTTTAGTTCAGAACTGAATGCCGATGGGTGTGTTACGGGTAAACCACTGAGTCAGGGTGGTATTCGAGGGCGAACCGAAGCAACAGGCCGCGGTGTATTCTTCGGAATAGAAGAAGCAGTTTCTGACAAGGAAGACATGAAATTACTTGGACTTGAAAAAGGTGTTGAAGGAAAAACATTCGTGGTGCAGGGACTTGGAAATGTTGGGTACTATGCCGCAAAAAATCTAGTTGATGCAGGTTCTGTGATGGTTGGCGTTGCCGAAATGGACGGTTCTATTTACAGTAAAAAAGGGATAGACCTTGATGCCCTGATGGAGTACAAAAAAGAGAGCGGTGGCATCAGTGGATTCCCCGGTTCAAAAACGTTAAAAGACAACAGCGCCGTACTGGAAGCAGAGTGCGATATTCTCGTTCCGGCAGCGCTTGAAAATCAGCTTACCACAAAAAATGCCGTGAAAATTAAAGCAAAAATTATTGCCGAAGCTGCAAACGGCCCTACAACAACAGAAGCTCACGACATCATCAAGAACAGGGGAGCGCTTATCATTCCCGATAATTACCTCAATGCAGGCGGTGTTACCGTATCATACTTTGAGTGGCTGAAAAATATACAGCACGTAAGATTCGGACGTATGGCCAAGCGCTTTGAAGAAGAAAGCCTAAAAAAAATCCTCCGGGTCATCGAAACAATATCAGACCGAAAATTTACAGAAAAAGAATTCGGTGTTTTAGCTAAAGGGGCCGGAGAAGCAGAGCTTGTTGATTCAGGACTTAAAGATACTATGATTAACAGCTACAATGAAATCAACGAATTGCGAAAAAAACATGCAGTTGACTTACGAACAGCAGCATTTATCAGTGCAATCAATAAGCTTGGCGCTATATATGAAGAGATGGGTATTTTCCCATAAAAAAACCCCGTACCGGTTCAGGATACGGGGCTGATTTTACATTTCTTTTAACCAAAACATCTTATATCCAATGTTACGATGCGTTTGATACAATGTTTCGTTATTTGGGTAAATTAATTGTTAACCTTCTGTTACCACATCGCAGGATTAAGGAAATATTTATTATATGCCGGTACTCAAAAACATTGCAAAATTGTACACATGCAGGGATGAAGGTTCACAGAAGGATATTTTTCCAATCGAAAAAGCCGCACTTGTCTGGAACGATGGCATCATCAGGTGGACTGGCAAAGAAAATGAACTTCCTGATGAATTTTCACATGAAGAGTTCATGGATGCTGAAGGTGGAATCGTGGTTCCCGGGTTTGTTGATTGCCATACCCACCTTGCTTTTGGCGGATGGAGAAGTGAAGAGTTCGAGATGAGGCTAAAAGGTAAAAGCTACCTCCAAATTGCCAAAGAGGGGGGTGGAATTTTGTCAACTGTGAAAGCAACAAGAGAGGCAACTGAAGATGAATTATTAAACAAATCCCTGTTATTTCTTGAGAGAATGAAACGGTTTGGTGTCACATGTATTGAATGTAAAAGCGGCTACGGGCTCACCGTTCAAGATGAACTGAAACAGCTCCATGTTTATCGCCGGCTGAAAGAAATTTCCGAATGTACCATCAAAACCACGTTTTTGGGAGCTCATACATTCCCGCCCGAATACACTACGAATCGCAGGGGTTATATTGACTTGATAATTAATGATATGCTGCCGCAAGTGGCTAAAGAAAATCTTGCTGATTTTTGCGATGTTTTTGTCGAAGAGTCTGCATTTACACCAGCCGAAGCGCGCGAAATATTGGAAGCCGGGAAAAAATTCGGTTTAATACCAAAGTTACATGCTGACCAGATCACGGCAAGCGGCGGAGCGGAACTCGCTGCTGAAACAGGAGCTATTAGTGCTGATCATCTGGAACAGGTATCTGAAACCGGTATCCAAAGAATGGCGGAGGCTGGAGTTATCGCTGTAAGTCTACCAATTGCATCACTTTATACGCAACAGCCCTTCCTTGACTGCCGCCAACTTATTGAAGCCGGAGTTCCGGTTGCCGTGGCCACTGATTTTAACCCCGGTTCTGCACCAAGTTACGATATACACCTGGCCATGCTGTTAGGCTGTAATCATGGCCGTCTAACACCCGATGAATGTCTGAAAGCCGTTACTATTTACGCTGCAAAAGCAATAGGTGCAGACAAAGAACTCGGTTCTCTGGAATCTGGCAAAAAAGCTGATTTTTTAGTTCTTGATGTTCCGGATGTTAGTTTTTGGATTTACCATCACAATGGTGCTGATTTCAGGTACATCTTTTTAAAGGGTGAACAAATTCACCCCTGAATTCATGATTTATTCTCACTTTTTTGCTTTCTTGAGTAGTATCTGAGCATATTTTCAATTTTAATATCTACTGACTTTTGTTTGAAACAAGTATTTGGTTTGCTCTTGGCCTTGTTGCTTTAATTGGCGGAGCTGAGATACTGGTTCGTTCAGTTTCTAAACTGGCTGTTATCATTGGCATCTCCAAATTAATTATTGGCCTCACGGTGGTGGCTTTCGGGACAAGTGCGCCTGAACTTGCAGTAAGCATCCGTGCCGGTATTGACGGAAATACTGACCTGATGCTTGGCAATATTATTGGGAGCAACATCACCAATACCCTACTGATTTTAGGATTGGCTGCACTTGTTATCCCCCTTAAAGTCCATGTAAAACTAATTAAATGGGATGTGCCGGTGATGATTTTTGTAACCATTATCGTATATCTATTTGCCCTGAATGGTTACATATCATTCTTCGAATGTTTGATCCTGACCTTCATTCTGATCGTTTACCTGATTTTTTTAATAAGGCAGGGCGGCGATACCAATTTAAAAATCCGGACAAAAGAAAAACGAAAACCGACCAAAATTATCTTACATGCCATACTGAGTATTGTTGGCTTATATATACTGGTTACCGGGGCAACATGGCTAATAAACAGTTCACTAATCTTCGCGGAAATGGCCGGTGTAAGCGAATTAACTATCGGTTTGACCGTTGTTGCAATCGGTACATCTCTGCCTGAGATTGTTGTGGTACTAATTGCCGCCATTAAAGGAGAAAAAGATATAGCCATTGGCAGTATAATCGGGAGTAACATATTGAATTTCCTTGCAGTGCTTGGAGTATCCGGATTATTTATCCCCGGAGCTATACCTGTACAGGAAGCCTTGATCAGATTTGATCTTGTTATATTATTGATAGCTTCCATCTTATGTATACCCATTTTTTATACGGGCCATAAAATGGTTCGCTGGGAAGGGCTTCTATTTTTGTGTTTGTATTTCAGTTATCTTTTTTATCTATTCCTTTCATCCAATGAATATGATTTTCTTACTGTTTTTACTTCCATCATGCTGTATTTCGTGTTGCCTGTAACTCTTATTACCCTGCTAATACTTGCACTGATGGAATGGAAAAGGAGATTCAGGTTCAGAAATTTCAAATTCAAAAACAAAGGTAAATCCAGATGAGCGCCGATCCCCGACTTAGAGACTTCATCAACAGAAAATCATCTGAACAATCAAGAGTTCACCTGCTTCAATTTCCTTCAGATCATGGAATTTTAACCAACAATGGCAGGCCTGGCGCAGCCCAGGCACCCGATCTGATTCGTGCCCGTTTATTTAACCTAACCCCACACCCGTCATACTATCAAAAACATACAGATTTGCTTGAAAAAGTGTATGATGCCGGTATTGTTCCCTGCAGCGAAAATGTTGAAAATGACCAGCGCCTCCTGGGAATGGAAGTTGCAAAAATTCTGGGAAAAAACAGGATTCCGATTATTTTGGGAGGCGGACATGAAACTTCTTTTGGCCATTTTCTGGGTTATGTGAACACCGGCCGGCCGGTTACTATTATCAACATTGATTCCCATGCGGATGTCCGTATGCTCAAGGATGAAAAACCCCATTCAGGAAGCCCGTTCAGGCAGGCGTTGGAGCACGACTCAGCAACTTGTAAGGGCTATCACGTTTTTGGGCTTAATCCGTCAACGGTATCCTTTCCGCATTATAATTTTGTGAAAAAAAGAGGCTCTGCGCTTTATGAAGGGGAGATTTCCAAAGAAATTATCCTGAATCACATCGAAGATATCGAAGGGGATTTGATGATTACGATGGATATTGACGCTGTAAACCAGGGCGAAGCGCCCGGGGTAAGCGCCCCAAATCCCTCTGGTATCAGAAAAGATCTGTGGCTGCAGCTTGCCTATGAATTTGGCAGAAATGAAAAAGTTACCTCTTTTGATCTATGTGAAGTAAATCCGGTTTACGACCAGGATTTGAGGACGGTAAGGCTGGCTGCGCTTACCGTCTGGTATTTTCTTTTAGGTTTATCAATGAGGATCAGATAGCGACACTATCCATTATTTCTCCACCAAAATCCAACCCTCTTCATCCACCATTTTTTTCGCATATTTCCACTTCACTTTTTTTACCTGGTTGGTCCCAAGATTCTGGACTTTCACGAAATCATTCCTGCCCGGCTCTTCCTCAACAGTTACGGGCTGGCGTTTTTCTCCCGGGGCCTGCGGTCGTGCTCCATCATCCTGAGGCATACCCCTAAAACCCATATTGGTAGAATCGGCATGCTGAGTGCGAGCCTTTTCCATGTCGTACTTGCTTTGTGTACGCTGAGCCTGCTGCACTCTTCCGGGATCGGCCTGCATTTCCGGGATAGCCTTCCAAATCAGTGAAATAGTTTCCCGGTTAATTTCATCAATCAGGGTTTTAAACATTTCGAAAGCTTCCCGTTTGTACTCGAGCAGTGGATCCTTTTGGCCAAATGACCTAAGGCCGATACCCTCTTTCACAGTATCGAGTTCCCGCAGATGTTCCATCCATTTATTATCAATCGTTGAGAGAATGGCGGTTCTTTCGAGGGCACGGGCAACCTCTCTTCCTTTATTTTTTAACGCTCTTTCAACATCCACAACAATCCGCATTCTCCTCAAGCCGTCGGAGAATATTACCTGGATCTTGGTTGGCTTGCGTTCGGCTTCTGATTGTTCAATCTGCTGTATAACCCTGAAAAGCGGATCTGCAATCAGGTTTTCCTTTTTACGGTATACCTCATATGCCCTTTCGATGATATGATCAATAAGTCCGTCTTCGCCCCATAGTGCCCATTGGTCGCGGTTTAGTTCTATCTCAACGGCAAGCAGCCTTAAAATTTCATCACGTAATTTTTCAAACTCACCCTCCGGAAAATATTCATATACCACAGTTTCGGTAAGGTCTTCGAGCATGTCAAAAATATCACTCTGAAGCTGGTCTCCCTTCAGGGCATGCTTTCTGCGGGAATAAACTACTTTTCGCTGATTATTCAGAACGTCATCGAACTCAAGCTGGCGCTTCCTGATGCTGAAGTTATTTTGTTCAACCTTTTTCTGGGCTCGCTCAAGTGATTTTGTAACCCAGGGATGCTGAATCACTTCGCCTTCGGCAAAATTCAGTTTATCCATGATGTTGGCAATTCGATCAGTCCCGCCAAAAAGGGTCATCAGTTCGTCTTCTAGTGAGACAAAAAACTGGGTTTCACCCGGGTCGCCCTGGCGCCCTGCACGTCCCCGAAGCTGCAAGTCAATCCGGCGCGACTCGTGCCTTGCCGTACCAAGGATTGCCAGGCCTCCTTTTTCTTTCACTCCGAGTGCCAGTTTGATATCCGTACCGCGGCCCGCCATGTTTGTGGCTACAGTTACCGCACCCGGCTGGCCTGCGTGGGCAACAATTTCACTTTCATGAGCATGTTGTTTTGCATTCAACACATTGTGAGGTATTTTTGCCCGTTTCAGCATACGGCTGATGGTTTCGGAAATATCAACACTGGTAGTACCTACAAGAACCGGCTGCCCATTTTCGTGATACTCACGAATTTTATCGATGGTAGCTTTAAATTTTTCCCTCTTTGTACGGAAAATGAGGTCTTCCTTGTCATCACGAACTATCGGTCTGTTGGTTGGAATAACCGTTACATCAAGGCTGTAAATTTCGTTGAACTCACCTTCTTCAGTAGCCGCGGTACCGGTCATGCCCGCAAGTTTGTGGTACATACGGAAGTAGTTTTGAAGCGTTATAGTGGCATAGGTTTGAGTAGCCGCTTCAATTTTTACATTTTCCTTTGCTTCAATTGCCTGGTGCAGGCCATCTGAATATCTCCTTCCGGAAAGTACCCGTCCAGTATGTTCATCAACGATTTGTACTTTACCGTCCTGAACTATGTATTCCTCCTCCCGTTCAAAAAGAGTGTAAGCCTTTAATAACTGATTGATGGTGTGGATACGATCGCCCCTTTCGGCAAACAATCGATGCAGCTCGTTAAATCGTTTTTCTCTTTCCTGTTTAACTTCCGACCTGATCTCCTCAATCTTTTTATTTTTATAATCGTCACTGAACTCGTCATTCACTTCGATTTCAGCTATCCGTTCTTTTTGCATTTTCTCGATTTCTTCTTCGATAATCGAGGTTTCTGTTCCAAGATCCGGTATAACAAAAAACTGGTCGCCTTCTTTATCCGTTGTGATAAATTCGCGGCCTTTCTCTGTCATCTCAAGCGTTTTTTGCTTCATATCCACCGCGTAGTAGAGGTGCTCATCCACGAAAGGCATTCGCTTGGCATTGTCGGCAAGATAGAGGCTTTCCGTTTGCTGAACCAGCCGCTGGTAATTGGCTTCCTGCATCAGTTTCCTGAATTTTCCATTTTTCGGAAATCCCCTTTCGGCTCTGAAAAGTGCCAGACCGGCCTCTTCAAATTTTTGGTCCTCATACAGTTTCTCGGCTTCGTTTACCAGGGAGGCAACGAGATTTTTTTGAGCTGATACAAGAGCCTCAACCCTGGGCTTCATTTCCTCGTATTTTTGCTGTCCGGACGATTGTGGCACCGGGCCCGATATAATGAGTGGCGTTCTGGCCTCATCAATCAAAATGGAATCTACCTCATCGATAATGGCATAGTGATGATCGCGCTGAACAAGCTGTTCCTCCTCAATCACCATATTATCGCGCAGGTAATCGAAGCCAAATTCGTTGTTGGTTCCATAGGTTATATCGGCCCTGTACGCTTTTCGGCGCGGTTCGGTATTCGGGTCGTAACGGTCGATGCAGTCTACTGTGAGGCCGTGAAAATTATAGATAGGTTCATTCCACTCGGCATCACGTTGGGCAAGATAGGTATTCACGGTAATCACATGCACACCACGCTCGGCCAGTGCATTTAAATATGCAGGAAAAATAGCCGCAAGGGTTTTACCTTCACCGGTTTTCATTTCGGCAATGCTGCTGTTATGCATTGATATGGCTCCAACAAGCTGTACATCATAAGGGATCATCTCCCATGTAATTTCGTTGCCGGCAACTTTCCACTTTTTCCCGACAAAACGCCGGCAAGTATCCTTCAGAACCGCATACGCTTCGGGGAGTATTTCTTCGAGCGTATCTTCCAAAATATCAAGCCATTCCTGTTCCAGCTCCTGTAACCGTTCAGAAAATTCCCTTCTTTCTTCCAGGGTTATTGATTCATCATTGGAATCCATTTTTTCCTTGATCTCTTCGATCTGAACTGTAACATCATTTGTCCGTTCTTTGATGAGCTCTTTGAATTTAACCGTTTTCAGCTTGAGCTCTTCATCAGAGAGGCCTTTCATCTCTTCTTCAAAACTTTTTATTTCGTCAACAACAGGCCATATTTTTTTTAGATCCCGGGCACTTTTTGTCCCAAAAATTTTGGTAAGAATCCTTGAAATTTGATCTAACATGAATTAAGAAATCGATTTTTATTTAACTTGTAAATTTACGGTTAAATATGCCAGTGTTCAACAACCCTTCACACTTCCGTATATACTTTAAGTTGCGGCAAGAATGGTGCCATAAATGCGGTTCATCACAATAACGTAATTATGGCAGAAAGATTGAGCCCTGCTTACCTGATCAGCCGGTTGATTTCGTTTCTTCGATGTTCTCGGGAAGCTGGATTGAAAAAACGGTTTTTCCATTCTCTGATAAGATCTGTAACGACCCCCTGTGCATTTTTATAATATCATTTGTAATGCTTAGGCCAAGACCGGTTCCCTGTGTGCCTTTCTTGGTTGTGAAAAAGGGCTGCAGGATTTTGTTTTTGATGTCAGGAGGAATACCCGGCCCATTGTCTTCAATCTCAAAAAGAACCTGGTCTCTTTTTTGCCGCGACCGTATGATTAATTTCGGCTGATAATCCTCCTGACCATTTTCATTTGCAAGCCTGCTTATTTTGTCTTTCATTGCATCAAAGGCATTATTGCAGAGGTTTATTATTACCCGGCTGATCTCTTCTGTAATCATGGATACTTCACGTACATCTTCATCAAACTCATACTGAATATCAACATCAATCGGGTTTTCAGATGCCTTCATGCCGTGAAATACAAGATTCACTGACTCTTTCAACAATTCGTTGATATTTGCCTTCTGTATTTCACCTGATCCGCCGCGGCTATGCATCAACATCGATTTAACAATATTATCCGCCCTGGATCCGTGCTCGAAGATTTTTTTAAGGTTCGATTCAAGGTCATCAAGTAATTCCAGCATCTCATCTGTTTCATCATCCGATGACGTTAATTTTTCATTGATGAGCTTTTTCCTGAGCCGCTCTGTCTCTTCCCTGATTTCTTGTACAAGCTCTATACTAACATCAGAAAAATTATTCACGAAATTGAGTGGGTTTTTTATTTCATGGGCAATACCGGCCGTAAGCTGACCAAGTGATGCCAGTTTTTCCTGCTGAACAAGCTGTTCCTGTGTAATTTTCAGATTTTCGTGTGCTTTTTCGAGGCTTTCATGTGCAGTTTCGAGCTCATGGTAAGCTTTTTCAATTTGCTTGGCCTGTTCAAGTTCCCTTTCCCTGGTTTTCTCACGCTCACGCTGGATAAGCCTTCGCCTTTGAACGCGATCCACTAAGATCACTGCAATCACGAATAAGAAAAAATATATCGTGTAAGCCCACCAGGTACGCCACCATGGCGGCAGCACCGTAATAATTCGGATCTGTGTATTGCCATCACTCCATACACCGTCCCGGTTGCTTGCCATTAATCGAAAAATATAACTACCGGGTGGCAGATTCGTATAAGTGGCAATGCCTATCGTCCCCCCAAAACGCCAATCTGTATCGAAACCCTGAAGCATGTATCTGTATTCATTCCGGTCCGGATTGGCAAAATGAAGTGATGCAAATTCAATAGTAATGGTGGTTACATCCGGATCAACGGTTATTTTATCGGCAAAGAGCAACGACCGGTCTATTGGAGAATCATCTCCCGGTATCACTTCAACCCCATCTAAGTATAAGCTGGAAAAAGTGATATCGGGTGGATTTGGATTTGTTGCAATTTCTTTAGGATCAAACACATTCAATCCACCGGCACCACCAAAATAGATATTTCCGGAACGGCCCCTGAAACTCACAGTTGAACTGAAGATATTACCCTGAAGCCCCCTGTCGTATCTGAAGTGAGTGGTGTTCAGGGATTGTGGTTCAAATTTTACTATACCATCTATCGTTGCCAGCCATATCATGCCATCTTCATCAGACTGAATAGAAGCAATTTCATTCGTGGGAAGGCTCACATTTGAATCGTCATACCAAGATATCATATGACTTGTTTCGGGGTTAAACGTACCAAATCCAAATTTTGTAACTACCCAATAAGTATCATTATCATCATGATGAATAAAATTTATTTCACCTGCCGGCCTTCCATCTATATGCTGTAATTCCAAATGGTAAATTTCCGCTTCACTATGATCGATCCTGAAAAGACCCTTCCTGCCCGACTTGGTGAACCAAACATCACCCATGTTATCGGTGTACATAAACTGTGATGAATTGTGCCTGTTAATATCAGACTCCGGCAATTCTACCCTTGTTATTCGTTCATTTGAAGCGTTTATCCAGTGAATACTTTCACTGGACGACAAAAACCATACCCTGTTGCTTCCGTCAACCGCTACTGCCTGAATGTTATTATCAGGCATGCCCGATGTATCGTTTGGATCGTGTTTGAATCGGGTTATTGTTCCGCTCCCCGGCCTGATTCTGTTCAACCCCCCAAAAATAGTAGTAGTACTTGCCGTTGCTGCCCATATGGAACCGTCACGGGTTTGTGCCATCGAAAATACATGCGGATGGCTGAGCTGTGTGCCTGAGGTACGCCCGCGGGGAGAATCAAATAAGGAAGTTCCGTATCTTGAATTTACCGTGCCGTTGCGGTTGAACCTTACCAGGCTGTTGCCCAATATTCTTGTTCCAACCCAAAACGTTCCATCAGTAGCTTCAAATACAGATATTACTTCGTTTGCAGGCAGCCGGTTTGATATGTTATAGAGCTGAAAGCCACCGCTATAGAGGTCGACGCGGCTGATGCCTGCTGCGAACTGAGCAGACCATAAAATTCCCTGGCGGTCGATAAATATCCGGCTTTCAGCCCCGGATCGTATAGGCAAAATACTGGCCGGGTTGTTGGGGTCGTGCCGAAAAATTGATGCAGACCCATTGGCAAGATCTACACGGCAAATCGATTCTGTGGTCATTACCCAAAGATGTTCGGTTCCATGTAGTACGGCTTCCCGTAAATTGCTTAAACATTGCCTGTTTTGTACGTTAACCGTACGCCAGTTGTTATTATCTGCCGCTTTTTTTGCAATAATATCCTGATTAACCAGCCATTCATTTCCCTCTTCATCTTTCAGAATATGCATCCGGTAGGGATGGTTGCCACTTGGATTGAGCCTTCTTGGCACAGGTTCGTAGCTGTATTCGCCTGAACTGTTTCGGCGTCCAATAACAGGGTCGGAACCTGTGTGAATAAAAAACAGAAGTTCACCATCATCATAAGCCTGAAGCCTGAAAATCATTCCTTCACGCTGACCTTCTTCGCGTTCAAAACGATCGTTTACCGGGTTGAGCCAATAAACCGAACTATCGGTAGCGGCCCAAACCGTTCCATTGTCATCAACACTCACCTCAATAAATCTTTGATCCCTTGGCAAACCGTGCTCGTGACGATATTGCCGGAATCCCTCAATTTCAGGGTCATAATAATCGAGCCCCTGGTCTGTAATGGTAACCCATATCCCGCCTTTATTATCTGCAGTTATATATTCTGCATCAAGGCTCGAGATGGATAGAGAATCGTTCGGATTTGGACGAAAATGCTTAAAAGTCCTTCCATTATATCTGCTCACCCCATCCTGCGAACCAATCCAGATAAAGCCAAACGTATCCTGCGTAATGTCAACAACAGTTGTAGATGCAAGCCCGTCGGCAGGTGTAATTCTTTGGAACTGATATGATGCATTTTGGCTATATGCTTCCTGGGCAGCGATTACTATAAGAGCCGCAAACAAGAATTTTATTGTTTTCAACATTTGACTATTAATTGTATTCAATTATTACTCTCTTTGAATGACACATATACATCAAAATTTGTTTTCAAATCTGTTCTTTACCGCTAAATAATACCACCCGAATATATTGTTTAAACAACTGAGCACTTCTTTATAACCAATTTTAATCAATAGTAATCTTTGTATGTACATCAAAACAGAATAGCCTTCGAATTGATTAATATATTGATTCCAAAAGACCTGGTATAAATTGGACTGGAATAATGTAAAATAAAGCTCACAAATTCAAAATTATTTATAACAATTATTAAAAAATATTCTTTTATTTACACTATTAATAAATTCAAATTTATAAAGGGGTTTAAAATGAAGACTAATGTATCAGAAAAATACGGGTGTGTAATAATTGAGCTTAAAGGAAATGTGATGGGTGGCCCAAAGTCAGAAGATTTCAGTAATCTCCTTCATTCTCTTATCAATGATGGAAAACTGAATGTGGTAGTTGATTTAGGTAAAGTGAAATTTATGAATTCATCCGGACTTGGCTTGCTGATCGGAGGGCTTACCACTATGAAAAAAGCAGGAGGTGATCTTCGTATTTGTCGGGCTGATAATAAAATTGAAAGTTTACTGGTAGTTACCAAGCTCATTACAGTATTTAAGCATTTCAAATCAGTGGAAGAAGCCGTAAAGTCTTTTGATCAATGACTTAGAGTTACCATTCACTTCATAACCCATGCTGATCGACTACTAACGGGCAACGAGTATCGTTTTTTATCGTTCGGCTGATAATTGTGGGTATTTCGAATTCAATTTGAGGAAATGGAAAATTTATTCCAACAGGTAACTTTTTTATCCACGCTCTCATAAAAGGGCAACAGAAAAAACGGCTGAATCTCTCGCACCCATCAATTCCCTGGTTTTTGCCATAGAATTACCCCAACCATTTGGTTTTCCTGTTTTTTTATTTTCTCTTCCGGAAAATCAGGAATTTCCTGTTCGTATCTCAGTGACACATTCACTAATTTTGAGAACGTTTTGATTTTAGTTGCTATATAACGAGAAAAAAAAGTAATGCTTGTACTTGTCATTAATTGCGGCAGTTCATCTGTAAAATATAATCTGATAGAAACCGAAGGCGAAACGGAGGTATGCAGCGGAATCGTCGAAAGAATTGGAGCAGTAACATCCATTGTTAAGCATCAGCCCGGTAATGAGAGTGCCCGAAAAGAATCCAAAGTAATCTTAAACCACAACGAGGCGTTGCAGGAAATCATGAATTTTTTGCTTAGCCCCGATAATAAAATCATTTCTTCACCCAAAGATATTATGGCTGTTGGCCATCGTGTGGTTCACGGCGGAGAATTGTTTAAAGATTCCGTACTCATTGATGATGAAGTAAAGGAGGCCATTGAGCAGGCTTTTGATCTTGCTCCCCTGCACAACCCGCCTAATCTGAAAGGTATTGAAGCGGCAGAGGAACGTTTGCCGGGTATACCTCATGTTGCGGTATTCGACACCGCTTTTCACCATTCATTGCCCCCATACGCCTACCTGTATGGTATACCAAACCGGCTTTACCGGCGCCATAAAATCAGAAAATATGGCTTTCACGGTACATCGCATTACTTTGTGAGCCGCCAGTATTACAAACTCAGCAAAAAAACGAAAGGTCTGACCAACGTTATTACCTGCCATTTGGGTAACGGTGCATCCATCGCTGCAATAAAGGGCGGTGAATCTGTTGATACCTCAATGGGCTTTACTCCACTTTCCGGCATGGTAATGGGAACCCGAAGCGGCGATCTGGATCCTTCTATACTGTTTTATATCATGGAAAAGGAGGAACTTCCCCTGAATGGACTTCATTCCATGCTAAACCGGCACAGCGGACTGCTTGGCATCAGCGGTTATGCCGCCGATATGCGTGATCTCATTTCTGAAGCAAAAAACGGTGACCGGCGCTGCCAGCAGGCTATTGATGTGTTTTGCTATAACATCAAAAAGTATATCGGGTCGTATATGGCTGTGATGAACGGCTGTGATGCAATCATTTTCACTGCCGGTATAGGAGAAAATTCCGCGTTAATACGAAAAAAATCTGTTGAGGAGATGGGAAATTTGGGAGTAGTAATTGATGAAGAAAAGAATGAAAAAGCGGCACCCGGACAAATCGAAAAAATAAGTGCGTATTCATCAGTTGTTGACATCTATGTAATTCCCACGAATGAAGAGCTCGTAATCGCCATCGATGCTGCCAAGATTGCAACTGCAAGCAATCAAAGCCCGTGGGTATAGGTGGGATAAGTGAATATCAGTCACAGTAAATCACCGGGAGAAAACCCGGTTTATAAAGCAACCAGGGATCGGATCTCAAGTTGGTTGATTGACGCTAATTAATCATCGATTTGAAAATCTTCCTGCTGCGGCACGGCAGTTTGGGTTTGAGAAGGTGCCGTAAAATCTGATTGTTCAAAAGGTGCATCTCCCCCAAATCCGCTCTGCTGGATGGTGCTTTCAGCAGTCCCGCTACGGTCAATCGCAAAATTGGCCAATACACTGAGTGAAAGAAAAAGTGCTGCAAGAATAGATGTTGTCTTGGAAAGGAGATCAGCAGTCCGGCGTGCACCCATCGATGAGCCGCCGGCCATACCAGCTGCAAGTCCACCGGAAAGCCCTTCTTTCTGTCCGGGTTGCAGAAGAACCACAACGATCAATAAAATGCAGATCAGAGTGATGAGTGAAATAATAATTCCGTAAAGCATATATTTATTTGTTCAGTTTGTTGCAAAGAGTTTAAAAATATCACTATTTATGCTTTTAACAAAGCACTAACATCATAACGATACTCATTCCGATTATTGTTAAAAACGGGAAAATTATACCATAAATCACGGATTCTCTGAACTGAAATTGGCTGCTGGGATTTATTGATGAAACACCTGTACTCTATAAAAATTTCATGGAAAGGTTTGCCAAGAAAAATGAGATAGTATTCGCATCAAAAACCATCCTGTGTTTCAAAACCTAAAAGAAGGCAAGCCAGATGTGAAACCGCGACCTACTTCGGAATAGGCTGTATCAATTTTGGCCCGTTGTTTTCAGGGTTATTTACTTTTTTACTAACACGCAGCACCGAAAGGTCTGTAAGCAGAAAAAGATTCGATGCTTTCGCGATTAATTCATCAGTTTTTTGAATTTTGTCAATCCACTTTGCGGTATAGTTCTGATTAAGGATAAGAGGCATTTTTTCTGACATGGGTTGAATCAGGGGATTGGAACCGGTGGTAACCATCAGAACATAATCCCCTTGCTGATGATAGAGCCCGGCTATTGCCATTACCGGCTCGTTCAGCATTCTTACAAAAAACGGGCTTCCTTTTTTATCAGCATCTTTCCAGAGATAAAATCCGCTTAGTGGTAATACACACCTCACTGCCCTGTCTTGCTGTAACATTTTTTGAACATTTTCTTTGTCTATTGCTACCCTTTCATGTCCATTTACGGTCTTTGTGCCCCACTGTAATCGTGTGAAATTGTAACGATCTTTCCCCTCACCTTCTAAAAGAACCGGAATCATACGGCCGGGTGAAATATTGTAATGTGGTTCAAAAAGTTGTTCCCTATCTGTATTAAATCCAAAATATTCTTCTACTTCCTGTTTCTGTGCAAAAAAAGCTGCTCTTTCAATCATAATAATTCTTTTCTTTCCATTTGATCCTAATCATTTTATCAACCATCAATCAATTTGTAAACATCTGATCAATTTGTAAACATCTGCATGTTAAACATTTTCTACAATTCTGATGAAGCCCGGATTCGTGCACTCTGGCGTATCATTATAACAACAATCCTGATCATTTCATTGGTGATTGTCTGGGCTTTAATTTTTCAAACCCGTTTTTGGATCACCCTGGGCCTGGGTTTTATCGTACCGTCAATATTGTGGCTGGTCTCAAAATTTATTGAGAATCGCCATTTTCCGGAATTTGGACTATTTGTAAACAAAACATGGGTACAAGATTTTATTGCTGGGAATATAATGGCTGCCTTTGTGATGTCGGCCATGTTGTTGCTCCTTATTTACCTGGGCTTTGCCGAGGTAACTTCCATCACAAACATATGGGAAAACCCGGCTATAGTCTCAGTACTTTTTCAATCGTTAATTTTCATGCTTGCTGTAAGTTTGTGGGAGGAAGCCTATTTCCGGGGTTACCTGATCACAAATATGAAAGAAGGATTTCAGGCAGGTTTTATAAATAAACAAAAGGCGATGGTTATCGCAGTCATTGTCTCTTCAATCATTTTTGGTGCAGCCCATTCCGGAAATCCCAACGCATCATTGTTTGCTGTGATCAATATTTTTATGGCCGGTGTTGTTTTGGCATATCCGTATATAAAATCAAAAAGTCTTGGAATATCTGTTGGAATGCATCTTTCTTGGAATTATTTTCAGGGTGTTGTTTTCGGGATGCCCGTTAGCGGATTACATATGAGTGATTCCTTTGCTGAAACAAAAATATCGGGCCCCGAGCTGATAACCGGAGGGCAATTCGGGCCTGAAGGCGGTGCTGCCGGGCTAGTTGGCCTGTTGATGTTGGCCGTCATATGCCATCTTTATTTGGCATTGTTTTATAAGAAGTAACTGGATCTGCCGTTTTTATAAGATACAGAAATAATTTGTACAGGCAGATCCGGACAGGACGAACTGCCCTTGAAGTAAATTGAAATATTGATCAAAAAATTGTAGAGGTAACCCATTGTCGTTTAATCAGTTTCGACTAAGTTCTGATATTTTGAAGGGGTTGAAAGATGTTAAAATTGATAGCCCCTCTCCATTGCAAAAGAAAATTTTTAAAGCGGTACAAGAGAAAAAAGACCTTGTCATCAACACTTCGGTAGAGGAAAAGCCTGAATCCGGCTATTTGATTTCGCTGCTCAATGAAATCTCCAAAACCGAACGAAGGCAGGGGACCCGCGCCATTGTAATCACCGGAAACAAGGAACGGGCTAAAAGCCTGGATGAATGGATCTGGGCAATTGGCTATCATGCATCTATCGAAAGTGCATGCATTACCGAAGACGGGAAAATTAATGAACAGTTAAATACCCTCTCGGCAGGGCCGGTTGTGATTGTAGCTACCCCGGGCCGCCTGTCTGAATTGCTGGAAAATAACAGGATGATATTCAGGGAAGTGCAACAGATGATTGTTGACCAGGCTGAACTGATTGAAGACTGGGCTGCAGTTGACACGATCTCAACCCGAATTATTGGGAAATGCCAGCGCATATTTACCGCAGCTAAAGACAGCAAGATGATTCGCGACGCCGAGAACAAAATGCTGAAGGATCCTGAACTTGTTACACTTGCCAAAAAGAAAGATCCAACAGTTGAGATAACAAAACCCGTTTTAGAACCGGTTATTACAAAAGACCTTACTCAGTATTATATCAATGTGCCGCCACGCTCAAAAATTACCACGCTGATGGCTCACCTTGAAAATCACAATAATGATTCTGTGGTCATTTTTACAGCATCGCGTAAAACAGCAGACCGTCTCTACAAAATTTTGCGGAAAAATAACCGCCGTGCGGTAAGCCTTCATGAAAAGCTCGAAAAAGATGTTTTTAATGAACGGTTTTCCCGTTTTACTTCCGGCGATGTACAGAATTTACTTGTTGGTGAAATGTCGGCTGCCGACCTTCCGCTTGAACACGCTTCTCAGGTAATAAATTACGATGTACCCGAAGAAGTAAGTGAATATAAACTCCGTGCCGAACTAGTTGGCGACGGCAAGGCAAGCCGTATACTGAGCCTCGTCTCCAAACAGGACCGGAATGATATCAACACTATCTGTAGCTCCCTGGGTTATGCACCCGAAGAAGTACCTCTGCCAAAAAATGTAAAGGAAAAACTATCCGGAAACGGCGGAAATGGAAAATCCAAACAAAATAAACGGGCCATAAGCAAAACAAAACCGGGTAAACCATCAAAACCCAAGAAAAAAGCCCCTAAAAAAATAGATGAACTTCCGCGCCCTACATTTGATCAGCTTGAAGGCGGACGCACCGGAAAACCGCAAAAGAAAGGGCTCTTCGGGTTTATCAAAAAGTTGTTTAAGTAAAATATTTTATGGCTCTGCCGTCCTTGGCACTTGTCAAATCTGAAAGGAGCCCCCGCAAGCCTTTCGGGGCACTCTTTCAGGTTTTCCTGATTTCACCCCAAGCCGCTAATTTTCCCAAAATACGGGAAACACTATATCAGAGATGACAGTCTAAAAGTCCCCTCTCGCCCAGCAGGGATCCCCATGGGAAGGGTGTGTACGTAAAGGCAATAAACGTCGATTAAAGCCAAATAACAGCATTTTCCAAAAATCTGTCACTGGTAGGTATCCGGACTGTCCCTACATCTCCAGCTTTTTCCCTTTTCCCTTTTCCCTTTTCACTTTTTTATCCATTAAATTTGTACCAAAACCTGTTTTATTTACGTGGTTTCATCCATCATATCCCTGAATGCCTGTGCCGAACCCGGATCGGAGGCTGTGAACAGGCTAACCAGCCAGGTTGCAGCGAAACCGGCGATAAAGCCGGGAATCAGTTCGTACATTGAATCTTTAAGTACAGGAATGTAGTACCACAGAATAGTAACGGCTGTGCCGGTTACCAGCCCGCTGAATATACCTGCACGTGTTGTACGCTTCCAGTAGAGCGCCAGGATCGAGGTGGGGCCGATGGCCGCACCCAGTCCAGCCCATGCAAACAGCACAAGCCAGAAAACCAGCTCTTCAGCCAGGAAACCGAACAACAGCGATACCACCACAAGAATTAAAACCACAATGCGGCTGTAGAGAACAAGTCGGCCCTGATCAACATGTTCTCCCTTCTTGATGATTTTTTCGTACACATCTCGGACCACACTCGACGCGGCGACCAATAGCTGGGAATCAGCTGTGCTCATGATGGCTGCAAATATCGATGCCAGCACTATTCCGAATAGAATGGGATGAAGGTGTTGCTGTGCAAGAACGGGGAAGAGGTTCTCCGTATCTGCCGCGGGCAGCAGATATACATCCGGAAAATATGCACGCCCGGCCAAACCGATGAACACAGCGCCCCATGCCATAAGCACATTCCAGGTTGTGCCGATTACTGCAACACTCCGCAATTGTTTCGAATCGTTGATCGACATGTAACGGGCCAGTATATGTGGATTTCCCGGAGACCCCAGCCCTATTCCTAAAAACCCGATGGCTGCACCTGCCGATATCGCAAACGGGTCAACATACATCACATTCATGGCAACGAGCTGATCAAGCAAAATGGGAAGGCCGCCATAATTGATTATTGCGATTACGGGTAATATCACCAGGGCAAGAATCATCAGTACTGCCTGGAACATATCGGTGAGGCTTACGGCAAGAAATCCGCCAACAATAGTGTAAGCCAGCACAATGATTGCTGTAACCAATATGCCGGTGTTCATTTCCATCCCAAAACCAGAAGCAAATGCCTTGCCACCGGCAACAAACTGTGCGGAAATGTAACCGATCATGAATACGAGAAAAATGAAAACGATGGTGATGCGAAGCCAGCCATTTTCGTCGCCAAACCGTTCAGCAAAAAAATCGGGAATAGTAATACAGTCCCGTTTTCCTGTAAAGTTGCGAAGCCTTCGGGCATAATAGAGAAACAGGAAAAGTTCAACCACAATGTATCCCGCCACAGCCCAGACAGCCGAAGGGCCCCGTGCGTATGCCATCCCGGTAACTCCCAGGAGCAGCCACGCGCTGCGACCCGATACCACGGCCGACAACGCCACCACAAAACGGTTCATCTTGCGACCGCCGATAAAATATTCCGTGATGCCTTTCGAGGAAAAACGGGATGAATATAACCCGATGACAATGAGAAAAAGAAGGTATCCGATAAATGCAGCTGCGGCATAGCTGTCGAATTCCACAGCTATTTGATGGGTCTCCTGCATGTTAACGGCCGGTTTTACTTGCAAGGTAAACAGAAACTGCAATAATAAGTGCAGGAAGCAAAAACATCACAAGAAAAAATGAGAGCATGGAATAGGTATGGTTCCCGGTTTACATTCACGGTTATAGTAATAAAAAAGTACGTGTCAATTCAAAATCATTTTGAATTGACGGAAATTTAACGTGATTTTGGGTACATTTTATAAACAAGAACGGAAAGACCTCCGGTTCAGAATCGGCTGCAAAATAAAACGCGGGTAAATTCAGGCCCTCTTTTTCAAGAAGGTTGCAGCAGGGATGAGGATTTGTTAGTATTGCCTTATATTCACAGTGCTAACCGGCAGAGATGAACTTTGCTCCTGACTTAAAACTTTTGATTTAAGAACATGAAATTTAATGTATCAAGTAACGATTTAAACGAGGGGTTGTCAGCGGTTATCGGTGCCGTTCCCGCAAAAGCAACTCTACCTATTCTCGAAACCATTCTTTTTGAGAGTGAAGACGGCAGACTTAAGCTTACCGCCACCGATCTTGAAATATCAATTGTGGAATATATCGATGCAGACATAGAAGAGGATGGCGCTGTTGCCATACCCGCCCGGCGCCTGCTGGAAACACTGCGCCAGCTGCCTAATATCCCTGTTTTTTTCGAAGTGGATGAAAGCCTGCACGTAGAATTTAAAACCGACAAAGGAAAATATAAACTGGTGGGTGAGGAGGCAGATGAATTTCCGGAAATTCCTAACATGACCAAAGGCATCTCTTTGAGCACAGAAACCGCACTCGTAAAAAACGCGATAGGCAAAACCATGTTTGCTGTTTCAACGGATGATCTCCGCCCTGCCATGATGGGTGTTTATTTTGATATTGGAACAGATTCGTCACGCTTTGTTGCAACCGATGGCCATCGCTTGGTGAGATATAAAAATTCAAATTTTACCTCCGAAGACCCTCTCACATTTATTGTACCTGATAAAGCGCTGCATCTTGTTTCAAAAGCACTCGATGGAACCGATTGTGAACTGATTGTATCTGATGACCATGTACAGTTCAAAAGCGGCAGCACTATTGTAATTACCAGGCTCATTAATGAACAATATCCGAATTACGAATCAGTGATCCCCCGCGACAACGACAAATTTCTTATCATTGATAAAAACCAGATGCTGGCCACTGTAAGACGTGTATCTGTCTTTTCCAGCAGTACCACTCGTCAAATCCGGCTTCAGATCGAAAAGGACAAACTTACAATCCGTGCCGAAGACCTTGATATGAGCAGCGAGGCCAAGGAAACCATTGCCTGCGAGTATAGTGATGAAGAGATGGAAATCGGGTTTAATGCAAAATATCTTGCGGATATCCTCAGTAATGTGGATGGAGATGAAGCGAAATTCGAATTTTCTACCCCAAACCGCGCCGGCATTGTGAAGCCATTAATTGCTGAAGAGGGTGAAGAGATGCTGATGCTTGTGATGCCGGTAATGCTGAATACATACGCCTGATCGCTGAAAGGTTTGCAATTCGATGGATTGCTTTGAAAAACCAAAACCTGATTCATGGAACACAGAACCGGGATTAACCTGTCAATCAGCAAATATCACATGAATTATTACGGGCAGTTAGTATAATCTTATGTCATCCCCACCAATCATTACACTTACCACCGATTTCGGATTGCAGGACCATTATGTGAGTGCGATGAAAGCAGTAATACTTGGCATCAATCCAAATGCAAGAATAGTCGATATTTCGCATGAAATACCCCCCCAGGATGTTATGGCCGGAGCCTGGGTTGTTCGAAATGCAGCATTACTATTCCCGCCCGGCACAATTCATGTGGTAGTGGTAGACCCCGGTGTGGGTACCGAAAGAAAACCGGTGTGCCTTTCTATCGAAGGCCATATTTTTATTGGCCCTGATAACGGAATTTTTTCCCTGATCGGGGAAGAATTTGAATACATAGCTGTGACTCTTGAAAACGAAAATTTCTGGAGAGAAGTACGGTCGAACACATTCCATGGCAGGGATATTTTCGCCCCGGTGGCAGCTCATCTGAGTCGCGGGATCTCCATGGATGAACTTGGCCCTCCGCTTAGCGAAGTCATTACATATCGCTGGGCAATTCCAATATCCGACCGTGATGGCATCCAGGGCTGGATTGTACATATCGACCGGTTCGGAAACCTCATCTCAAATATACCGTCCGATTTAATCCGGGATACTATTGGCAGCTCGAATTTCAGAATCTATGTCGGTAATACCATCCTTCACCGGATCGATACTTCCTTCGGATCGGTTCATGATGGTGAACCGGTAGCATATATCGGCAGTTCAGACAAGCTCGAAATTGCCATAAACAAAGGAAATGCAAAAGAAATGCTTGGTGTTGAGAAAGGAGCGCAAATATCTATCTTCATCCAAAAATAGCGCAACAGCGAAGTGGAAATTGCGTATCAAAAATTATCACATAAAGCAGCTCAGACATGGCCATTTATATTCGTTCCCCCCTTTACGACCAGGAATCCATTCCGCTTCCAAAAGAAGTCTCCATACTCTCTAAACCTTTCAATGGCACCATTTGCTCGAACAAGGGGGATGAATACAGTATAAAGAATAACATAATTGACCTTCTCACTAAAGAGAAAAGCTATACACTGGCCCAAAGCACTAACCATTGGCGCATGACAGCCTCTGTGTATGAGGATTTATGGCGGGTACGTTCGCTATCACTGCTGACCGGTGAGCCTTTTCCCATAGAAAAAGAGAAAGAATTCCTTGTCCATTGGGTGAATCCACAACCTGGCAAAATCTATCTTGATGTTGGCTGTTCTACCGCTCTCTATGCGCGTTCACTGATTAAGGCTGAGCCGGAAAGCATCCAGGTGGCCATTGATTTCTCAATGGCCATGCTCGAAGAGGCGAGAATGAAATCCGAGGCTGAGCAGGCTGATATTTACCTGGTGCGTGCCGATGCACGTGAGATGCCTTTTTTTGGGAAAACCTTTGATGGAGTGGTTATGGGCGGCACCCTGAATGAACTAAGTGATGAACTGAAGGTGCTATTTGAATGCAAGAGGGTATTGAAAGATGACGGTATCTTTTTCGTGATGCACCTTATCCAATCTGAAAGCTGGTACGGTAAAGTACTGCAAAATTCTGCCGAATGGAGCGGTATTAAATTCTGGACCGTTGAACAAAGCAATGAGCTTTTTGCCCGCGCAGGTTTTGCCGTTGAAAAGCAGTTTACCAAAGGCATTGTTTGTTTCAGCAAGCTTTTACCAGTTTAACCCCGATTCCTGATTATTTTGTAACTCTCTTCCA
>RECI01000311.1 GCA_007694095.1 Balneolaceae bacterium | reverse complement strand
TCCCAATCAGCAGGAGGAAGAAGAAGAGCGACATAATAAAACCCAAAAGAAGTATGATTGTCATTTATTTTAATATTCTTTCATGATGGGTTTCTTTTTTTGGTTCTGTCATTTTTTATTTCTCGATAACTTAGTTTTATGTATATAAAACATTCGTTTTACATACCAATATAGTATTATTGAGTATTGTTTAAAGCGTTATATTTTGAATTGATCACCTCTACGGTTTTCAGGTTTCTGCTTCCACTTGTACAAACTGCTTTTGGAAACATTAAAATGACAAGATGTTTTAGCCATCCATTCTGTGTTGGCCATATAAATGGCGGCTAATTAATCGGATTTACTACAGATTTTATTGTGTGATGACACATTGGCAAAAAGAATAAACTTATGATGTTAATTCGGTGCTCAGTCTTTTAGGTAGCTGGCTGGAAAGGGAATGCAGGGAAAATGTTTAAAATGATAAAGAATGAACCAGAATTATCTAGATTTAATTATGGCCATCATACTCAACTTTATATTATATTTGGTTTACCAGTTCCTGTAACTCATTAATGTCGTTGTCAAATTCGGCAGAATATTCCGGCGGAAACACTCCGTAAATTTTTAGCTTTTCTGAGGTTGAGTCGCTGAGCGTTACCCATATACTTGTTTTACGTGAATCGATAACCCTACTAAGTTGAGAACTCTGAACCGACAACCTGTATTTTTCAGCAAGATTTTTTATATGCTTTTTTGCTTTCGCAATATTTTGCAACGATTTAGATATTGAAGAATTTTGAATATCTATCTGCATTTTTAATAAAATTCCATCTTCAGGGTTTGTTAATTCTTTTTCCATTTCGTTTAAATGTTCTTCAACAATCCTTAATGAGGCTCCTATTGACCGGCGATGATTTTCAGATATGATAATACTTTCCATTGCAATCAATTTTGTAGAGTGTCAATAATACGTGACGGATTTAAAAGGTAGGTTGATAGCGTCTATTATCGTTAAACATGTAAAGACCACTTCAATAAAGCAGTATCCCTCTAAGTCTGACGGGATACTGTTTAAATGGCCTTTTTCCCTCCAATACAACTCTGGCAGGTCCTATTGAATCTTGGAATGACTTTGGCAGAATCTTTAGAACCCGGGCACGACTCTGGCAGGACCTATTGAATCCTGGAATGACTTTGGCAGAATCTTTAGAACCCGGGCACGACTCTGGCAGGACCTGTCGGACTCTGCCAGGTCGTTTTTTAATTAGATTCCCAGGATTTTTTTATTGAGTTCGGTGTCGCTGCCAGCACCGGCGAAGTCGTCGAACGCTTTTTCGGTGACACGGATGATGTGTTCCCGGATAAAGTGCGCACCTTCCTCGGCCCCCTGCTCAGGATGCTTAATAAAACATTCCCATTCCAAAACCGCCCAGCAATCAATGTCATACTGCGACAGCTTTGTGAAGATGGTTACAAAGTCAACCTGTCCATCTCCGAGAGAACGGAATCGGCCCGGCCTGTCGGCCCATCCCTGGTAACCGCCATAAACACCGGCCCGGCCTGTTGCATTAAACTCGGCATCCTTCACATGGAATGCTTTGATATAATCCTTGTAAATATCTATAAAGGCAAGGTAATCAAGCTGCTGAAGTACAAAGTGACTTGGATCATAGAGAATACGTGCACGGGGGTGATTACCTGTAGCTTCGAGGAACATCTCGTAGGTGATACCATCATGCAGATCTTCTCCGGGATGCAGTTCGTAGCACACATCCACTCCATTTTTGTCGAACTCGTCCAGAATTGGTTTCCAAAGACGTGCCAGTTCCTTGAATCCATCCTCTACCAGTCCGGCCGGACGCTGAGGCCAGGGATAAACCGTATGCCAGAGCAGTGCACCTGAAAATGAAGCATGTGCGTTTAACCCAAGATTTTTGCTTGCACGTGCTGCCATAATCATCTGGTTTTCCGCCCATTTTTGACGGTCGTTACGTTTTCCGTGTACTTCCTTAGGTGCAAAACCGTCGAACATCACATCATATGCGGGATGAACAGCAACAAGCTGTCCCTGCAGGTGTGTGGATAATTCGGTGATCTTTACACCATTCTCTTCTATTTTGCCGCGATATTCATCGGCATATGTCTTACTCTCAGCAACTTTTTGCAGATCAATCATTCGGGGGTCCCACGAGGGAATCTGGATGCCCTTGTATCCAAGGGAAGCCGCCCACTTGCTGATAGAATCGATATTGTTAAACGGGGCTTCGTCGCCCGCGAACTGTGCAAGAAAAATTGCCGGTCCTTTTATTGTTTTCATGATTCTCTTATTCAGTTAAGTTTTTTGATTTATTAATGAAGTTGTCTATAAAAACGCCATCCCGGTTCACGATTCGCTGCCTCAACATCCTTCAATAAAAGAAATTTTAGGAAAGTCGGGTGATTCCAAATCGAGAGCGCAATGCCGTCAAAGTCAACAATTAGTTAATATCGCCAGGTCAAATCTCGAGGTTCAGCCATTTCTGTTCGGACTTACCTGATTCGATCATCGTTTTTACAAATGCCATTCCCCTCACACCGTCATCCACACCGGGAAAGTCGTATTCATCAAGAGGTTTCATTGCACCTTTCTTATCATCATATACAGCTTGTGAAAATGCCCTGTAGATATTTGCGAATGCTTCAATATATCCTTCAGGGTGGCCTGCAGGTGTGCGTATGTTGGCATTTGCGCCATCTGATAAATAACCGGTACCGGCCCTTATTATCTGTACAGGGCCGTCAAGCGGCTTATAAAGCAGGGTGTTAGGTTCGGTTTGCAACCACTCAAGGCCGGCCTTTTCACCATACACACGCAGTTTCAGGTTATTTTCTTCGCCAGCCGCTATCTGTGAAGCCATCAGAACTCCGGTTGCACCATTGTCAAATTGCAGCATTGCAGCACAATCGTCATCGAGAAGCCTGTTTTCGACTTTAATATTTACATGGGCACATAATTTAATAGCTTTTAATCCGGTAACATATTCGGCAAGGTTTGCAGCATGTGTACCAATATCACCCACACAGCCTCCCATTCCCGATTGTTTAGGATCGGTACGCCATGAAGCCTGCTTATTGCCTGTTTGTTCCAGCGGAATAGATAGCCATCCCTGCGGATATTCAACATAAATCTTTCTGATTTTTCCAAGCTTTCCACTCTCTACATAATGTTTTGCCTCTTTCACCATAGGGTACCCGGTATATGTGTGAGTGAGCGCTAAAATTTTACCGCTGGATTTTACAATCTTTCTTAACTCTATTGCTTCATCGATATTAAATGAAAGTGGCTTTTCAATTACTACATGGAATCCGTTCTCAAGTGCCAGCCTGGCCGGTTCAAAATGGACGTGATTGGGCGTCACAATAGATACAAAATCCATTCGCTCAGCTTCCGGCAGTTTCGACTCATTTTCAAACATTTCCCGGTAGCTTGTATAAACCCGGCTTTCAGGCAAAAAGTATTCCCGCCCTGATTCTATTGAAGTTTGAGCGTCGACACTAAACACACCGCATACCAGCTCAATTTTTCCATCCATAAAAGCCGCATGGCGATGTATCGCTCCAATAAAGGCGTCTTTTCCACCGCCTACCATTCCCATTCTTAATTTTCTGTTCATGTTATTCGATTTTTTGTTTTTCTTATTATTTTCGTGCTTTATCTTTACAGATAATGTTTTTTTTAATTTTCTGCAACCAATTCATAACCTTTTTACTTGCACTTAACCGGCATAAAATTAATATTCCGTCGATTAAAAATTCATCTAACTAATATCACATCTTAATCATGATACCATTCTTAAAAGTACGCCTTAGCGGGATGATGTTCCTCGAATTTTTTATCTGGGGAGCATGGTATACGGCTATTGCTGTTTATATGTCAAATATTGGAATGGCAGACCTCACTCACTGGCCGTTCACTGTAGTTCCTCTTGCCGCAATTTTTGCACCTTTTTTTGTAGGCCTTGTGGCCGATCGTTATTTCGCAACCGAAAAGGTATTGGGAACTTTGCATTTCCTTGGGGGAATTTTCATGTTTCTAACCCCTATGTTTGCAGATAATCCCCCCATGTTTATCCTCATGCTCTTTCTCTTCAACCTCTGTTACATGCCCACACTCAGTCTTGCCAATACGTGTGCATTTCACCACATTAAGGATCAGGAAAAAGAGTTTCCCGTAATCAGAGTATTCGGAACAATAGGATGGATTGTAGCGGGACTCACGGTAAGTTTCGGGCTTGTCTATTTCGTAGCAGACGGTGTGCGCCCTGAAGCAACCGCGATGCCGCTTTACCTTACCTCTCTGGCAAGTTTTGCATTTGCTGCGCTTACGTTCACTCTCCCCCACACACCACCACCCGCCAAAGGACAAACTGTCTCCATTCGTAGCATTGCGGGTATTGATGCCATGAAGGAGCTTGGAACAAAATCGTTTTATATCTTTATTGCAAGTTCGCTCCTGCTCTGTATTCCACTGGCAGCATACTATAACTTTACACAGCTATTCCTGGGTAATACCGGTTTCCAGAACATTGCCGCCACACAAACCATCGGACAGGCTTCAGAGGTGATTTTCATGCTGCTGATGCCATTTTTCTTTAAACGACTTGGCGTTAAATGGATGCTTGGCGTAGGTATGTTCGCATGGTTCTTGCGGTATGTCCTCTTTGCTCTTGGCGCATCCGACCCCACCGTCTGGATGATTCTTGCCGGAATTGCCCTTCACGGTATCTGTTACGATTTCTTTTTCGTTACCGGTCAGATTTATGTGGATATCAAAGCCAGTGAAAAAATCCGCGGTCAGGCACAGGGTTTAATTGTCCTGGTTACGTATGGTATCGGAATGCTTATTGGAGCCCAAATCGCCGGAACAGTATTCAATCTTTTCCTTGGCGATCAAACCGCACTTTCACTGGATCAGTGGTACCAGTTCTGGTGGGTACCGGCAATATTTTCACTCATTGTATTCTTCTTCTTTGTGATAACCTTCAACGACAAAGAAGCAGAAGAACAGGTGAAAGAGGAAGAGATCAAAGCTCTCTGATTATCCTTAAAGGGAAATATTTATCAAAAACCTGCCCGTAAAAGGCAGGTTTTTTTTAAGTGATTTTTTAAACCTGATAATTATATCCAAAATATTAAAAAATATTTATTGGGATGCCGATATTAACTATTTTACAATGATTAGAGGTAAGTAATTGCTGTGGCATATCAGTGCTGCACAACTCAACTAAAGTAACTGGAAAACTTAAAACGTTACATAATCATGAAACAGATTTTACTTGCAATCATCATATTAATCTCACCGGTACTTATGCTGGCACAACCTTCCTTTCCGGGGTCCGACATTATCGGGCGATGGAACATCACAGTAACCATTGAAGACGAAGAACTCGAAAATCTCGGGATGTTTCGCCACGGCCTTTATGCAGATGAAGGATTTCCTGCATGGCTTGAAGTAAAGCTATCGGGTTTTCAAACCCTGATCGGGTATTACGTTGGTTACGAAGGGAGTGCACGCCCCGTTTCTGAAGTGAAATATAATGAGGCGGAAAACAAATACCATTTTTCAATCCCACCACAATGGATGCGCATTGATGATGACATCTATTTTGAATTCCGGCTGGAAAACGATCAAATTCGAGGTTTCAAAATACTCGATGGAAACACACTGCATTTTACCGGTGTACGTGCACCCAGCCTCGACAGAACAGAACCACCTGTTTGGGGCAGCCCAAAAAATTTATTGGATGACAATATGTCGCGCTGGGTTATTCCCGATAACAATAAATTCCGTATGATTGACGGCGTTCTCGTAAATGAAGAAGTTGGTGGAAATCTTGTCAGCAAGGAGGTTTTTGATGATTTTAAATTAAGCGTTGAATTCAGGTATCCGCAAGGCAGTAACAGCGGGATTTACCTGCGCGGACGCTATGAAGTGCAGATAGAAGACAATTACGGCATGGAGATCAGCGATATCATAATTGGGGGAATTTATGGTTTTATTGAACCGTCCGTAAATGCCGCCAAACCTGCCGGAGAATGGCAAACATATGAAATTACCCTGGCAGGACGCCATGTAACCGTTGTACTGAATGGCATAGAAGTGATCTCAAACAGACCAATACCCGGCATAACCGGCGGTTCGCTAAACAGCAGAGAAGGAGAACCCGGCCCAATTATGATTCAGGGCGACCACGGGCCGGTAGAATTCAGAAAATTTGTTATCACGCCTGCCATAAGTAGATAATCCATAAGAGTGATTTATAATACCCCGGCCCATAAACAGGCCGGGGATTTTATACCTGGCAATAGTGAGTTCAATTTCTGTTAAACATGCCAGGTTCAACAATTATCATTTCTGACCCGGATATTGAAGACGCAATTCCGGAAAATGAACTGTTGTAGCTCCCATAAATTTTTTTCGCCCTGGAAAGGCATAGCAAATCGACAAATGCATCTTTTGCATTTTCGGTTGTGGAGCGATCAAATGATTTATTATTCTGTACGAAAATTAAACCAGGATAACTATTCAAAATCATTTCTTCTGTTTCTTTAGAATCTGTAGATAAAAAAAAGTGAGTGGAATTGTCCAGCATTATTTCTCTTTCAATAATTTCATTAAAGAGATCATTTGTACTCATTTTTTTTGCTTGCCGGTGATCTCCTCTGCGGATATGAATTCCTATGGTGTTTTCAGGATATTTGGCTGCAATATCTTCAACCCTTTGTTCAATTTCATCAGCAGGGGCAGGCATCATAAAACGCCCATGATCAGCGGTATAAAACCAGGCATTTGTTTTAATTAAGATTGACGGCAATTTAAAAAATTGGTTAAAATCATAACTGGTTTTAATTAATTGGTTAATTTTGTCATCATCATAAATATCCCTGTATTTTATTGATTCAATCGAATCTAACCGCATTATTCGTGAAAACTTTCTGAATAGTCGGTTCTTAGTTCTGCCAGATTCTTCTGTCAGTATAAAGCCATTATGATTCCTGAACAGATCAAAATAGCTGCAATTCATGTGCTGGTCTCTTGGCCAAATTAACCTGAACTGTTTATCATTGTTTGATTGCAATGACAGAACTGAATGTAATACACGCAGCCTGTTGCCTAATCCTCCTATAGGATAAACTGTAATCAAAAATGGTTTAATTTAAACACTGAGTTACTATTAATGCCTGTTATCTGATTACAATTTTACTAAATAAATTAATCTCCAATCGGGCAACAGTTGATTCTGAAGAATACAGGATTTTGATCAAATCTTGTAAACAACAGGCCGGTTTTTTCCGGCGTTG
>RECI01000310.1 GCA_007694095.1 Balneolaceae bacterium | reverse complement strand
GTGTCGCGCACCGGAGTAAGCTCAAAGTCTCTGGCACATGTCAGGCACGGCCCCGTTGTGCGGATATCTCTGGTGGATGGTTGCACCTCACGAAATTTTACAGATTGCAGCTCAGCCAGATGATCACGCAGTGTTCGGGTTTCGAGATTCACTTTTCCGGGATTGAATGAAATATTCAGCCCCTGCCAGTCAACAGGCTGAATGTTGCCGGCTGCAAGCTGTGGCGAATCAAATGGAAATCCGGGATTATCAATAAGGTCGAGTGAAGCCATAGGTGGTGATGGCGGATTACTGAATATCTGAATTACTGCGATACTTTCATTTCGCGAATGATTAAAATGATCATTTGCAGAATCAATGATTTGGCCGAGGGAATTCAATGAAGAGAGGCCGGCATTCAATATCGTTACCGAAAGCATGTTTGTTCGTGTCTGAGCCGAGATTATATCCTGAGAAATTTCACTGAACCAGTTAGGATTGGTAAGGTTTTGAATAAAATGATTGATTAAATTTTGTTCAGTATACGGCGGATTGCCGGCGATTTTTATCAAAATACCCTGAATATCATTCATTAAGCCCTGCATTTCGGATTGTCCGGCATCACCTGATGCCTGCATGGCAACACTTGCCTGATTTAGTAAATTATCAAAATCAACCATGCCTGATGTAAGCCCTGATGCTGCCAATGGCATACGATTCTGCATCGCTTCTACCATTTCAATACTTACATTTGCTACCATTTCATTCATGAGATTGTAGCAGTCTATGAGATCACCCACACGGCTGCCAACCTGACCGAACGTTTGTAGCGCAAGCTGTACAGATTCGTTGATCGGAGATTCCAGGCTGTTAATGGTATTATTGAGTGCCTGCTCCGGTCGCAGCCTGTGTGGTGCCTTTGGATCCAACTTTGATACTTTTAACACATCCTATACATGCAATTGAGAACGGGATTACTTTTTGCGATGCTTCAATTCCCGTTACAGCTGCTTTAAAACCTTCTTTTTCACCAATATAAGCTAATGCATCATTCAGATCGGATAGTGAACGTTCAAGGCGCATAAGTTTCCGGGATGATTCTGAATCGAGCCTTCTTGGCTTGTTGACAATACTTTGCATTTGGGTTGCAATATTTGCTGAACTGCCGATTGTCGGTTCAAGTAGTATAGCAGATTCACCAATTTGTATTCCAATGTTCACAATACTCATGGAAACATCTCCCAGTTCATTAAAAAAACTTTCCAATTCGTTTAAAGCCGCTTCTGAACCGCATACCGGGTGATTCAAAAATTCATCTGTAGCGTCTAAAATTGGCTGAATTGCCTGGGCCGATTGATTAAAGAAATTTACGGCAGGCCCTATTCTTATATCGTTTGCAGCTTGTTCTACCCTTTTTTTGATTTCCTCTTCAGCTTGTGAGTATAATTCACTTTGTAGATCGATTAAATCGTTCAGGACGTTCGGATCATTAAGGGCATTCAATTGCTCGAAGGCATCACATACCGGTTGACCGATATAATCAGAGGGACAAGGCGGAATAGTAGGCAGTTGCTGGGCTTTTGCTATATCCTGCAAATTAAAGCATATTGCGGCAATACACATCAGCAGTGTAAATCCATAAAAACTTCTCCTTTTAAAGTAAAATAGTTGAGTTGACATATGTTTTTTCATAGATACCTCTCATTTTTTATTTTTTAGTATTATGTAATGCTCAGATTATTCAGAGTTCACTAATTTGGTAATCGTAAAACAAAACCATCAGGTATCATTTGTTACCCTGAGTTTTAAAAACCACTTCAATTCTTCAATAACATTCTCCACGCCGTGCGGCTGATCATCACTCCGTTCTGATTGAGTGCCGTAACGCGCCACTTCAACTGATTGCTGTGGGTCTGGTCGAAAATCCAGCCGGGAGCACGGTAGCTGAAAATCCCGGGTTCAAGCCACGCAGTAAGAAGTTCGGTTCCATAGTGGTCTTCCAGCTCGAGCTGGTAAATGGCGGCACCAGGTACATCCGTCCAGCTGAAGTCCAGTGGCTCTCCCGGATACCAACCTGCATCCGGCTCAGGAAAGAGTGGCCTGATCGCACCTGAATTGGATGCAGCCATCCCAATGGGGGTATTTCCCACAAAATATCGCAGAGGGGGTATCGGAAAACCGGCCACACCCCCGCTGTTCACGGTGCCGAAGCCTGCATCTACTGCATCGAGGCTGCTGTCGCCCTCTTTATCGTCGGTGGCTTCAATCCGGAGAAGAATCATATACATTCCTTCAAAATCGTTTGGGATGTTGGATACATCAGGGCCGGGCAAGACAAACGAATCGGACGAAGGTGGCAGGAAATAGCTGAACCGTTCCAGTTCCAGGTAGCGCCGCTGCAGGCCCCTTCGCTCGGCAGGCAAAGTGGCCTCGGTGAGGAGATCTTCCAGTAGTGGCAGTTCATCCCCGGGCCGAACCACTTCCCAGCGCCCCTGTAGCTGGCCGGTTCCGTTATAACGGATTTCTGCCGTGAAAGGCTGAACCATTTCTCCCCGCGTAATGCTGAGCACCGGCACATCATCGGCAAATGCCATCTGAACACCTGTGAGGGCAAATGGCACACGGGCACCGCCTCCTGCAAGCCGGCAGGTAACGTTTACGTACACATCCGGAGCTCCGGTCTGGCTTTCAAAACGGCGTACATAGAAAAACGTACCATTACCACCGCGAGCTGCTTCCTGGTATGCCCGTCGGGCCACCGATGAGGGGATCGACATGATATCCGTAAATCCGCCAACTCCGCTTTCGGTGGATTGATCGAATGCAAGAGGCAGCGAACCGTAAATGGTTCCAGGACGGCAGCGCGTGCCAGCATTCGGAAATGCACTTTCCATTTCGCCGCACCAAAGTGCTTCAGCCGGCCGATATCCCTGGATGTTTCCGTAAGTGAGAAAAACGACCGTTGGCCCACTGGCATTTATATTAACACCGGTGGGGTGAACTGAAACCTGTGCCATAACAGGAACAGAAATAAAGCACAATAAAAGCAGGATAAAATAAATACGTTTCATGATCAGAACAGGTTTAAGGTTACGCCGGACTGAAGCGTCCAGATCATATTTTCATCGGGCTCATCGCGGAAAGGATCTATGCGGAAAGTTTCCTGGCGGGAAAATCTTATGTAGACACTTGCACTTGGTGACTTTTGCAGATATTTAAGAAAACTGAATCTCCAGGTTGCCTCAGCGCTGATTTGAGTTTGTGTCTGCAGGCGGGTGTCGGCCCTGTCGAACCGGCGCGATGGCTGGTAGGACCCTCTGAGGTTCAGATTATTTACAGGCCTCAGTTGGAGGTTGAAACCGAGACGCCGTGCGATTTCTGTTTCGTTATTTGCCCGGTTTTTGTTGAGATCAAAATTCAGATTCGTACTGATATCGATCATAGAAACCGGAGCAATCCGGAAGGCTACTACATGATTGTTGCGGATAAAATCGTTATTCTCGCGGCCGGGCTGCCGGTTATCCTGGAAGGAGTTTTGAAACCTGTAACTGGCCGACCAATTTCTCTTTTGCCAGGCTGTTGAAAATTGGTACACATAATTTTTTTGATCGGGAACATGAGATGCATCAAAGCCACCCTCTGGCGGCACACCTGCGCCAAACTGGTGCACATAATTGTAGCTGTATCCAAGATTAGGCAGAACCCATGAAGGAATGAAGCTGTCTGAACCAACCAGTGTTGACGTATTTAGCTGTACCTGGATATTGTACTGCCTCGAAAGGGTTTTGAGTACAGAAGGGAGGTTATCAAGGTTGTCTTCGTTTCGGCGGTGCTGAAGGTTTACACTCAGGGGTCCGGCACCGGTAGTTGCGCTGAACTGATGTTCCTCAATATCTCCCCTCACAAATACCCCAACAGCTTCGTAGAGAGGGTCAATCCGTGTGAATGTATATCCGGTTCGCATATTCAGTGGTGCCCGGGGCAGGAAATCCATATTCCGGATCAATTGTGCATTCATATCAGCATGCCACGCCATCCTGTTCTCGGTGAAGACCGGAACCAGCTCTTCTCCACGGCTGAGGTTGCGATCGTTAGGGTTTCTGAAACTGCTGAGGGCTACACTTGCCTCCGTTCGGATGCGTCGGTCCCAGAGGGTGCTCAGCAGACGAAGACCAGCTCCACGGCTTGTTTCCGAATCCAGAATGGCCTCCTGGTTGAATGAGTTTCTTGGCTCTTTTGCACCAAAAACCGTGGTGGCTTCCATTCTGAGTGCACCCGGTAAATTTTCAATGGCATCGAAACCAACCGTACCGCTGATGATTCTGTGCCCCGGATCGGTAAACCCTGCAAGGTTACTCCAGCCTACGGCATTGCTTGCATACGTGCCTGCAACGGTAAGATCCAGATAATCGTCAATCTCCTGCCGATACATCAGCCCGCGGCTCTGAAAATTGTTTAGCAGGTGCTGGTGCTGGCCGTGGCGAAGATGGCCCGCGGTTATGCGGGCACCACGATTGGTTGCATTGACCTGGTAGCGGGCAAGGTCAATGCGCGGGGCATCTTCGCCCAGGTCCCGGAATCTCAGCGCTTCACGCTCAAAAGAAACACCAACAATTTGAGTTTCAAGGTCGATCTGCCAGTCGTTTTTTATGGCCAGTGCTTTCATGTTCAGTTGCCCGGTGATGTCCTGAAACGTTGGCCTGTCGCTCTCCGGAATAATCGGCCGTTTTTCCTCCACAAACTGGCCTTTATTGGTCAGGGTTAGGCCGGGTGTGGCCGATAGTTCTTCAATACCGCCGATGGTACGCACGTTCAGCGGAAATTGCGCAATCTCATTCCAATTATCTTCATCATTAACAAGAAATACCTTCACTTTGTGTTTGCCCGATGGAAGCGAAATACGGTCGGAGGGGTACAACATCCTGTTGCCATCCATCCGCATGATCCCTGTTACATCATCTGTTCCAATCCACAAGGAGGGGCGCCCGTCTTCGGTTGTCAACTCTCTGTCAAATTCTATGGAAATAGGTGTGCGGCGGTCAATCCATTCATCCCCGTTGAAACTGGCCTGTACGTTAATATTTTGCGCAACCAGATAAATTGGTGATACCATGAAAATCACCGCAAGGATTAATACGCTTTTAAAATAGTTGCTTCGTTTGATCTGATGCATGATTCATGAATTAAAATGAACTCTTACATGCATCATCGAAAAAGAAGGGAGTCGGGTATCATGGTTTTTGTTTTTGTCATCCCGTACTGATTAACCTTATCGTGTGGATACAAGTGCAATAAAAAAAGTTTTTTTGTTTAGCCGACTCTTTATGGCATCAGCATGTAGTACGATAACAAATCAGGCTAACGGCCTGAAAGATCACAGCCCGGGGCGATTGCCCCGGGCTGTGATCTTTTGCACTTTCAGTGCGGGATGGATGTTAAAAATTCCTATCGTGGTAGATTAGCTACTGATGATGAATCGTGAATTGATAACGCTTATATGATTCAGAAATGTGCCCACACGATAGGGTTAACCGGAAATGCGGGATCTTCTGACCCTGAAGCCGTTCAGCACTGTATCAACAAATGGAGATGCCTGATCAAGTCAGGCATGACGCAATTGTGAATTTAGGTTTAGAAAACGTCATCGCGGACTCAAACCTGCAATCTCCGTCCTTTGATAAAGAGCATCCCAATAACACCGAAGACCCCGGAACAAGTCCGGGGTAACTGTAACAGGGCCTCTCTTAATTTTGTATCGGGAAACTGATCGTCTGCAACTGCAAAGGCTGAAAGGTTTGCACGCCTTCGATTTCTGTAAACCAATCCGTTAACTGATCAACCTGCTGCTGTATTGTTATGCTGCGGTCGTTCACACAAGCGATGGAATTCTGTATCTGGGCCACATTAGAAGAAACCAAATTTTCAAAATTACTCTTTGCCTGTGCGGGACTGTTTTTTACATCTTCCAGAAGCGATTTGGCAGCAGTGAACACCTGCTCTACACTGTTTAGAGCTGACTGAACAGGATTCTGAAGCCCTTGCAAATTTGAATATACGACGGGTGCCTGGCTTTGAATGTCTGCGATTGCCTGTGAAACGGCAGAATTGACAGACTGTGCCGCAATACCGGATCGGTGATTCAGTACGTCTGTTGCACAGGAAACAGCCGCTGAAGATACACTAACAAAGTTCTGCATCCCCTGTTCAACCTGTGGCCGTAATGATTCCAGCCGCTGTGCAATTTCGTTGCCTGCAACTGCCGGCATCTGTAACGGTGTATGATATACGGCTTCTGCCCATAAAGGTGCAAGGGCCAGGAAATGATCCGTATTTTGCAAAATGGGCGAAATGTTGAGGGCCGCAAGCTGCAAATCGCTGATGTCTTTTGCCACTTCACCGGAATTGGTTCGGGCCCAATCCCTTAAAAAATCCAATTCCTGCATGGCTTCATTGTGATTTTCAGCAATAATTCGCAGATGGTTTTGTAATTCTTTGGTTTCAATCTCAATATTTTGTATTCGCCCAAAAGCTTGATTTAGATAAAAGTTTGCCAAATCCTGGTCGAACCACAGTGCTATTTTGAATGAAATCAGATCTGGTATTATGAAGGTTGGATCTGCGAATAATCGCCCAAAATTAGATGCTTCTTCATGTATCAATGATGGGTCACGAATGAGTACATGAACCAACTGTTCTGCCGTTAGTCTCATCAGGTTGGCTATACTTTGTTTCACTTCATCGGGTATAGGATCAGGAAGCATTTCCTTGATGAACAGTGCAAAAGCAATTTTTCGCTGTTCAAATGAATCAAGAGTATTCCTCAGAAGTTCTAATTCTGTATTTATGCATTCAGCTATAGAATTGCCTGTTTGAACAGTGGCTTCAAGTGTTGTTCCAAGCTTTTCAACAGCATTCATTAAAGAGTTTAATCGAGTACTTTGATTATTCCTAGCTAATTCCTGATGATTTCTTCTAAGTTCCAATCGTAGTTCAATATATGCCCAGATGTTTGGGTATGCCTCTTCTCTTAACTCAAAAACACGATCCCTTTTTATTATAAAATCGTCTGCCTTTGCGTTCAGAGTTGCAAGCCTGGATTCTATATTATCAGAGTAATCCGGATTCAATGGGCTGGATGCAACTGACAATGCCAAATCGGCGTGTGCAAGCCTTAATTCAACTCGACTTCTTCGGAATTCATTTAATGCATTATAATATTCAAGGTAACGATCCAGATCATTATTCAGCTGCTGACTTGTTTGATATAATGCTTCATACTTAAGCTTTACGCTTTCCGGGATCATACTTTCTGCTAAGTTTGCCAGATCATCATAGAACGTTCTAAAACCATTGCTGAAAATAGCAGAAGCTG
>RECI01000138.1 GCA_007694095.1 Balneolaceae bacterium | reverse complement strand
ACCCCATATTTCGTCCGGAACCCCAATTACTGCAGATTCCTTAACACCGGGAATCAGATTCATTGCTTCCTCAATTTCCATCGGGTTCACATTTTCTCCGCCGGTAATAATCAGGTCTGAACGCCGGTTTTCAATGAAAAGCTGTTTTTTACGGTTCAGATGACCAAAATCGCCTGTATTAAACCAGCCTTTTTCATCAAAAGCGGCTGCATTTTGGTTTTTGTCAAGATAACCGTCAAAAACTTGCGGTCCTTTTAACCAAATCTGTCCCGGCTCGTTATAAGGCAGCGGCCGTCCCTGTTCATCCCGGATTTCTATTTCATTGGGCTCAAAAATTGCCCCGACACTTTTTTTCGGTATATAATCCCCGCCGGGTTTCAGCATTGGGTTAGCAGCAATTTGAGCGCAGGTTTCGGTCATCCCGTAACTGGTAACAATCGGTATACCCCGGGTAAGTGAACTATTTATGAGTGATGTGGATATCGGTCCGCCTCCAATCAGGAGTGCCTTGAATCCGAACTGAACCCTGAAAAAAGTATGATCGAGCAGACGCTGGAGCATAGTTGGTACCATAGATGCCGCTTCAAAATCTTTGTTTTCATTCAGAAGAGAACGGACATTTTCCGTATCAAAAGACGGCATGAGGAAAACTGCAGAGTTATAAAGCAGGGAACGGTAAATTACATTTATGCCACCAACATGATTTAAAGGAAGGCACAGCAACCAATATTTGTTACGGGCTGGCCTGAAATTTTTTGCTGAAGAAACTGCACCTGAAAAAACCTGCCTGCGTTTCACCGGTACAATTTTCGGCTGTCCTGTTGAACCGGATGTAAGAAAATACCCCGCAATATGTTCCGGTTCATCAAATGCATAACCGGCAGGCTGATTGGATTCAGAATATTTTAGTTTCTCTTCCGTGATATTCAGTACAGGAATATCACCAAATTTTATTGATAGGTTTTGCTCGTTTGATAAGATGGCACAAGGTCTGATTTCAGATAGAATTTTTTCCAGGTCTCTTTTTGTACTGTTTTTAAGCAGAGGGAAAACCGGGATTTTAAGTAAGAAACAGGCTGCAATGCTCAATGCCACATCAGGAGAGTTTTCTGAAACAATCATCAGGGGATGCTCGTTACCGGGCTTGTATGGCTGGAGGATATGTTGCAGGTTACCGGTGAAAGAATACAAGTCCCGGTAAGTAAAATCGCTGTTTTCTGTTGACAGGAATGTTAATGAGGGTGGAGGCAGGGTAAAATGGTTTTTTTTATCGTACGTTTTAGCCATTTTTACGAATCCAACAGAGAGATATATTCATTATTAAGATATTTTGGCGATATTTTTCTTACATCCAGAAAGGGCATATCTATTTTGCCGTTTTCAAATTCTGATATCAGAAATAAATTATTCCGGAATAATTTTCCGGTATTCAGTCCATGACTTCGCATCCGGCTGCCGATCAATCCGGCAACATCGGCAATAGCAGAATTTCCGATTGCAGTTTCAAGAACAGTGGTCACCACAATATTCTCAAACGAACTTCGATATGTTTGAATTGTTCCCACCCATTCGCAAAAATTTCCGAGAAGGGCAGGTTTTATAATCACAACTTGTTCCGGCCGCTTTAAGGCAGCTTTCAGGTTCTCAGGGTTTTGAACGGTTTCATCCAACGCGATCGGAAAATCGAACGGATTCTGAGCAGCGGTAAGAGTGCTTACATCAATGTCCTGAAATGGCTCTTCGATATATTCGATGGGAAGATGTTTGATTGATTGATTAATTTGAGTTGATTCATCTTTTGGCCAGGAACGATTGGCATCCAGCCGAAATGTGACATGCGGATTATTCCGGTGAATTTCACCAAGACAGAGAGCAAGCTTATCCAGCGGGTAGAGCGCTTTTAATTTGATACAGGAGAAGCCCCTGGCAATGGATTCCCTGATCGCATTTTTCCATTTTTCCGAATCCATATGTCCAATCACGTCATTTATATGGACAATTTTCGATGAGTGAATTCCAAAAAGCTCTCCCATATTGCAACGTTTTCGATGGGAGAGGAGGCTTATTCCCAGGTAACTGAGGGCAAATTGCAAAGATGGTGCATCCGTAGTAGTATTTACGAATTTTATGAGTTCAGGCAGATCAAATGAGCCTGAAAAAAACGATGTGATGTCTGTTTTCAGGTATTGTAATCTGAAGCTGATATCTTCAGCTGATTCTGTTGAAAAGCCGGGGAGAGGAGCTGCTTCACCCCAAAAAAAATGACCACTCTCTTCAAGGCAAATAAGCAGACCGGTTCTCTCGGTATAGTTACCGGCGGCTGTTATGAATGGTGTTTTAAAAGGAAGGGAGTATTTATAAATCGTGAGCATATTTTAAAGGATGATGCCTGCTGAGAACAAAAGTCCATACAAAATCATAAACTGTGCCGTTCGTTCAAGAACAGTATTGAGGTCTCGTTTATTCTCATGCGTCCAGACTTTTTTGATCAGTATCCATTTGGGCGGTAAAGATAGTAAAGGGAGGAGAATCCAAAGTGAATAGTCGAATAAAAGATAAAACATGATTGGAATTATTAATGCTGCGGCTGCAAGCAATGTGTATTCCAGTTTAAGTGCGTACTCACCTAATAGAACCCCCAGTGTACGCTTGCCGGAAATTCGATCCTGTTCGATATCGCGCAGATTATTTACCACGAGAATATTTACACAGAGTGCGCCCACCGGTACCGATGCCCAAAGAGAGTGAATACTCCATTCCAGCGCATTTACATAATAGGTTCCCATCACAGCAATGATACCGAAGAAAATGAAAACAAAAATATCACCAAGGCCATTATAACCGAGCGGATATGGTCCACCGGTATACATAATCCCAAACAGGAGTGAGAGCACGCCGAGCAGAAGGATGATCCAGCCGGCAACCCAAACAAGGTACAGTCCGGCGAAAAATGCCATAGCCATTGTTATCCAGGTGGCATTCAGCATGGCTGCCGGTGTTACATGACCCGATGCTGTTGCCCGTTCAAAACCGATTCGATCGGGCCTGTCGGAGCCTTTTATAAAATCATAATAATCATTTGCAAAATTAGTGCCGATTTGAATCAGTAAAGCGCAAAACAGTGCAATGATTGTTGTATCCCAGCGGAAGAGCTGATGACTCCATGCAAGAGATGCCCCAATGATTACCGGAACGGCTGATGCTGGTAATGTTTGTGGCCGGGATGCACGCAGCCACACTGAGATAACCGATCTGTTCAAGAAAAAGCAGGTTAATTGATGTGGATAAGTTGTTAGTGAAAAGATAACGAATATTCATACGCCTAAAAATTTTCGGAATTGGTTATATGGAAAAGCATGAATTTAATATAAATAAACAAAAAAGCGCTTTCACATTAATAAATTAAAGTAAAAGTTATTATAGCGCCAATTAATTAGATGTTAATATTTTTTTGACTAAAAAACTTTGATAAGACATTGCAGGTCAATATATTTGTTGCTGTTTATTGATACCATAAACAGGCAAAAAGTTTTTCAAATACTTTAGCAGCAATAACATAACAAATGATTCATGGTTTATGGCTGAATCATGAAAACAGTAACCATCAACTAACTATATATCTATGTCATATTCCAAACTTGAATACATCTGGCTTGATGGCGTTAAGCCGACGCAGGCTCTCAGAAGTAAAACATTGGTCCGTCACAACTTCAGCGGTAATCTTGAAGACGCTCCATTATGGAACTTCGATGGAAGTTCAACTCAGCAGGCTGATACGGCCGGTTCTGATTGTGTATTAAAACCTGTAGCAATTTTTCCCGATCCTGAAATAAAAAACGGTTACCTGGTAATGACCGAGGTGTTAAATGCAGACGGTACTCCACACGCTACAAGTCCCCGCGGTAAAATTGATGTTGACGATACAGATTTTTGGTTTGGCTTTGAGCAGGAATACTTTTTCGTAGATCCTGAAACTAATATGCCACTTGGCTTTCCAATGAACGGTTACCCCGCACCACAGGGGCCATACTATTGCGGAGTTGGTGCAAGACATGCATTTGGCCGTGCTATTAAAGATGAGCATCTGGATATTTGCCTCGAAGCCGGATTGAACGTAGAAGGAACCAATGCCGAAGTTGCCGCAGGGCAGTGGGAATTTCAGATTTTTGCGAAAGGCGCAGCCCGTGCTGGTGATGAGATCTGGGTAGGCCGTTATCTGCTTGAACGTACAGCCGAAAAATATGGTGTTGCTGTTGAGTGGCATCCGAAGCCGCTTGGAGATACTGACTGGAATGGTTCCGGTATGCACTGCAACTTCTCAAATGGTTTAATGCGTGATATAGGCGGTGAAGAAAACATGATTAAGATCTGTGAGGAATTTGGTAAACACATAAAAGAACATATCGATGTTTATGGTGCCGATAACGATAAGCGCCTTACAGGTAAGCACGAAACCCAGTCGATTGATAAATTCAGTTATGGAGTTTCCGACCGTGGCGCATCCATACGGATTCCTATTTCCACTATAGAAGACGGCTGGAAGGGAAGGCTTGAAGACAGAAGGCCGGCCTCAAATGCCGATCCTTATAAAGTGGCAGCCAGAATTATTAAAACTGTAAGCGGTGTAAAGTTCTGATACTAAACCCACATATTCTTTATTAAATCAAAGCCCTGTCCCCAAACGGTTCAGGGCTTTTTGTATCTTACTCCGGTTACAATATATGACCTGTCAGGTCAATATTGATTAAAATGATACTACCATAACCAATGAGACCGGGTACTATTTATGCTTCAAATTGATTTTAACGGGATAGTGAGAGAGGCTCTCTGGAATTATGACAGTTCCAAAAAAATTGCCTCCATTACTGATATCAGTGCACGGGTTTCTACAAATCACGTTTACAGGATCAAACTTACAGACGAAAATGTGATGATTGCCAAATTATCCTACTTTGGAAAATTCGAGCATTTTGTTGAGGATCATACCATTATCAATGCATTAGCAAATAATCTTCCGAACCCATTCGAAAATGTACTGGCCCGGTCGTTAATGAAGGGAAACTCTTTATTTGTACACAGGCATAAAAGCAAATTTATTGATGCCTGGGTGGTGTTTTACAGGCCTATGCGTATCAAGAAAAAGCCGCCAAAAAAGATGGACGAAGATCAGATCAGAAAGATTGCCAGGTCATTTGCCCGTTTTCATAAGGCATGCAAAAATGTACGCAATTCTCTGCCACCGTCATCAAAAACGCTGAAGGTAGACATCTATCACCTGCTCGAAATTCTGGAAACCAAAGAAGGACAGCATGAGCACCGAATGCATATTGAACTGATCAGGGAACAATGTTATACCTTTATAAGGAATGTGGATCAAATCGGGATCAACAAAATTGAATTTATCCCGGTTTTTGTGGATTGGAATATCGGCAACTTCTCTGTCACCCCAAATTTTGAAATCTTTTCCCGATGGGATTATGACTGGTTCAGAATGAGCACACGCATGATGGATTTCTATTTTTTCAGCAGGATTGTTTCAGAAGTAGGTGATAAAACCATTTTCAGCTATGAGATTGATCGGTTTATGGAGGATAGATTTATCCTTTTTCTGAAATCATATCATCAGGAATACCCGCTTACCCGTGTTGAAATTTTGCTCTTAAAGGAAACATACCGCTTTTTCCTGCTCAATTATGTGATTAAATACGGCAGGTATTTCTTTCACGACATCTTTGCCACCCGCTTACAGCAGGAGGCGTACAATGAGCATCTTCCCACAATTGATGAAAAATTTAACGCAGAACCACTTCTGAAAGCTCTAAATCTATAACCACATACTATGGAAAGAGTATCCTTTGCTTCTATTATAAAAAATTACAAAGCTGTTTTTTTAGACAGTTATGGAGTTCTAAAAAATCACCAGGGGTTGATATCCGGTGTTCAGCACGCAATTCATCATATTCGGGATTTGGGTATCACGCTTCGCATCCTCACCAATGATGCATCCCGCAGCCAAAAGCAACAGGTGGAAGTATTTGCCCAACTGGGGCTGAACAGCCTGCGTGATGATGAAATTATAACATCGGGAATGCTTGCCCGGCAGTTTCTGGAACTCAAAATACACTCAGGGATAATAGCTTACCTGGGAACTGAAAATTCGGCAGACTATATCCTTCATCCCGGGCTTCAACGAATACCTGTGAGTGAAGTGAATCTTGATGATGTTGATGATATATCGGCTTTTGTTTTTCTGGATGATGAAGGTTTTGACTGGAACAGGGATATCAATAAAACCGTAAATCTGCTGCGCCGGAAAAGCCTGCCGATTATCGTAGCCAACTCGGATAAATTCTACCCGATTTCCAATAACGATGTGGCTGTTGCAATTGGCGGTCTCTCAAGAATGATTGAGACTGTACTGAATCAGAAATTTCTCCGCTTTGGCAAGCCCGACACCCAGATGTTTACCTATGCCTATGATGACATCAACAAAATAGGCAACTATGAAAAATCAGACATTCTGATGGTGGGTGATACACTAAATACCGACATTTTGGGCGGTAATAAATTTGGCCTCCAGACCCTCCTGGTCCTTAGCGGAAATACCCATCCTGATAATGTTTATCTTAAAATCAAATCCACCGGGATTATTCCTGATTTTATTACCGATTCTATTTTAACATAATTTGTTCCATCAAAGTAATAGGATGGTTCATTAAAGAAAAAATAAACAAAAATCTACCATACATGACCCATACCATACGACGCTATGATGCCCTTGCTGCGGCCAGGGGCTGGACACCTGTACCGAACGGTGAACTCCGCATGGATATCACTGAAATTTTCGGAGAAAATGTCTTCGATTTTCAGGACATGAAATCACGACTGCCCAAAAGCGTCTGGGCTGAATTGAAGAAAACGATTGTAGAAGGCGAACCACTGAACCAGAAAGTTGCCGATGTGGTTGCTCTTGCCATGAAAGAATGGGCAACTGAACGAGGAGCCACACACTATACTCATTGGTTTCAGCCGTTAACAGGCGCTACAGCCGAAAAACACGACAGTTTTATCACACCTAACCAGGGTGGCGGGGCAGTTTCTGAATTTTCCGGTAAAGATTTGATTCAGGGTGAACCGGATGCTTCGAGTTTTCCGAGCGGCGGCCTGAGGCCTACCTTTGAGGCCAGGGGTTATACCGCCTGGGATCCAACTTCACCGGTTTTCCTGATGGAAAATCCCAATGGCAGGTATTTGTGTATACCTACAGCGTTTGCATCCTGGAAAGGGGAGGCGCTGGATCATAAAACCCCGCTCTTGCGATCTGTCGAAGCGCTGAACACCCAGGTAAAACGTGCGCTGAAACTTTTTGG
>RECI01000248.1 GCA_007694095.1 Balneolaceae bacterium | reverse complement strand
ATCCCTCCGTCTCTCCCTCTCTCCGTCCCCCCATCTCCCGGTTTACTCTTGTATAATCTCAATTAACTGATTCACAGGCGGATTTTCGATTACCTGAGGAATTTCATCCCCCGGCCACTGGACGATAATTCTCTCCACCGATTCCGCACTTCCCAGGCCTACGTGTACACGGCTGTTATTGGCTCCGAACGATCCACCGGTGGAAACTGTCCTGAATACGCTTCTTGATTGGCCGTTTTCTGTAAACCGGACTTCTATCCTGGAACCGATGGCCTGCCGGTTGGCCCTTGTACCTTCCAGTTTCAGGAGTATCCAGTTTCCAAAAGAGCGCTGATTTTCGAATAGAACGTTATGATAAAAATCACCCTCAACAGCCCCACCCATTACCGCGTAGATATCCAGCAACCCATTTCCATTAAAATCAGCAAATGAAATACCATGACCTTTTTGCAGATGCCCTACCCCGCTGTACGCGGTAGATTCATAAAACCTCTCACCATTATGATTCATGAACAGGCGGTTCGGAACGATGGATGTTAAATCGGGCGCTCCTGTAGCGATATAAACATCCTGAAAACCATTGTTGTTCAGGTCACCGTAATTAGCCCCCATACCAAACATTACAGTATTGAGGCCCGCCGCTGCGGTGACATCCCTGAAGGTTTCATTGCCCATATTCAGCAAGAGTTTTGAATTTTCCGTAACGGTTTGCATCCCCAGCCGCTCCCGGGCAATCTCGGTGGCAACCAGCCTGATCCCCCTCACATCATATGTCAATACAAGAATATCCTCCAGTCCGTTGTTGTTTACATCAAACATCATCACCGGGAAACTGAACTGAGGCTGCTGAACCCCAGCCAGCCGGGCAATTTCCTCAAATTCCGGCATTCCATTTTTGTCAAGGCCCCGGTGCACAAACAACCTGTTGTCAGCGCCCATAATCGACACATACAGGTCGGGCCAGCCATCGTTGTTAATATCTCCCCAAACAGCACCTTTTACAAATCCATCGATTTCAAACCCATTCAATTCCTGGTAACGGGTGAAGGTTTCATCACCATTATTTAGAAATATAGCCGATGGATAGGATCTTGGCTCGGTGTCTCCCTCCACAAAAAAGCCCTGCCATTCCGACTCCGACTCGTTGCCGATAAATAAGTCGAGATAGCCGTTATGATTCAGATCGGCAAATGCTGCCACCTGGCTGGGCATCATCTCAAATAGGCCAGCTTTCATGGTAATGTCGGTAAACGTGCCGTCACCATTATTTCTCAAAAGCGAGTTTGGATGTTCCCCGTGCTGTGCCAGCCATGCGCCGCGTAAAATTAAAACGTCGGCAAAGCCGCTATTGTTGATATCGGCACATTCGATGTTGAGCCCGCCCATCACCCCTTCGAGCCCGGCTGCATACGTACGCATTTCAAAATTGCCATTTCCAATACCTTCATAAAATACCACTTGGTCGCCAAATCCGTAAGATGTTGCAAAAATATCGAGGTGGCCGTTACCTGTAAAATCCTCAACACACGAACTGCCGGAAATCCGGTTATCCGCTACCCCAGCAATCATTCCGACATCCCGGAAAAAAGGAGCCTGAACATAATCCGGCAGTTCTTCAGCACTCTGCATCCCGGGAATTAAATGCCTCAGCCCAACATCTTCGGGGTAGGTGCCATTTGCGATATGGGCAATATTGTACATCCAGTGGTGGGTGAAATCGCCCGGAAAATATGCAAGCAGTATTTCAAGATGGCGGATGGCAGATTGTATGTACTCCTTGTTTTTATGTATGGCTTCTTCATCGAACGGCAGTATGCAGTTTGACGGGGTGTAATTTTCAAAACAGTTGTTCACCTCGGCCATCCGCAGGTAACTTACCGCCAATGCTTCGTGTGCCATTCGCTGGGATACAGAATCGCGCATGAAATCAGCAAGTTCAAGCAAAATGGGTACGGATCTTTCAAGTTCTCTCGAATTTTGAAGCTCCATTGCATATCGGTATTCGAGTTGAGGTATACCGGGATTGGCCTGAACAAGGGAATCGAGATAGGCCAATCGAAATTCGTTGGCATAAAAATATTTGAGCGGATCGTTTTTTGCGTCAATAAGGATACTGTCCATAACAGCAATCATGGCACTGTGTGATTCACGGTCTGATATCCCGGGTGATTTTGAACATGCTGCGCATAATATCAATCCCAAAAAAAAGAGTGCCAGATAATTGATGTTGGTTTTTTGCATAACTGAAAATAGCTCTTTGAGCAACTTCTGCCAATTTCCTGAAATAAATTTTAAGCCAACGTTAACCCTAACCTATCACATATCTGATTTGTCCGGTTTATAGGGGTTCGATACACCCACATCGCGCAACGCTGACAGATCCGGTGGGTGCTGTCAGGTTGATCCAGCATCCAGTATCCTCTACCCACACAAATCAGCATAGAGTTATTTCACATTATGAAAAACAAAACCCGGAATCGGGAAAATATACTTATCCCTCAATAAGCACACTGCAACATGTTAAACCCGCTTCGGCTTTTGCCAGTTCGGATTGATCAATAACAATCACATCATACCCCGATTTTTGAAGCAGGTTTTGAGTTTCAGGATGAGCCGCTGTACAGATTACGGAATGTTGATACCGGATCACGTTGGCTCCGTAAGGTTCCGCGGGATGAATATATTCAAAAGAAAAATCAGCAAAATATTCCGGATGGACCCACTCCGGATTTATGAGAAGCCTGTCAGTTTCAAGTACAGTGATACCGGACTTGAGGTGCAGGCAGCCGGTTACCGGTATGGCGGACACGTTGTATCCAAACGGTGCAACGATATCTCTGAATTGTTGAATACCTTCAAGATTACTTCTGGCTGACAAGCCAATATATACCGTCTCCCCCGATTTGAGAACATCACCTCCATCCAGTTTGCCTGGTTCCCTGATATAATATAATTCCCGGTATTCCTTCAGAACTTCGGCCATTGATTCAGTCTCCCCGAGCCGGGATTCTGCGCCAGGCCGGGTAATGATTGCAAATTCTGGAAATACCACGGCCGTATCTTCCACAAATACACCATCAGGCAGGTGAGGGGTTTCCTTTAGCCGCCGGATTGTAAATCCCAATTTCGCAAGGGTCTCCTCATAACGCTTATGCTGTTCCTTCGCCCTGTGAATATCTATTGGTTCTCTTGACAGGTGGGTAAGTTCACAGTTTTCTAATAACGGGCATACTTCCCGTGTTAAAGCAATTGGCATAGTTGTATATTTGACTGATCAAAATTCATTATAAGGAACCACGGTGCTTTTCGTTACCTTTAGGCTTAAAACAATATTTTTTACTTTAAGATATCCTCTGAGTCACGATTACGGCTGTTCACATAGTAATAAGCAGAAACGGCTCATTACCTTACATGAAGCGTAAACTAAAAAAACTTACGAACCCATGCTTTCACTTTCTGTCCGGAAAGATGTTCATTTTTATGTTTATTTTTCTTGGATTTGCACCGTTGTTGTTTGCTCAAACCGAAGATACAACCCGGGTTGAACGGGAAGGCCCTGAAGATCTTGAAACATTGATCAGGGAGTATCCTGCAACGCCATACCACATCAATATTCCTGAATTTAATATTCATCAATACAGGTTAGACGACTATGATGGTAACCACACTTTTTTCAGACGCCTGCGCTATCTGAGTCCCGGCGAGATCCTGATGACCGAAGAAGAGTGGTACGACCGTTACGGTGCACAGTGGGAAAGAGAAATCAACGAACAACTCGCAGCCATTTTACAGGCCACATTTAAAGAGAAAAACAGTCTTTTGGCCATGATCCAGCGTATTGCACCTTTCCTGGGTTTTGGTTTCTTTGAAAGGTACGAAGTCCCCATTGTACCCCGGATTGATGACGCCGACCGGGTATATGTGGAGGATTGAGGGGGGAGAAGCAAATCTTAAATTCCAAATCTCAAATTCCAAGCACCAAATTCCAAACGTTTTCTGGCTATTCTTAAGGCCGAATTGTCTTACAGGTGCATATGTAAAAAATCAAGGATTTTTTTCGATTTAGAGAATTGATAATTGAGATTTGGTGCTTGGTACTTGGAATTTGGTTCTTGAATATTAAAAACCTATCCCATAGCCCCAAGCGGTATTGGGCTGTCGAGTGATTCGGAAATAGCCCGGGTAAGTTCTTTTTCCTCGGTTGATATTTTATTATCTGAGGTTATACAATGAATTACGGCACTCATCACATATTTTTTAACGGGGTTGGCTGATGCAGTCAATTCATCAAGAGCATGGTTGAGTTCACTCAGTCCACATTTTTCCTGTGGTAAAAGCTCCATATCATCAGGTTTAATTTTTTCGATCGGTTTAAGTCCGGCGTTCCAGGCCTGTTGCGTATCCGTGCCTGAGGCATGTGAAAGAGCCGATAATAGTACAGACAACTCCTTTCCGAGTGTCTTGAGATGGTGATGCCTGATCTCGGGCTTCTTCATATCCGAGAAAGCCGTATCAAGCTGGTGAACGACCATTTTTTCAAGTGCGAACCCAAACAGATTGCCTGGTTTACCTTCGACTATCTGTTTTTCAAGCACACTGCGAAACACCTGATACTGGCCTTTGCTCATATGGCGCAGGGAAGGCAATGCAAGCTCGGCAAGGGGCAGGTGCCAGTTGCGGTCGGCATCTTTCAATTGTTCAAGCAGCTTTTCTGTCTCTTGTCCAACTTCTTCACCGGCATCCAAATAAAACCAGTCGGGGAGCTTTTTATCTGAACCGGAACCGGTTGAAAAAAGCAGCGCATAAATTAATGCCTCTGCTGATAGCGGTTCATGGGCGGCCTGTCGCAAATCCTGAGGAATCTCACGTAAAAGTTCACCTGCCCTGTTCAGGTTTCCTGCACCAATGGTCCCGATTGCTGCCAGTATCACTTCGGGTGTAATTGCTGCGTGGCCGCCTATACCACGGCTTTGCCCGCCCCCCTGAGGGGAACCGGAAACATGCTGCTGCTGAAATTGTTGCCGGATTCGGCTCTCCCTGTTGCTTTTTCCGTATCCATATGATGGCGCAACGGCTTTGATACGGTCTTCGATCGGAGGGTGAGTGGCGAACAGTTTATCGAGTGCGGTATGAAAACTGCTTGCAAAAAAGAGGTGACTCATTTCCATCGCGTGACCGTCTTTTATTTCAGCACCTTTACTTTTCATCGCAATTTTATTGAGTGCGCCGGCAAGTCCGTCTGGGTTTCGCGTGTATTGAACCGCGGCAGCATCTGCGAGATATTCCCGTTGCCGGGAAACGGCAGATTGAATCATCCGCCCGAAAATCATACCGATATAACCGATCACAATGAGCGCCACCCCAAAGAGCATGATTGCAATGGCTGAATTCCCTTTGTTGTTGCTGCGCGAACGCATGGCGCCGGAATAAAAGGCACTGCGCATCAGGATCATACCCATGATATGAATCACCAGGATGCCGTTCAAAATTCCGATTAGACGGATATTGAGACGCATATCACCATTAAAGATATGACTGAATTCGTGGGCTATAACTCCCTGAAGTTCATCTCTTGTCAGCTGCTCAAGGCAGCCTCGGGTTACCCCGACTGCCGCATCATTGGTGCCGAAACCTGCGGCAAAGGCATTGATATTTTCTTCGTTATCCAAAATATACACATCCGGCACAGGAAGCCCGGATGCGATCGACATCTCTTCCACAATATTCATCAGTCTCCGTTCGGAACTGTCGGTTGTAGAAGGATTCACCCTTCTGCCGCCAAGAAGTTCTGCAACGGCTGAACCCCCTTTCCGGAGCTGTGAAACACGGTGTACAGTTCCGATACCAATCATCAAAAGAACCAGCACCGAAACCGTTAGCAGCCAGCCGGGATACCATAAAGAAACACCATTTTCAACCGACACCTGGGTATGGAAAAGGATCAGGGTGACAATATAAATGGAAATGATAATACCGGTAACTGCCAGTGCGTATAGCAAAACCAGTTTCCCGGTATTGCGCTTCGCGCGATCCTGGGCTTCAAAAAAATCCATAGGTAATTTTTAATGTATATTAAAATGAAACCTTTGGGGCTTCGCGCTGTACCGCTTCTTCAATTACAAAAGGCTGGGCTTGTGAGAAGCCAAACATCCCCGCAAAAATCATATTCGGAAATTTTTCACGGTAAATATTGTAATTCATCACTGCGTCATTAAAAGCCTGCCGTGCAAAAGCGATTTTGTTTTCTGTGGATGAAAGCTCTTCTGTAAGCTGAAGCATGTTCTGGTTGGCTTTCAGGTCGGGGTAGTTTTCCGAAAGGGCAAACAGGCGGCCAAGGGAACCGGTGAGGGCCTGTTCAGCACCCATCAGGTTGCGGATGGCGTTTGGGTCTTCAGGATTACCCGCAGCGCGCTTTTCAGCCTGCTGAGCCTGGTTTCGCGCCTGGATCACAGCTTCTAATGTTTCGCGTTCATGTTTCATATAGGTTTTGGCAACTTCCACAAGATTTGGTATGAGATCGTACCGGCGCTTCAACTGAACGTCGATCTGGGAAAATGCATTTTTGAAACGGTTTCTAAATGAAACAAGCTTGTTGTAAATACCCACTGACCAGGCAATGAGTACAACAACAATGATAATAAGTACAATAAGTATAGTCATATTTCAAAGGTTAATTTAAACGATATTAGTCTCTTATACTCTTTTTGCGGACGTATGTTATCCTTTTTTTTCTGATAATAGAAAAAACTTGTAATCACGAAATATACGATATGCAGAACGAGCTGCAAAGAATACTCTGCTATATAATTGCTATTCATTATTATCATAAAAATTACTGCTGTTTCCGGGAATTGCAACCTGCCAGAGTCCGGCAACCTGCCAGAGTCCGATAGGTCCTGGCAGAGTTGCGGGGAAATGGCGGCGGTTTTCCTATTGGTCTCAACGATTCTTTCCTCAGAACCCCGACTCTGCCAGGAGCTCACTATCGTTCGCACTCTGGCAGGTCGGTCGCGATCCGGCAACCTGCCAGAGTCCGATAGGTCCTGGCAGAGTTGCGGGGTATGGCGGCGGTTTTCCTATCGGCCTCAACGATTCTTTCCTCAGATCTCCGACTCTGCCAGGAGCTCTCTGTCGTTCGCACTCTGGCAGGTCGGGTCTATTCCAGGTAATATTCTTCTCCAAGCATCAGCTTAAACTCCTGATGAGCTTCTAAAAAATTCTTTTTTCCTCCAAATCTGGCCAGTAAGTCTTGATGCTCTGAATCTATCATTGCCTTGCCCGTTTTCAATACCTGACAATATGATGAGTATGGATAATCTTCATAAGATTTAACAATCCCATGGTGCATTGGATTTCTGTGAATATAGCAGGCGATATGTAGAAAATGGTCTTCATCAATGATTCTCTTGCGCT
>RECI01000229.1 GCA_007694095.1 Balneolaceae bacterium | reverse complement strand
CTGTAGGCATTCAGCAATATTTCCGGCGGAATGATTTTATTGGAGGGTGAGGATTTCATTATTTAGTCTTTAGTCATGCAGATCTGAGTTTTGAGTTTTTAGTTTTGAGTTTTTAGTTAACATGTAATCACCCACTGGATTTATAGTATTGAGTCGGGTTTGTGCATGGACGAGATACGTGATTCAGGATCAGCAGAATTTTCACTGACGCTGATCCCAAGGGGATCCCTTGCGGGGCAGAAGCCCGCAAAAAGCGCGGGAATGCTGTCAGGTCTCATCTGTCGCTTTAAGATTGACATGACAATAGCTTCACTGAACAAATCTACAATTAATTAATCAGTCTAAATCAGGGATGGACACATCCTCACTGCTCAGGACTCATCAACCACCGCTTTTACCACTTTATATATCAAATAGGGCGGCAAATTCAGCATTTCACGTTCGGTTTCCAGGTTTCCAAAAACTTCCAGAACAGGTTTTTTCAGGTGGCCGCTGGTTTGATATGCCAGGAACAGCCCACCCGGTTTCAGCACGGATTTGATGGCTTCGAGAACGGCATATTTCCGGTCTTTTTTCAGAAATGAAAAAGGGATACCCGACAGTACATAGTCAATGTTTCCAATATCATCACCGGCAAGCAGCTGTTCAACATTTGCGGCTACATTTTCATGAATGGTGACCCGCGGATCATCAAGTTTTTTTCGTAAGTGTACTACAAAATTTTCATTCGCCTCAATCAGGATAAGACGCGAACCCGGTGTCATTTTTTTTAAAATAAACCCGGAAAATACACCGTCACCAGGGCCGAATTCAACCAGTGTAAAATCTTTGCTGAAGTCAATATTTGTACAGATTTTTTTAACACAATGAAGAGAAGTGGGGGTAATGGATGCTACATCACGATCTTTGATAAATGTCTTTAGAAAATCAATTTTACTCATAATTGCTACCCGTTATAGTTCTTTCTCTAATTTAGCAATTTGATCCCTGATTCGCGCAGCTTCTTCAAATTCCATATTCTTTGCTGAATGGAACATAGAATCACGTAAATATTGCAGGAATTTCTCTTTGCTTTCAAAAGTAACTTCTTTCATGGCCGGACTGGCCTTGTAATGTACACCGTCATCTGCCACTTTCACAACTTCAAGATAATCATCTTCATGAGCAGGTTTTACATCGAGTGTAAAATCCTGAGTTGAGATCAGGGCCGGATCAACCAGCGGTTTCAGTTCTTTTTGTATGGTTTGTGGTGTGATGCCGTGCTCTTTGTTGTATTCTTCCTGAATCTTTCGGCGCCTGGTGGTTTCATCGATTACTTTTTTCATACTTCGTGTAATCTTGTCGGCATATAGAATGGCTTTGCCATCCACATTCCTTGCAGCACGTCCAACAATCTGGAAAAGGGAAGTTTCTGAACGGAGAAATCCTTCTTTGTCGGCATCCATAATTGCCACCAGGCTCAGCTCCGGGATGTCGATACCTTCCCTCAGAAGATTTATCCCTACCAAAACGTTGAAATCTCCCCGCCGGAACTTGTAGAGTACCTCCACACGCTGCATGGCATCCAGCTCGCTGTGCATGTATGCAGCACTGATGCCCAGGTTTTTCAAATATTCACTGAGTTCTTCACTCAGCCGTTTGGTCAGAGTGATACATAGTACCCTTTGGTTCTTTTTGGCCCGGATGCGGATTTCATCAAGCAGGTCATCAACCTGGGTTCCCAGAGGGCGCACCTCGATTTCAGGTTCCATTAATCCTGTTGGCCGGATAATTTGTTCCACATAAACACCCCCCGATTTTTCGAGTTCATAGTCACTGGGTGTTGCGCTTACAAAAATAACCTGGGTAATCATGCTCTCCCATTCCTCAAACGTTAACGGGCGATTATCCAGTGCTGATGGAAGGCGGAAGCCGTGCTCCACAAGTTCAATCTTGCGGGAGCGGTCGCCGCCATACATAGCTCCGATCTGCGGTACGGTTTGGTGACTTTCATCTACAACCAGCAGGTAGTCGTTGGGGAAATAGTCCATAAGGCAGTATGGACGTTCACCGGGCTTACGGGCACTGAGGTATCTCGAATAATTTTCAATTCCGGAACAGTACCCGATTTCCTGCATCATTTCGATATCAAACAGAGTGCGTTGTTCGAGACGTTTGGCTTCCAGGAATTTCTCCTCGTTTTTCAGCACTTCAATCCGCCAATAGAGTTCCTCTCGTATCTGTTCAATGGATTCGTCAAGCCGCCCTTTTGTGGTAACATAATGGGATGCCGGGTAAATGCGGAATTCCTCAATATCATCGATAATGTTGCCGGTATCCACATCAAATATTTCCATTTTTTCAATTTCATCCCCCCAAAATGAAATCCGCAGCCCCTCTTCAGAATAAGCCGGGTACACATCCACCACATCTCCTCTTACGCGGAAAGTTCCCCTCCGGAAATCAAGGTCGTTCCGGTTGTAGTGAAGGTCAACAAGGTCGTACAAGAGTGTGTTTCGTGGAATTTCCATCCCTGTATTCAGCCGTATAATAAGCTGCTCGTATTCCGATGGTGAACCGATACCATATATGCAGCTCACGGATGAAACAATGATTACATCCCGCCGTCCCGAGAGCAGCGAGCTGGTGGCCCGCAGCCGAAGCCGTTGTATCTCCTCGTTAATGGAAAGGTCTTTTTCGATGTATTTATCCTGGGTTGCGAGGTAGGCCTCTGGCTGGTAATAATCGTAGTAGGAAATAAAAAACTCCACCCTGTTTTCAGGAAAAAAATCACTCAATTCGCGATAAAGCTGTGCGGCAAGTGTTTTGTTGTGGCTCATTACCAGCGTGGGTTTCTGCACATTTTCAATGACCCCGGCTATGGTTCTTGTTTTACCGGATCCTGTAATACCGAGAAGGGTTTGGAATGTGTCCTGTTTGTGGATTCCCTCCGTAAGTTCGCGAATTGCATTGGGCTGATCGCCTGCAGGTTCCCAGGGTGAATGAAGTTTGAATTGAGCCATAGTTTAAAAATACGGTTCTGTAACGAATATTAAGGACAAAATAGTGAAAAGCTGGAACGATAGTGAAAGTAACGGCCCCCGGAATAGAAAGTGATAAGCCAGATAATGGAATGCCGTATAAAAAAGAAAAGCCCCGTAATGCGGAGCTTTTCCAAAATGAATGAAAATGAGTTTTAAATAGATTTATGCGGCAAGTACTTTTGAAACCTCTTCTGCCGCTTCTTTCAGCAGAACTGCTGAGATTACGTTCAGGTCGCTGTTATCAATAATCTGTTTGGCCTCCTCTGCATTGGTTCCCTGCAGGCGTACAATGATGGGCACTCCCTCCACTTTTTTGGCAATTTCCGGATCTTTAATGGCTTCAATTATGCCATTGGCAACCCGGTCGCACCGTACAATGCCGCCAAAGATGTTAATGAGTATCGCTTTCACGCTCGGGTCTTCGAGGATGATGCGGAAGCCGTTTTTCACGGTATCCACATTGGCTCCGCCGCCCACATCTAGGAAGTTGGCCGGTTCACCACCTGAGAGTTTGATGATATCCATTGTGGCCATAGCGAGGCCTGCACCATTCACCATACAGCCTACGTTGCCATCCAGTTTGATGTAGTTGAGATCGTACTTTGATGCTTCCAGTTCAAGCGGGTTCTCTTCCGAAGTATCCCGAAGTGCCTGGATATCTTTGTGGCGATATGTGGCATTGCCGTCGAATGTAACTTTGGCATCCAGGGCCAGTACATCTTCGCCCGGGGTAAGAACAAGCGGGTTGATTTCCACCATGTCGGCGTCTTGCTCAACATAAAATTTGTAAAGTGAAGTAATGAATTTAACCGCTTTTTTAAATGCATCACCTTCAAAACCGAGAGCGAATGCGAGCCTGCGAGCCTGGTTCGGCTGAAGGTCCATTCCGGCCTCCACCCATTCTTTGACAATTTTTTCGGGAGTTTCTTCGGCTACCTTTTCGATTTCAACACCGCCCTCGGTAGATACCATGATCACGTTCCGACTTTTGGCACGATCGAGCAGAATACCGAGGTAAAACTCTTTTTCAATATCCACACCTTCGGTAACATAAATGGTTTTAATCAACTGCCCTTCTTCACCGGTTTGAATGGTCACGAGTGTGTCTCCTAAAAGAGACTCAGCGGCCCGGCGCACTTCATCGATGGTTTTACAGAGTATCACACCTTTAGCGTTGTTCTTTTTGGTGCGGCCTTTACCGCGACCGCCGGCATGGATCTGGGCCTTTACTACAAATAAACCTGTGCCATTTGCTTTCATCTCTTCTGCGGCTTTTACGGCTTCCTCAATCGAAGTGGTGGCAACACCGCCGGGCACTGCAATGCCGTATTGTTTAAAAAGTTCTTTCGCTTGATACTCGTGAATTTTCATTGTCTGTCTGGTTAATCAGTCTGTTTTTGTTGTGCAATTTATCGCTTCAATAATACCCAAATCAGCAGGTAAATAAAAGCAATCTGCATTTCTTCTGTAAGGAATTGCCGGTTTTCTGTTCATACTATAAAGTGATTAATTAATAATTTTGATAGTCTATGGCAAAGAGAACAAGAAAATCGAAAGAACTCTATTATGTGGAACTGAGGCTTGCCGGCGGTGTGCCTCTTTTTGTACAGCCCTTATTTACAAAAAAAATGGTGCTCGGCTTGCAATGGTGCTGCGAAAATCGCGGCCTTCGTATTTATGATTACACCATTCTGCCCGACCGGATTGCTATGATTGTAAATACTGCCTGGGGAGCTGTTACGGAGGTTCTTGATTCCTTTAAATCGTTTACATCCAAGGCGGTAATGCTCATTTTAAGAAATGGAAAAACGAATCTTGATACCTCATGGATGTTCACTGTTTTCCGGGAATTTGGGCCTCAGGGAAAGCCTGAAGGGATTCATATTTGGGAGAGTGAGTTGTTCATACAAACACTGTTCAAACAGGATGAGATTGATGAGTGTTCTGAGAGAATCAAAAAACGTGCGGTAAGCCTGGGACTGGTTGCAAGGCCTGATCAATATCTCAATTGCAGTGCGCATCCAAAAAACCCGCTTGAAGGCTGGATTGTGGAAGCAACAGATCCCTGGAGTTGAAAAAAGCACGCGGTGACGCAACGGCGCAAAGAATTTGGCACGCGGCGAAGCTACGGTGGTAGTGGGGAAATTAATTGGTAAGAGTAATATATAGGATCTAATGAAAGAAAATGAGTTGGCAAAGCTGGTTCTGGATATTTGTTTTGATATTCACAGAAATTCATGATAAACAATATAATACAACCAAACCTAAAGCTTAAAAAATATGAAAGAAAATGATTTATCTGGACTCATTGTGGATATATGTTTGAATATTCATAAAAAACTTGGACCAGGTTTGTTTGAGTCTATCTATGAAGAAATTTTGGTCTATGAACTGGCCAATAATGGGATATCCTTTTCCCGGCAGGTTCCAATTCCTGTGTTTTGGAAGAATATTAAATTGAATATTGGATTTCGGGCTGATCTGATTATTGAAAACAAATTGATATTGGAAATTAAATCAACTGAACACTTGGCACCAGTTCATTACAAACAGTTATTAACCTACCTTAAACTGACAGACATTCGATTAGGATTGCTTATCAACTTTAATGAGGCATTAATAAAAGACGGTATCCGCAGGGTTGTGAATGGGTATTGAGCAAATTGAGGTGGAATCGTTTGGGAAAGGCACACAGAGACGCAGAGACACAGAGATGGAATGAGGCTTGGTAGTAAAAATCATCATATAACAATATCTTACACCCTCTGTGTCCCCGTGGCCTCCGTGCGCACCTTCAAACAAACCCATCCTTACCTGCCGTCCAGCCCGAGATAATAATTAGTAAAGCTACAAGAAAAAGAAAGCAATTGAGCATCAGCCTCAGAGCTACTCATCAATTCGTTATGGGCACACAGAGACGCAGAGACACAGAGACGCAGAGATGCAGAGATGCAGAGATGGAATGAGGCTTGGTAAAAATAATTATATAACAATATCTTACATCCTCTGTGTCCCCGTGCCTCCGTGCGCACCTTCAAACAAACCCATCCTTACCCGCAGTCCAGCCCGACCATATTTTCATTAACGCTACCAGGAATAGAAATCCAAGGGGTACCAACCAATTACCGGCCAGGTCGAATAAGCCTCCAAATATTACCGGCCCCGTAGCGGCGATTGAATACCCCACGGATTGTGACATACCGGAAAGTTCATTTGCTGAATTTGAATCCCGGCTTCTGAGTACAATAAAAAGAAGTGCCAGTCCAAAACTGCCACCGAGGCAAAATCCGATGATTGTTACCCAAAGCCAGGCAAAGGACAGAGGACCAATCATCAGCCCGATGAGGGCAACCAGTTCCGGAATAACAATCACAAAAACGGGCAGCCTTTGTCTTTTTCTGCCAGATGCCCATGCCGGAATTGCGAAAGTACTCAATACGCCTACCCCCTGCATCAATGCAAGCATCCAGCCGGCATCTACGGGACTCATGCTTCTTTCAATCAAAATTTCTGGTAACCAGGTAATCAGTGTATAATAGGTAAGCGACTGCAGGCCTACAAAAACAGCGACCATCCATGCAAGTTTAGACTGACCAAGATGCCTCAAAGCTTCGCGAAAACTTTTACGGTTAATTACCGGCATATTAATCTTCATTTGTGGAAGCCACGCAATCAGGGCAATAAACGAAGCAATCCCCCAAACAGCCAGCGCCCATCTCCAGCCGAAACCTGCGCCCTCAGATAGCGGTACACTAATACCAGAAGCAATGGCAGCGCCAAGTCCGAACATCGCAGAGTACGCTCCGGTGAGAACGCCAACCCTGTTCGGGAACTGTTTCTTGATTATTCCCGGGAGAAGAACATTTCCAAGGGCAATACCCACACCAAGAATTAATGTACCGAGGAAAAGAGCAAATTGTACAGGAATCACACGCATCATGATTCCTGCTGTGAGCAAAAATAGTGCGATAGTCATGGTTCCTTCTGTACCGAACTTCCTGGTAAAAAGCGGTGTCATAACCGAAAATAAACCAAATGCGAGAACAGGAAGGGTTGTGAGCATGCCAAGAAGGGAATTGGATAACCCTGTATCCATCCTTATTTCACCTATCAGCGGCCCAACTGAGGTTATTGCCGGCCTCAGGTTGAGCGATATGATAATAATGACAGTTAGAAGTATGACTTTTCTGTGTTTCTCGGCGGTCATCAGATTAGATTTTCAGATAGCATCAAAGGTACAAAGATTCACAGAATCGTTTCTGTTTTAGAACAGATTAAAAGTTATCATTTACTTTCATTATTCATTTGAATTGTTTTGAAGGGTTTCAATCCCTAATTTTAATTATAAAAATTACTCCGAGGTAGATTTGGAACAAGCCAAAATAATGACGGAAGAGGACCTGAACCGCACCTATTTGCGGTTTGCCCATCAATTTCTTGAACCGTATGATAATCCTGCTGAACCGGCCGTTATCGGGATGCAAACCAGGGGAGTGTATATGGGAAAGAGAATTCTGAGCATCATCGGGCAAAAATTCGATGCCAAGCCCGATTTCGGGGTTCTTGACGTTACATTTTACCGGGACGATTTTCGCACCAAACTTAAAATGCCCGAAGTCAAAGTTACAGAAATACCGTTCGATCTGTACAACAGGGACGTAATACTTGTGGATGATGTGCTCTATACCGGGCGTACGGTCCGCTCCGCCATGGATGCATTGATGGCCTATGGAAGGCCCCGAAGCATCCGTTTTTGCTGTATGATTGACCGCGGGCACAGAGAGTTGCCCATCAGCGCTGATTATGTAGGGCTTCAGATCCCGACTCATGCAGATGAAGAGGTTCTTGTTAAAGTGAAAGAACTGGATGGCGAGGATTCTGTATACGTCATTAAGGGAGGTGGGAAACATGTCTGAATCACCAACAACTGACTACATTTTCAACCAAAAGCATCTCCTTGGATTATATCATTATTCAGCTGAGGACATCCGTTTTGTACTCGAACAGACAAAAAGCTTCCGTGAAGTACTGGAAAGGCCTGTACCAAAAGTTCCTACACTACGAGATAAAACCATTGTAAACCTTTTTTACGAAAGCAGCACCCGGACTCGACTCTCTTTTGAACTTGCACAGAAAAGAATGGGCGCTGATGTTGTTAACTTTTCAGCCAGTACATCCAGCACCCGAAAGGGAGAATCCCTAAAAGATACCATCCGGAACATCAACTCCATGAAAATCGATATGGTAGTTGTGAGACATGTGAGCCCCGGGGTTCCGCATTTCCTCACGCAATGTGTGGACGCCTCCATTATCAACGGCGGAGATGGTGCACACGAACATCCAACTCAGGCACTTCTCGACATGTTCACAATGCTCCAGATTTACCCCGATATTACCGGTAAAAAAGTAGCTATCATAGGTGATATCAGCCACAGCAGGGTAGTCCGGTCGAATATTATCGGTTTAAAAAAACTTGGAGTGGAAGTTACTATCTGCGGACCTAAACCGTTGATGCCTGCCTATGTGAACACACTTGGTGCCAATGTGAGCTATAATCTTGATGAAACGCTGGCTTGGTGTGATGTGGCTATGGCATTGCGAATCCAGATGGAAAGAATGGGTGCTGTAACCGACCTCTTCCCGAGTTTGCGGGAATATCACGAATTATTCGGAATTAAGATGGCACATCTGGAAAAGTACCCGGGTTTCATTGTGATGCATCCAGGCCCGATAAACCGTGGAGTTGAGCTGGAGAGTGATGTGGCCGATAGTGACCGTGCAGTTATCCTGAACCAGGTTACAAATGGCCTTGCCGTGCGTATGGCGGTTCTCTACCTGCTTAGCGGGGGAATCCGGGTATGAGTTTTACCTCCATACCGGGTAAAAATTATCCCGATAAATACAATCGCGGAGCCCACATACTGCAGGAATTCGAGGCTTTCACCCAATAAAATGATCCCAAAAAAAAGGCCCATAACCGGTACGATATTTTGATATGTGGCTGTGCGTACAGTGCCCACAATTTTTAAACCGTTGTTCCAGATAATATACGCAAGCCCGATTGATAAGAGTCCGCTGTAAATCATACCTCCATAAGCCGCAGCAGAAACATTTATCCAGTCAGTGGTATGTATAAACGGAATAGCAAGAAAACCAAGAAAAACAGCACTCATAGTTGTCATGATTGCTGAAAATTGTAAAGGTGTGTAATGTGTAAGAAATGGTTTGGAAAAAATTGTAAATATTGCCCATACAACTGCCGCAAGAATTAATATCACATCCCCCCTGAAAGAATCTGAACCAAATTTGATCGGCTCTGCACCATTAATAATGATCAGCACAAGGCCGGCAAAACCGAGAATTACCCCGATAGATTTCAGGCGATTCATAAACTCAATCGAAAAAAGATGGGATGCTAATGCCACCCAAATGGGAATTGTCCCTAGTAATATAGCCGCATTGGCTGCGAGACTAAGGTTGATGCCATAGATAAACAGAACCTGGTAGAGCAGATTTCCGGCAATACCGATACCAATCAGGGGCAACCAGTCTTTTTTCCGGATTTTAAAAGATGCTTTTTGGAAGTAAATGATGATCCAGATAAATGATGCTGCCAATAAAAAACGGGCTGCATTAAAACTATATGGGTCAATTTCAGATAAACTGGCTTTTACAACCGTGAAATTCAAAGCCCAGATTATGGAAATAAATAAAAGAGAGAAGTCAGTCCTTAGACTTTTGTTTTCAGGCATTCAAAACATATCAAAGTGAACACACAATATAGAGAGCAAAAAAAATAGTTGCATTAGTTATAATATTACTATTAATTTAATGACTATGGAAACAAAGATAAAAAAATCCCCCGTTGCACTTGCAGTACTGGCCCTTTTGTTTGAGGAGCCGATGCATACATACAAAATGTGGCAGCTTATTAAAGAGCGTGCAAAAGATGAAGTGATAAATGTGCGATACCGTAATACGCTCTACCAGGTAATAGACAGGCTACTGCGTGATGGTCTTATTGAAGAAAAAGAGGTGAGGCAGGAAGAGAACAGGCCTGAACAAACCATTTATGAACTTACCAAAACGGGAAAAAAAACAGCTCTATTATGGATAAGGGAAATGATTGCAGAACCGGCTGAGGAATTCCCCGAATTTCCGGTTGCACTGGCTTATTTACCTATGCTGAGTTGCGATGAAGTGAAAAAACTATTGAAAAAAAGGGTAAACAATTTGGCCGCTGAAACTTCAAGAATCGAAACGATGATGAAAGAAGCAAACGGAATCATTAACAGACTGTTTTTGCTCGAATCGGAATTTATCTTTTCAAAACTGGAATGGGAAAAAAAATGGGTTGAATCTCTCATTGGTGACATCGATTCAGGTAAAATCTACTGGGATGATGCCTTTCTTCGAGAGGTGGCAGAAAAATTCAAAAACGAAAACAAATAACAATAATAAAACTAATTACAATGAATGAACTAATATTAATAACTCTCATCATTATGCTTGGCATTTTATTATCTGTAATTGCCTGGCAAGTGTTTTCTGTAGGGAAAACAGCGATGAAAATAGATGAAAAACGGCCTGATTATCTTCAGTTGATTGAGGATATAAAAGAAGATTACAAGCAATTAAGAACTGAATTACAAATATTGAAAACAGAAATAGAGAATAAAAAGGGATGAAATGCTTCTATACCATTCTTTGCGGACTTTTAAAAAATCTGTGACGATTTTCTAAAATTACTGACACAAAAATATTTAGTAACCGTAGGAACGGATTACATAAGTTGTTAGTTTATGACTTTCGTTCAGTTATTGACCATCAGTCATTTTTATGAAAAAATTATCCCGCAAAGAGCGTGAACGTGTGATAAAGCGTGATTTAATCATTGATGCCGCCCTTCATGTAATGCAGAGTAAAGGGTTTGAGCATGCCACAATGGATGAAATTGCAGAAGCCGCCGAAATTGGAAAAGGAACGTTATACCTTTATTTCAAAAGCAAAACGGCACTCTATTTGGCAATATCAGAAAGAGGCTCACGGCTGTTGAATGATCAGCTTGGAAAAGTATTACTTCTCGAACTTCCGGGGATATCTTTAATCGAAAAGATGGGTTTTACCTACTTAAACTTTATTCGTGAAAGCCCTCTCTACTTTACTGCTTTTAATTACTTTGAGCATATTATGAATGAGGGAAAAATGGCCAACACACCAATTATGGAGCAATGTGAAGGCCATGCAATTGAAGCAATGACCTATATTGTCCGTGCGTTGCAGATTGGCATGCAGGACGGATCTATCAAAAAATCATTCGATCCGAAAGAACTTGGTGTTATAATCTGGGGGGCATCCAAAGGGGTAATGCACATGGCATTTCTGAAGAACAATGCAAATCACATGAAGATTCTGGATGATATTGATTTTGACCTTCAGTCGCTGGTTTCCGGGTTTATCGAACTATTGAGAAGCGGTATGAAAAATGACCTAAAGTCATAAATTTTGTAACAAAGTGTTTAATCAGCCGTAATAAGTGGCTGCCTGTTAAATAAAAAATAAATAATAGTCAGTTTTAATATGATGATCAAAAAGGCAAAGCCTGTACTGATCTTGCTCCTGTTTCTAGGTTTCTTTCCTTGTGTACAGGAAAGCCTGGCACAAAACCGGGTCAGTTCTCCAGGTAATTCTCAGGAGATTACAATTACAATTGATGAGGCCATTCAAATTGCTCTCATCAACAATTATATGATTCGAAAAGGCCTTCTGGATGTGGATATGGCAGAATCACAAATCAGGGAAGCCTGGGGTTCCGTCTACCCGCAGATAAACGCCGGGGGTTCCTATACCCGAAACATATTGACCCCAAACCCGTTTGCCGGATCTGATGCCGGCGGATTGTTTGAAACAATCGGTGCTATCGAGTGGCTGGCATATAATGAATTTGCCCGTACCGATGATGACCCGTCAACACAGCCGATCCCTTTTGATGAATTCCTCGACCGGCAGCGCCAGGGATTCCAGGATGCCGGATTAGCCGTTCCGGGATTTGACGGCTCTAACCCATTCGCTGTAGAAAATCAGTTTCAGTTTGGATTGTCTCTTTCACAAACAATCTATAACGGGGCAGCGTTTGCGGCTATCAGAGGTGCAAGGCAGGTTCGGGAATTGAATGAAGACCAGATGGAAATTGACCGGCAAATCGTAACCAATCAAATTAAAACTTCATTTTATACAGCATTACTTGCAAAGGAACAGCTTGATGTTCTTCAATCAAGTGTGGAGCGGCTCCGGGATACAGTTGAAGAGACCAAAAAGGCGGTGGAAGCCGGTTTTTTATCAAAATTCGACAGGATCAGCGCGGAAGTAGAATTGGTTAATCTTGAAACAAACCTGATTGAGATAGAAAACCAGGCTGAGCTTGCTGTAAAAAACCTTGCCTTGCAGCTTGGTATCCCTGCAAATACTAAAGTAAACTTGCGCGGAGAATTGGCATATAGTGAAGAACTTAAACCGGAATTCCTGAATTCTGATCTTTCATATGAACTCGCCATGCAGCAACGCCCTGATCTGCGACAGACACAGGGATTCATCGAATTGCTCAAAGTTCAGGGCGAAATCACAAGATCGGGATATTTGCCAACAGTAAACGCATTTGCAAATGCTGCTTATATCGGACAGGTCCCGTCTAACCGTGTAAGTATCATGCAGGTGGAAGGTGAAGAGTTTACCTACACGTCAGAATCCAGGAGCTTTTTTGATTCCTCTTACTGGAATCCCGCTGTTGCAGTTGGATTGAACTTCAACTGGAACATTTTCAGTGGTTTCCAGACAAGATTGCGTTCAGAACAAAATAAAATATCAATCCGGCAGGCAGAAATTGACCGCGAATTCCAGAAAAATGCCATCTACCTGGAGATCGAGCAATCAGTCAGAAATCTTGAAACTGCCCTCAAAAGGATTCACAGTCAGCAGAGAAATATTGAACAGGCAGAATTAAACTATGAGTTTGCTCTGCGGCGTCTGCAGGAAGGTTTAGGCACACCGCTCCAGGAACGTCAGGCCTCTTCACTACTCGATCAAAGCAGGCTGAATTACCTCGCTGCGGTGTACGATTACCTCGTTGCACTCAGCCAATACGACAAAGCTGTCGGAAAACCCATATTCCAGGACTTATAAATCTAATAATCATTTCACAATGTTGAATAAAGGGAAAAAAATAATTTTGGGCATGATTTTGATGTCTTCACTCATAGCATGCAATGATGAAGTTCAAATCGACGAAAACAATAATAATGCCCGTTTAATGCCGGTTGAAACAGTAACGATTGTATCAGATTCTTTCGATGATTTTATCCGCCTTACCGGGGTTGTCGAAGCTCTTGAAGATGCGACAATTTCAGCCGAAACACCGGGTAGAATTCTTTCTATCCGTGAAAGGGGTGATAGAGTACAAAGGGGGAATCCAATTGCTCAACTGGATGACCGTATGATCAGGGCACAGTTTGAAGCTGCAAAAACAGGTTTTGAACTTGCCGAAGATACATTTAACAGGCTTGAAGCATTGTATGCAGATTCGATCATAAGCACACAGGATTTTAGAAGTGCACGCGCTCAGCGTGACCAGGCATCGGCACAGCTAACCCAGGCTGAAAAACAGCTGCGCGACTCAAGAATTGAGGCCCCTTTCAGCGGCAGGATTGAAGAAAGGATGGTTAGAACCGGAGAGCTTGTTAACCCGGGCCAGCCTGTGGTAAGGCTCGTTAATACCGGGCGGGTAAAAATTGTGGCCGGTATACCTGAACGATACTCTGGCGAAATTACCGAAGGTACAGATGTGTTGATTTACTTCAGGTCATTGGGCGGTGAAACAAGGCCGGGAAATGTGAGTTATGCCGGCAATGTAATTGACCCGGACACACGGACATTCACCGTGGAAGTTGAACTTCAAAATCCCGGTGAACAGATAAAGCCCGATATGGTAGTTGATTTACAGGTGAAACGCAGTTCACTTGAAGATGCGATAATTGTTCCCAGGACGGCAATATTACGTGATGAGGAAGGTGTTTTCATTTTCCGCGCCAAAGTACAAAACGGTGATAAATTCGCGGAATTAATACCGATCAGAACCGGGTTGGCATCTGGTTCGCTGGTGCAGATATTGGATGGATTAAGTGAAGGGGATGAAATTGTGGTTTCAGGGATGAGGACACTAAGTGCCGGCGATCAGTTAAATATCCTGCAAAACGAATCCAGCCTGGAAAGGGCAAACAGGCTGCGCGAAGCCGATCGTCCTGTTATTACTTTTTGATGATAATAATTGAGTGTGAAAAATCTTTGATAAGGCATCTTTATGAAATTAACTGAAATCACTTTAAAGAATCGAACTGCAATCATTGTTCTGACGGCGATACTTGTTGTTGCAGGGGCATACAGTTACAGTACAATTCCGAAAGAGTCGAATCCATCTATTGAGATACCGATATTTATCGTCAATACCATCTATCCCGGTATTTCACCATCCGACATGGAATCTCTTGTTACACAGCCTATTGAACGAGAGCTTCAGGGAATCAGCGGTGTAAAAGACATCAGGTCAACCACTACCGAAAGTTTCAGCAGCGTGATTGTGGAATTCGATCTGGATGTGCCAATAACAGAAGCTTCACAACGAGTACGTGAGCGGGTGGATCTTGCAAGAACTGATCTGCCACCCGATGCCGAAGATCCGTTCATCATAGAAATTGACCTGGATGATTTTCCCATAATGACAATCAACCTCTCAGCGGATTATCCTCTTTCCCGGCTCACTGAGGTTGCCGAGCGCCTTGAAGATGAAATAGAGACTGTGGCGGGAATTCGGGATGTGGAAGTTGTTGGCAGCACTCAAAGAGAAGTTCAGGTTAATGTTAACCTGGCAGCACTGAATGGTTATGGGCTGAGCTTTGGACAGTTAATCAATGCTATACAGGGCCAGAACTTAACCATACCTGGTGGTACTGTAGATGTTGATATGATGAGTTACCTGATCCGTGTAAGCGGGGAATTCCAGGATCCTGTGGAAATTGAAAATCTCGTGGTTGCACGTCCAATGGGCGATGGGCCAAGGGGTCCGGGCCTGGTTTATATGAGAGATGTTGCAGAAGTGGTATTTGGCTTTAAAGAACGTGAAAGCTATGCACGCCTGCGCGCCTACAAAATAGATGAGAGCGGAAAGAAAATTGATATCCCGGCCGACCAGATCCAGGATAACCAGGTTATCAGTTTGAATATCAAAAAAAGGCCTGGTGTAAATATTCTGGATACGGCGCAGGAAGTTAAGCGTATCGTTGAAGATTACGCAATGCCGCCCGGTACCAATGTAGTGATTACGGGAGATTTCAGTGAGGATATTACCCAGCTGATTTCTGATCTCGAAAACAGCATTATCAGCGGTATGCTGTTCGTAATACTCGTCCTGGTTTTCTTTCTTGGTGTGAGAAATGCAATACTGGTGGGAACGGCTGTGCCGCTTTCCATCCTGGTAGGTTTTATCGTGCTTTTAATTACCGGGCAGACTGTGAATTTCATTATTCTGTTCAGTTTGATTATTGCACTTGGCCTGCTTGTGGATAATTCCATCGTTGTAGTCGAAAATATCTATCGCTACCGGGAGATGGGCTATGAGCGTTTTGAAGCCGCCAAACTTGCAACAGATGAAGTTGGCTACGCATTGATCGCTGCAACATCTACCCTTCTGGCAGCTTTTATACCGATGACTTTCTGGCCTGGAATTATCGGGCAGTTTATGGGATACCTGCCTATGACGCTGATCATAGTTTTACTGTGTTCACTGTTTGTGGCACTTGTTCTATACCCGGTATTGACTGCTTACCTTGTAAAACTGGATCACGAGAAAACCGAAAAGAGATCCACGTTTGTGAAAGGCCTCGGAATTAGCATTGCGGTTTTTCTCGCAGTTGCTATTGGTATGGCAAATCTTACAACACTGTTTGTTACCATTCTGGCCATACTCTTTTTCTATCTCTCTTATAGGTTTATCATCAAACCGCTCTCCGATATTTTTACATCCCGCACATTGCCGCGTATTCTGCAATATTACAAGGTAATGCTTCGCACATTTTTACAAAGAGATTACCGGCCAAAATATGCCCTGCTAAGGAATACCCTTGCACTGGGCAGCCTTGCCGTTGCGCTGATCCTGGCCATATTTGGCGGAATAGTTGGGATTTTTTCACCTGCTTCCGGGATTCTTTTTGCCATGGCAGGTGTCTTGGCAGCAGTTGGATTTATCATGGTAATGATCCACTTTCTTGAAGCCATTTTCAGGGGTGGCCAGATTTCCATCATTACCGGTTTCGTTCTCGGCATTTTTAATTCTCTGATACTCCTTATCGTGTCGTTAACAAAAACCGTTTTACTCCCAATATGGATTGTATTGCTTTCAATTCCGGTACTTTTAATTATAGTTGGTAGTTTGGGATTATTCAGGCGATCGGATCGGCCGCTTATTTTGACAGATAACAGGGCACTGCTTCTTAATTCTGTACTGGCTTCGTTATTTGCCATTTTTGCCATGTTCAGCTTTGCACCCACAGGAGTTGAGTTTTTTCCTGAAACTGATCCAAACCGGATTATTGTAGAACTCGAAGGCCCGATAGGGATGAATGTGGATGCAACGAATGAAATCGCGCATTTTGCTCAGCAGCGAATTTACGACCTCATTGACCGTGATGACAGGGTAAAGGCAAACATTGAGAGTATTCAAACCAATGTTGGAGTTTCGGGAGACCCTTTCTTCGGCGGTGGAGGCCAAAGCCCTGAGTTAGCCCGTCTAACATTGAACCTCGTTGATTTTGGTGAAAGGGTTGAGCCATCCGGTGTAACACTTACAAAAATTCGGGAAGTGATTCGCGATATTCCAGACGTGATCATTAATATCGATGGTGAACAGATCGGCCCGCCAACAGGTGCTCCGGTAAATATTGAAATATCAGGCGATGATTTCGATGAGATTGTGCGTATTACCCGGGAAATTACACAGATTCTTGTAGATGCATCAGTTACACAGACCGTCCCCGGACTGGTAGATGTAAGAAATAACGTAAGCGGCGGTTTGCCGGAATACAGAATTCTTGTGGATTACGAAAGTGCGAGCCGGTTTGGATTAAATATGGCTGATATTGCTCAAACCATCCGAATTGCCAATAACGGCCTGGAAGCAAGCAAATGGAGGGATGGTGAAGATGAATACGACATTATGGTACGGCTGCGCCCCGAAGACAGACAAGACCTCGAAAGCTTGCGCAACCTCACTATTCGCACTCCAATGGGTGCCACGGTGCCTCTTGTATCTGTGGCAACATTTGAAGAGGGGTCGGGTCTTGGCAATATCACAAGGCTAAACCTGCGCAGGACAGCTACTGTGGTTGGCCAGGCAGCGCCGGGGTTCAGCGGCCCGGAGGTATTGGTAAAAGCACAGGAAGTGCTTGCAGAATACCAGCAAAATTTACCCCCCGGCTATAGCATGCAATATACCGGTGAAAGTGAAGACCAGGACGAAGCATTCGGTTTTCTTACCACAGCGTTACTCGTAGGTTTTGCTCTCATATTCCTGGTGATGCTGGCAAAATTTAACAGTATAGTTTCCCCTTTGATCATCATGACGGCCGTCGGGCTTAGTTTGTTAGGTGTACTACTCGGGTTGATTTTGACACGTACACCTTTCGGTTTGATGACATTCATCGGTATTATATCATTGGCAGGAATTGTATGCGTGAACAACATTGTACTAATGGATTACGTGAAGCAGCTCACTGAACAGGGCCTTAGTAAGAAGAATGCTATTATAGAAGCGGGTTTGATCCGTTTCCGGCCGGTAATTCTCACAGCACTTACCACCATTCTCGGGCTTGTACCGCTTACATTTGGCATTAACATCGATTTTGTTGAGCTGTTCAGAAGTTTCGATCCCCGATTTCAATTTGGAAGTGAGAACACCGCATTTTGGGGACCAATGGGAATTGCAATCATCAGCGGTTTAACATTTGCCACATTCCTCACATTGGTTGTGGTGCCCGTACTTTATTCCACCTTTGATTCTGTTTCGAAAAAACTCGCTAAACTTGCATAAGCATGCTGCATAACATGTCCAACAACCGGTATATACACCATTTTAATATTTTAGATGGTAAATACTAACCAAAAAATTCAAAATCCAAGTACCAAATCCCAAACGTTTTTTATCCATTCGTAATGACAAATGGCCCGGCAAGGCCAGGGGTAAAAAAGTAACAGGTGTTTTGGAATTTGGTATTTGAGTTTTGGTAAATCAGTGAGGTTCATTTACTCATGAGTTCTGTTCAAATTTTCTTATTTTTGGCTGATAAATAATTCTCACCAAACCTGCTTAAGAAATCCCGTGATACAGCGACCTCAATCCATCTATCTTTTCCTGGCCACAATTTTAAACCTGGCAGTTTTTTTTACTCCAATTTACAGCAGGGGTGTTCAAGACCCGGTAATATGGATAGGCCTCGGGCTTGCCGGTTCGCTTACGCTGGCCATGATTTTATCTTTTCTGGCAATTTTCCTTTACAAGAACAGGAAATTCCAGCTAAAAGTGGTGAAATTTGGCACTTATCTTCAAATCATTGGTTTAGGTGCAGCATTTGGAGTCCTATTCTCTCTGGGCGGCCTCAGGGCTCAGTTGTTTAATGACGTTCTTGGTGTAGGGTTGATCATTCTGGCTCTTTTAATGTTTTGGCTCGCAGGTAAATGGATAAAAAAGGATGAAGAATTGGTTAAGTCGATGGATAGAATCCGTTAAATACCAGTATTTTGAAAATAACAGCAGAACCAGAAATTCCGCTATTTAAAGTAGTAGTTTTACTTACAGCAGGATTACTGACTTTTGGGTTTGCCCCTATACTGGTACGTTTTGCGACGGATGTTGAGGCACTAACCCTGGCTGCGATGAGGACACTTTTCGCGGTCTTGATCCTGATTCCATTCTGGTATCCAAAACGGGTTACACTCCGGCAACTAAAACAAAATGGCGCCACTCCTTTTTTGCTGATGGCGGCAGGTATTTCACTTGGCCTGCATTTTACTCTTTGGATAGCGTCACTTCACTACACATCGGTTGCATCCGCATCGGTTTTGGTAACCATCCATCCTGTAATGCTTATTGTAGCAGAAAGTCTGATTTTTAAAAAGAATTTCAGACCGATCGTTTGGGTTGGGGTTTTTATTGCTTTCGGCGGTTCAGTACTCCTTGGAATTGCAGATGACACACAGGCAGGCCAGTTTCCAGATGCACTTTTTGGAAATACATTAGCTTTTCTTGCAGCGGTAATTTTTGTGATCTACTTTTTACTGGGCCGCCGTATCCGCCAGCATACGGAGTGGATTGATTATGTTTTCTACGTATACCTGTATGCTGCCATTACCTGTACCATATTGGCGGTTATTTGGTCAGCAGGTATCCCATTCATCAGTTTTACCGCATTTCTGATTGGGATTGCCCTTGCAATTGGGCCAACCATCATCGGTCATGGATCAATGAATTATGCCGTTAAATACATCTCTCCAACACTGTTATCTACACTTGTTTTAACTGAAGCGGTGTTTGCAGCTCTCGCGGCCTATTTTATTTTTGGTGAAAATCCGGCTGCACTTTCCATCTCGGCAATGGTCATTATTATGACCGGTGTTTCCCTGAGCTGGACAAGAAGGCTGCCGGGAAACTATGCTAAAAAGAGTATGCCAATGAAACGGTAACGTTCCTGGTTAGCCCGTCCAGTGCACTTGCATGCTCCCTGTATGATCTATCGAAGAGGTTGTCTGCAAATATTTTTATCTGCATGGATGGTATTCCGTCATAAACAGCAACAAGCTGCATATTCACGAAACCGTCAGTACCATATTTTGAAATTCGGTTATCACTGATCTCGAGTGGCGACAGTCTTCGTTGTGATAGATTATAGCGTACCTGTGGGCGGAGCATCAAAGCAGGATGAGCCTCAAAATCAATATAGGCGATGCCATTTGCCGGCGGAATTCTGTCCACCGGTTCTTTTTCTCCACCGTTACCCTTCAGTTCACCCCAGATATAATTAAAATTCAAACCGCCGGTTGCAATTCGTGCTAACTTAATTTTGGCTCCCAATTCAATCCCATACAGGTTCATTGTCCCAACGTTTTCAGAACGAACTTCCACATATTCCGACACATATTCTGCCTGACTCCCATTCCTGATGAATCTCCCCTCTCTGTCTACAATATTACCTGTAAATTCTCTTTCAATTTTATCGTAATAATGAAGCCAGAAAAAATGAGTTTCGAACGTAAGGACGTCCGATTTGAAATGAAATCCGGTGTCAAAATTTAATGATTTTTCGGGATCGAGGTTAATGTTCGGTGATTGAAACTGGTCTGATCTGCGAATTCCAATTTCTGCGAGGTCGGCAATGTTTGGTGCCCTGAATCCTGAAGAGAGATTCCCGGTAATATCAAAATAGCGATTAATGGTATAACGGGCACCAGCCGCCGCTGTTAGCTGACCGAACGATTGTCGGGTTGGTTCAAAAGCTCTCGCGGTATCCGGGCCTTCGAAAGCAAGGCGGTTTTGTATATAAGAATACCGGGCTCCGTATTCCAAAAGGAAATTTCTGGAAATATTATGATCGGTGTGCAAAAATAATGCCGCTGAAAGAATTTCCGATCCATCCGGGTAGCGTGGCAACCCTGCCGGGCTGTTATCCGATCGGAATGAACTGAAAATTGTTTCATAAGCAAGATCTGTACCCCAGCTAAGTGTCAATCCTTCACGTAGTGGAGTAGTCAGATCGGTAGAAAATAAATATTGGTTACTTTGATTTCTTTCGATTGTTTTGCTCTCGGCAAGGGTAAATTCACGTTTCATCTCGCTGGAATGGATTGAAAAATATGGTGGTGACAGAAAATCCCTTTCTGCGCGATCGTCATTTAAACGGTGAAAAGCTGCTCTCAGGCGGAGACTGTTGAACAATAAATAATTTCGGCTATGCTGGTACGTGAGACTGTGTGCGGAAAATACCAAAGGCGCTGTATTGGACAGGTAACCGCTTCTAGGCACTGTGGGGAGAGGACTGTTTTCAATATCATAACCAAGTATCATTCTGTCAATCCGTGGGGAATCGGGAATGCGGCTATAGTAGCTTACAAATGAAATTTGGTTAGAATCATCAATAAAAAACCGTCCGGATCCGGTAAGAGCACCAAAATTCATTTCTGCAAAGTTCAACTTGTTGGTATACGGAAACCATCTGTCATCGTTGGAGGATTCCGGCATTCGGTAATACCGGAAGCTTCTCAACGTTCCGGTGACAGATAACGCCATTCGACGTTGTTGATACCGTAAATTGGCGGTACCTGTTTTCTCTGCGGTTCCCCAAAAATTGGATTGAAACAATATTCTGCCGCTTGCGGATGATGTATCAGCAAATGAGGGTATTTCGGGTTTAACATGAACGCCGCCCGACAAGGCATCGCTGCCATAGAATACAGAAACAGGACCACGATATACACGGATTTCATCAACAGAAAATGGATCTATGGCTGCAAAATATTGATTTTGTCCCGATCGCGTAAAACCGGGATTAATCCTGAAATCGTTGAAAAGATAGAGAACATCCCTGCCCGATCTCCCGCGGACATAAATACTGCCTTGCCCAATTGTAGTTTGCTGAACATAAACACCCGGTTCAGCCCGCAGCATTTCGGGGGCAGAAGCATGAATAGTCATCATTAAATCTGATGGTTTTACCCTTGTAACCGGAACCGGGCGGGCGTCATGTTCGCTGATTTGGATACGATCACCTGTTACAAGCAGCCCTTCACTCTCAAAAACAGCCTGATGAAGCATTACGATCATCTCTTTTTCTTCCCCCTGAAGCACTACTTTTTTTGTTACGAATCCTACAGAAGAGATTCTCAAAGTTATTGGGAAATCGCTGATATTTATCTCAAAATAACCGTTTTTGTCAGTTTGTGTACCAAATGTAAGAGATTCATCAGAGACCGTTGCACCCACAATTGGTGTACCATATTGATGATCAACAACAAAACCGGTAACTTGTGCGTTAATACTTGTTGAGTAGATAAGTATCAACCATAAACAAACATTTATTACGACTGCGGTTTTCAAGAGACTTACATTTTCCGTTCGTTAGATGATCTTCAAAAATAAAATTAAATCTATGAGATTTGAGTTTTACTCAGAGAGTAACGTTGCTTGCAAATATAGATTGTTTTAGCAGGCAGCCTTCGTAATCAGGAACGAACCAGTAATATATGGTATTCAAGTACAATCCAATCATAAAGGGCATATTTTTTGCTCTCATAACCACTGCATTAATCCTGTCTTCCTGTCAAAAGAAGTCGGACAGATACGACAGAGATGGCAGGGATATACTCCTTACACAGTATGAGCCCATAGAAAGGGATTTTGCTGAAATAAAAAATTCAGGTGTATTGAGAATGATTACCTACTACAGCTCAAACACCTATTTTCTGAACCAGGGAATTGAAGTTGGGTTTGAGTATGAGCTGTTACGCGAATTTGCCCGTGAAAATGACCTTGCACTCGAAGTAATCATTGTTGGTGCTGAAGAAAATCCCTTTGATTTACTTAACCAGGGCGTGGGTGATGTGATTGCTGCCAATTATACGATAACCCCTGAACGCAAGCGTGTGGTAAATTTTACCCGGCCATATAATATTGTTGATCAGATGATCGTCTATACGTCCAGGGAAAGGCGCCGCCCGGCAACCCTTGAAGAACTATCCGGAACAGGTATACCAATTTCCGTACGCCAGAACAGTTCCTACTATTACAGGCTTCTAGATTTGATTGATGACGGTTATGACATTAACCTGAGTGTATTATCAGACGGAATGGATACTGAAGCTGCACTTGTACAGGTTGCCAATGGAAATATCAGGGCAACTGTTGCCGATGATAACATTTTTTTTGCAGCCAACCGATATATGGATGGCCTTATGCCGGGGCCAGTAATCGCAAAGTCTGATACTATTGCTTGGGCTATCAGGACTAATTCACCTGATCTCGAAACCCGATTGAACCGCTATCTCTACAAGCATTTCAGGCTCTCTGAAGACAGGGAGGAGCCACGCCGATCAACGTTTTTGAATATCCTGCGAAGAAAATATTTCGAAGAAAGCAGGCAAATGGCAGATTATTTTAATCCGGAATGGCAGTTTCAATCAATCGGAATTATTTCCCCGTATGATGATATGATCAAAGCCGTTGCTGAATCCATGGATCTTGACTGGCTGATGCTCACTGCTATTGCTGCCCAGGAATCAGGTTTTAACCCACATAGTAAAAGCTGGGCAGGAGCTGTAGGGCTAATGCAGATCATGCCTCAGTTTGTAGAAGTGCCTTACGAAGAATTATATGATCCTTTAACCAGTATTCAGGTTGGAGCACAAATCCTGAAGAGTCATCTTGAGCATTACGCGTATCTTGATTCAACAAACCAGTGGGCTTTTGCCCTGGCTACGTATAATGTTGGTATGGGCCATATGGCTGATGCGCGACGGCTGGTAATTGACAGAAACCGAAACCCGAATGAATGGGAGGAGGTTTCTGATGCATTACTGAAATTGATGCAACGCCGATATTACCAGGACGCGAGATATGGCTTTGCAAGAGGTATTGAACCGGTTCGTTACGTAGAGGAAATTTTAAACCGTTACCGTACCTACGAGACAATCATTGCTCTTGCAGAACAGCAGCAGAATGGTGGGTTTACCGAGATTTTTAATCCTAGAATGAATCGGAGGCCTTGAGTATAAGCAGGGTAAGGTCGTCGCCAAGTTTATTACCCGAGTAATGCCTTACATCCTCAACAATGGCTTCAAGGATCTCTTGTGAAGTTTTATGGCGATTTTTCATGATGCACAGTTTGAGGCGTTCAACTCCGTACTCCTCATCGGTTTCTTCGTCCATAGCCTCTTCAACCCCATCCGTATGACATACCAATATATCGTTTGGGTTTAACTGGATATCAGTCTCTACGTAGGGCATAATACTTTCCATGGCCCCGAGCAGCAATCCGCCCTGGCTAAGTAATTCAAATTCATCATTTTGGTCTCTAAGTAACAGCGGGGGATTATGCCCTGCATTTACATATCTCAGCAGCTTGTGCGTACTTACATATTTCGCCCAGAAAAATGTGATGAATTTATCAGATGGTGTATTTTTAAATATTATTGAATTGATCCTCTCTGTTGCTTCCGCGAGGGTGATATCGACAGGAAGTAACACGTGGAGCATAGATTGCAGATTTGCCATTAAAAGGGCGGCAGGCACCCCCTTGCCGGTAACATCGGCAATAGAAAAAATGGTGTTGCCATCTGGTGTTTTTGCGATGTCAAAATAATCACCGCCAACTTCCCGTGATGAGATAGTTCTTGCGGCAAGGTCAATTCCCTCAATTCGGGGCAATGGGTCTGGCAGAAGGCCCTCTTGTATCGATTTTGCAATAGATAACTCTTCTTCCATTCTCTCTTTGTCGATACGGTCATCCAAAAAATAGGTTTTCTGGATCGAAATAACAGCAAGATTGGATAGTGATTTCAAAAAGTTATAATCATTTTCACCGAACGGTATTTTATTGGCACGTTCACCAACACCAATAACAGCTACTTTTTCGTTTTGAATGGAAACAGAAATGAATGCTGCGATTTTATTTTTACTGATCCAGGGATGCTTTTCAATTAAGTTACTATCCGGAATCACAACTTCGTTTTCGATAGCATCAAATATTCGTTTTATTTGTTTATCAGAGGGCTTTCCGGTCAACCCGCTCGATGCAAGAAGTGTATGTGAATCTGCGGTTTTGTAGATCAGAAAAAAAGTGCGGATAAACAACTGGCCAAGAAGTGCAAATTTGAAAATTCTTGCAATTTTTTCACGGTCAACCAGAAAATTAAACTCCTTGGATAAATCAAATAGTGTATTCAGTTCGTGTATTCTCCTGTCCAGATTTCTATAAGTGTTTTTTAATTCATTAAAAAGCTGCGAATTGACAAGAGCTGATGTGGAAATGATGCAAAGGGCTTCAACAAACTCGAGCTCATCTTTCCGGTATGGGGTTTTGGTTGCTTTAGGGGCAAGCAGCAGAAATCCATGATGATTGTTGCTTGTTCTCAGGTTCACAAAAATGCTGTTATTTGGTTCAAGAACTATTTGTGGAAAATCGGGATGAGCAGAATCAACAGTGAAGTAAGAGTCATTTTGCTGATCTACATCGGTTATAATATCATAAAGCTGATTTTCATTCAGGCCATCAAAGCCTTTGCTTTTTTTCAGGCAGTAGCGGCCTTCGGCCGGATCGAAAAAAAATAAAGCAGCCTTCGGTACCAGCAGCCTTCCCATAATGATGAGCAAAAGGCTGTTTATGATAAACTCAGGATCCCTGGATTCAACCAGCATCCGGCTGGTTTCAAGAACTGTTTTTAGTTCAAATGAGGTTTGCAGGCTATTTTTGGATGGTGAATTCAAAATGATTGATCCCGGTTTTTACACATATAAAGTATATTTTTCCCATCTATGTTTTTATAAATTACCTTATCCATCAGATTCTTCATAAGATGTACGCCCATTCCGCCTCTTTTCTTCTTTTTAATTTGTTCCGGTAAATTAGGTTTTTCATAAGAATCAGGATTAAAACCAACTCCATTATCTTTTAGCAGCACAATCAGTTGGTCATCTTCAAATTCAAGTTCTATGGAAACCACTTTCGATTTGTCATATTTGTAGGCATGTTTAATGATATTGGTGCAAGCTTCATCCACAGCAAGTCGAATGTCAGTAATATTCTGTTTTGAGAATCCATGATCAGTGGCATGTTTCGATACGAATTCACGAACTTCAGCCAGGTTTTCCGTTGAAGCCTGTATCTTTTTAGTATATGTGGCGGCCTTTTCCAATTGGTCAGGACATTTCTTTTAAAAATTTGCTTATTGCAGACTCCTCATCATCCAAAATATCATATAGCGTTGGAAAACCGAGCAGATCGAAAACATTGAACACCTTATCATTCATATTGGTAAGTTTTATATCGCCACCTATACTTCGTACATCTTCGATATAAGCCATAAACACACCGAGGCCGGCACTGGCTATATATTCAAGCCGCCGAAAGTTTACGATGATATTTGATTTCTTGTGGCTTATGAGATTTTTAATCGCGTCTTCAAGCTCTGAGGCAGTATGGGCATCGAGTTCACCATGCAGATCTAATACCTCAAAACCATTATTGGTGCGATGATCAATTTTAAAGTTTTTCATGTAAATGTAGAGTTGATTTTTAAAATAGTAATATATCCAAAATAGAATAAAGAGGAATAGATCAACTTGAAGAATACGAATTTGAGACAGGTGTGTTTCATAAAAAAAAGAGGGTATCACACGTATCCGGTGTGATACCCTGACTATTCATCAAGAGAGACGCTACTTGAGCGCATTTAATATTAGTAAAAATGATTGTAAATCCACAATATAAATTCCTCTGTTTCATAAAGTTGGTAAAAATCAGCGTTTTTATAGAAAATCTCGTTTTACTATTAGGTAAAAACAAGTAGTGATTACTGCCAAAAAAACAATTATTCAAAATCGTAGAAATAAAAAAGCCATCATTGTTCAATGATGGCTTTAATTTAAAAGTAGAAAAGAAAATTTAAAGTTATCTGCGTCTTATTTTAATATTTCTGAACCAGACATCATCACCGTGGTCTTGCAGGGAGATAAGCCCGGGCTGATTGATTCCAAAAACATCTTTATAATCTGCAAATTTACTGTTTTCAACCATTTGTTCCCAGGCAGGTGTACCCAGGTGATATTCAACTACAGGAACTCCGTTTTGGAAATGTACTACTGTGCCCCTGTACACCAGCACTTCAGCCTGATTCCACTCGCCAGCACCACGAAAGTTCTGTGGATTTGCGGGAATGAGATCATACAGAGCCCCGGCTTTCCTGTTACCATCAACACCCAGCAGAGCATCCGGATGGTTGTCATTATCCAGGATTTGCATTTCGGGTGCGGAGTGCCAGATAGGCCGGTTTTCGAGTTCCTGGCCAAGATAGAATATTCCGGAGTTACCTCCTTCGGAAACTTTCCATTCCAGTTTAAGGTGGAAATTGTGGAATTTTTCATCATAGATGATATCTCCTCCTTGTCCACCGGCTTCGCCCATTCCGGTTCCAACTACACGGAGTGTTCCATCTTCAATGACCCAGCCGCCATCGGGAAATGCATCCCGGTTATAGCCTCGCCAGCCATCGAAAGTTTCACCGTCGAACAGCAATACCCAGCCTTCATCAATTTCAGCCTGGGTTAGTGTGTTGATGGGTACTTCTTCTTCCACGGCGGGCTCGGTTTGAGCAGCTTCACGGTCTTCAGATGCACAAGCCGCCATAAATATGGCGGCTGTGAGAATCATCATGGGTACAACTTTAAGAACAGATGATTTATAAGTTATTTCGGTTTTCATATATGGTTATAAGGGTTTATGGATGAACTATGCGGGCATGTCTGGCAGATCCCAGCCTTCACGATAGTTTGTTTTGATGAGGCTGTTTGCAAATTCACGTGCATTCATCGGATCTGTCATGTCTCGCCTGAACGATGGATGGCCATCCTCGATAGTAAATCCGTCTTCGATGATGATTCGAAGTGATTCATTCGGACCTATATTCGTGAACTGCATGTTTTCTCCATCCCAGTGGAGTTCTTTGTTTAGTGCCTGCAGACGAACTGCAAGTACACCCATAACCACCATTTCGTTAAATGGTCCTGATTCATGGAAGTTGGATTTTGCTTCTACACGGTTTGCCGGGCTTTCTTTACAAGCACGCACCCAGTCCATGTAATGTGTGGTGTCTACTCTTCTTTCTGTTTTAGGAACATCCGGTACCCTTCCTGAGAGTAACCACGGATCAGCACCGTAGCATCCGCAAATCATGGTATCCTTGGTTCCGTGGAAGATAACCGCACCACCTCTGTGGTTCATATTTCCGCCACCCGGCCATGCGTCAGGCTTGTATTTCTGTGCTTCAGTCCAGCCTTCCGGTTTCACGGGCTGCAAGCCGCCATCATACCAGTCTATCTCTACTGCAGGCTGAATTCCAAAGCTTGTTTGCCTTCTTGGATAAACCAGGCGAACCTTCTGTGATACCGGAGCAGAATCGCGAAGCAGCATTGAGGAGCTTCCCTGTACTTTTATCGGATATCCAAGTTCAAGTGCCTTGAACGGTGCTTCGAGAATGTGGCATGCCATATCTCCAAGTGCACCGGTTCCGAAATCCCACCATCCCCTGAAGTTCCATGGGGTGTAAATTTCATGGTATGGCCGCATTCGGGCAGGGCCTACAAACAGATCCCAGTTCATTGTGTCCGGTACTGGCATTTGTTCTGATGGAGTATTCAAGCCTTGTGGCCAGATCGGGCGGTCAGTAAATGATTCAATTTTTCTTACCTCACCAATTTCACCTGCCCTGATCCATTCAATCATCAGGTTAACGCCTTCATCGGATGAACCCTGGTTACCCATTTGGGTGGCAACCTTATACTTTTCGGCGAGCTTTGTAAGAAGCCTTGATTCATAAACAGTATGAGTGAGTGGCTTCTCAACATAGACATGCTTACCCTGAGTCATGGCATGTGCAGCCTGGATCGCGTGAGTGTGATCAGATCCGGCAACCATTACCGCATCTATGTCATCGATCATCTCATCATACATAACACGCCAGTCCCAGTATTTCTTTGCATTCGGGAAGTGATTAAAACAGTTTTGTGAATATCTCCAGTCGACATCACAAAGCGCCACAATATTTTCCGATTCCATTTGCCGGAGTACACCGAAACCGCGACCGCCAACACCAATACCGGCAATATTTAATTTATCACTCGGTGCTTTATGGCCTAAACCACTTACGACTTTGCTTGGCACAATAGTGAATCCTAAACCTGCAGAAACGGCTGCAGCTTTGGTTAGGAACTCACGACGGGACAGTCCGCTTTTCTTTTCATTTTTTCCTGATTCATTCATGGTATGGATAATTAGGTTTTGGATTCAATTTTAAAGCTTTGTTCTTACAAATAAAAAATCCGGTTTTTGTTAACTGATAAGCTCAGCTATGTTGTGGAGTCAGTAGACCGGGTTTTATTATTTGTCAGTTCAATAACTGTATATATGCTTATATATTAATCTTTTTTTATTGTTACTTCAATTAAAAATGATGAAGATTACAACGAAACAATGTTTTGAGCATTATCCCCAAATATCATAAGGTATCTCTATGGTTTATTGAAATTTACAATGTTGCGAAAAACCGTTGGCCGGTAAATTATTACTCGTATCGGATATTTACGGATTTGTGTAGAAATTAAGATGGCCGATAAATGAGATGATTTAGATTGGATGAGATCTTTTTTGGCTCTGCCAGAATTTTTGGTGTTTTTTAAAATCAGGAAACAAATTGTGCCTGAATACGATATCATGTAAATAGCGAAGTTACAACCTGTCACATGTTTATCATATATAATCAGGAATTAAAAAGGTTCAATTATGAAATTAATTATTGCAATTAGTACAATTATATTGTTTTTGTTGCCAGTGAAAGATCATGCAAATGCTCAGTTTGCAATTGGCGCATCTTATGAAATACGTGACGAATATCCGACAAACGGTTTTGGTGTCAGGCTCGAAAAGGGATTGTTGGGCAAGGGACACATGTTGGATCTTGGCATACGTGGCCATTTCAGCTATTTTAACGAAACCAACAACCTTTCCATCGGAGATGGGGCTACAATCAGCCGGGATATGGATGTTTATGACTATGGCCTTGCGGCACTTTTAGGTATCCGGCTTGGCATCGTCAAACCCTATGTGGGAGCAGGAGTCGGGTTAGACCGTTTCAAACAAAGCACGGAAAGAGAGCAATTGAGTTTTAAAGAAAATAATTTTTACTGGAATGCCTTTGGAGGTGCAGAATTTACACTGATACCGGTTGTCAGCCCATTTATTGAATACAGAATAAGCCAGTTCACCGGAACTGAAGACCTTACTTTCGACAAGGTGAACCGGATTGCTTTTGGTATTTATCTGAGGTTTTAAAAATTTAGCCCTGGTTCGATTTATCGCGAAAGTACGGGTGTATTTGGAAAGATTGATATGCTGGATGCTGGATCAACCTGACAGCACCCGCCGGATCTGTCAGCGTTGCGCGATCTTGGTATACTGAACCCTATAAACCGGGCAA
>RECI01000252.1 GCA_007694095.1 Balneolaceae bacterium | reverse complement strand
AGGTAATCGCTGTTTTCTTTTATGACTTCGACGTTGCTTTTTTTACTGCTCATAACTTTTACGTTTCATTATCCAACCTCCGGGTTTACTAAAACCCGGAGATTTTTTACAGATAATAAGTATTAGATTTAAATTTGGTTATCGTTCAATTGGCGCATCTATCAGGTTTCCCCACTCCGTCCAGGAGCCGTCGTAATTGCGAACATTGGGATATTCAAGAAGTTCGTTTAAAACAAACCATGAATGGGCTGAGCGTTCGCCAATTCGGCAGTAGGAGATAATTTTCTTATCCGGTGTGATCCCTTCTCCTTCGTATAAAGCGCGGAGTTCTTCGAAAGATTTAAAAGTTCCATCTTCATTTACCGCTTTCGACCATGGAATATTACGTGCGCCGGGAATATGCCCCGCTCGCTGAGAAAGTTCATCAAGGCCGGGAGGTGCAAGAATTTTACCTGTGAATTCATCGGGGGAACGGACATCCACAAGCCCATGAACCCGGCTGCCGAGTGTTTGGGCAACATCATCGCGGAAAGCCCTGTATTTTTGTTTGATTTCGCCGATTTTATATTCAGTGGATTCGAAGATTGTAACTTCGTTTGTCAGTTCCCGGTTTTCATCTTCCCACTTTTTTCGTCCGCCATCCAGGATTCGTACATCATCATGGCCATAATATTTCAGTAGCCAGTAAGCCCATGCGGCAAACCAGTTATTGTTATCACCATAAAGTATGATTGTTGTATCGTTTTTGATTCCCGACCGAGACAGTAGAGCCTCAAAGTCTTCTTTCGATGCTATGGTACGACGCAACTGATCCTGGAGTTCTGTTTTCCAGTTCCATCCTGCTGCACCGCGAATATGTCCTGAATCGTATGATCGGGTATTCACATCTACTTCTACGAAACGTACAGCAGGATCATGAAGATGATTAGCTGCCCATTCTGTTGTTACCAGTGATTTATGTTGTGTTAATGTTACTGACATTTTTTGCTTTGTGTTTTTTTGAGTTGAAGTTTGTTTTCACAAAGCCCGGTCTGACACAGAAAGGAAGGCGGTAATTTCTTTCTTAAAAAAGAAAAAGCCCGCTGTCTGTATCAGGCAGCGGGCTTTCGGGAAATTTTGTCTGTTTAGTCAGAATTTCATGAAGCATCCGGTCCACTGCCCATCATCATACACATACAGCAAATCATCGCTGCACAGGTGTGCATCATACAACAGATAGCGGACTTGAATGGGTGGTTTTTCATTTAATTTCTTATTGTGTACCAGTGTTTTAACTGAACACAATCAGGTTAAAAACTATCGTATTCTAATTCAAATTATTTTTTATAAAAAAATAATCACAAAATATAAACCAGGATTATTGTGCATCAGGATATAAAAAAGCGCTTTTACAGTAAAAATTCAAAACCATATCTGCATTGATTTCGGACTACCCTGGCTTTTTTTATTCTGCTATTTCACCATAGCATTTTAAAAATTGTGCGCGAACAGAGTATCTTGATGTTCGAATACGATGATTATGTCGATGATTGATCATTCCTGAAATGTATGCCGCACTCGGTCTTTTCAAGATTTACCCAGCGCCCTGAGCGTTCGTCTGAAAAGTCTTTCACAGGACTTGTGCAGTGTATACATCCAATGCTCGGATAACCCTCATCGTGCAGCCGGTTGTAGGGTAATTTATATGCATGAATATACTCCCAGATTTTTTCAGAACCCCAATCTGCAAGTGGATTTATTTTATAGGTCTTGTTTTCAGTATCCCATTCAATTTTTTCAATACAACTGCGTGTGGAAGACTGCGAACGCCTGAGGCCAGTTATCCATGCTTTTTTATTCGCAAGATATTTTCTTAAAGGCAATACTTTTCGGATATAACAGCACTTGTCAGCATCGTTTTTCCAAAGTTCATCACCGTAGCGGGCAGTCTGCCCTGATAAAGTGAGTATGGGCTGAACCGGTTCAATTTCTATGTCAAATTGCTTAACAACTGTTTTCCAGAGATGGTATGTTTCGTTGAAAAGCAGTTGAGTATCAAGGCAAAAGGCTTTTACGGGCAGTCCAAGCTCGTGCAGCCGGTGAAGAATTACAATTCCTGAGGAGCCAAACGCCGTACCTGCAACTATTTCATTTCCAAATGTTTCATACCCCCATATCAACAGGTCATCCACAGTTTTATCCCTGAAATAGTTGTTAAGCTCTTCAAGTTTCAGTGATGAGGAAATTTCTTTGCCTGAAGTAAGTTTAGCCGTTGAATCAGCCTTCATGGAGCACTTTATTCAAAAAGTTCTTTTTCTCTTTATCCAGGTTACAGGATTCAGTTAGTTTAAGTGAAATGTTGGTTAGTTACTATATTCAGAAATTAAGACATTAATATACGCACAGCTAAATTAAAAAGTAGCTTGCTGTTACTTGCCATGCAACTTAAAATCTTATTTTCTTCTTATCTGAAAAATGCTTTCAGCATCATCAGGATAGATTGTTCGTAATATCAGTTTTCCATCACTTTGAACCTCTCCTTCAGCAGCGGTTTCCCCGGAAAGTAAAAGTTCAAACTTATCACCAACACCAAGATTTTCTGCTGAAAACTGAATGAGTGTGTATTGTTGAGATTCGATTACTCCCTCTGCTAAAACTCGATCATTTTCCTTCCACGAATTCACACGGAGGATACTTTCACGGTCTGCAAAAACTGACAAGCCTTTTACCCTGTCAATTTCAAAGGGAAAAACACCATACTGATATGTTCCATCCGGCATCAACCGGGTCGCTATATCCATAAAGAGCCCTTCGAATTTACCGGCCAAAACCACCCTTTCACCACCGTGATACAGCCACCCCGGGATGTTATTATCATAGGTATTTCGTGCCTGGTAGTACACCGGCAGGTAGTCTTCAGTTTGAATATGGCCGTGCTCATTCCGTAAAAAAGACAAATAAGTGATTCCGGCCTCAACCCAGTCATCCAGGCCAACAGCCGGAGGTGCCCAGGTCTGGGTAAACGGTTCAAACCGGATCCCGTCCTCAGAAGCAGCGTAACTCACACCTTTTGCGCCGGCACTCGGATAGAGTGCAAACCGTGAGTTTTCCCTTTCGAAATAGACTGCGAGATGGCGGTGAGTTCCCATTTCATAAACTTCCCGCAGTTTCCATTCCAACCCGTTGCCGGATGTATAAACTGATATTTCCGTATTGGCAGGCCCTATACAGTATAGAAAATATTTTCCATCCAGGTAAACCACATCGGCATCCTTGCACATCATATCATCAATTACAGGCACGTCATTTTCCCAATGAATACCATCCCGGCTTTGTATGTGCTTTGTAATCCACAAACCTTCGTGTTCAACGGTATACCATCCCCGGAACATCCCGTCAACTTTTAAAACAGTAATTTTTTCATTGCTGTCATACTTTCTGTCCGGCACAAATACCGGATTATTCTCATACTTCTCCCATTGTATTCCGTCACTGCTTCTTGCGAAACCATATCCTTTCCCGCGTTGCACGTTATCCCGGACACGATACCATATCAAATATTCATTCTCTTCGGTTTTCATTACTGAATGACCTCCTACCCAGTTCCCCTCTTCCTGGGTAACGTCAGGCAGCCTTTCCAGTGCTACAAAATAGGGTTGCGGAGCGCGTGACCATGTACCAGTCTCTATATAGTAATCGGCTGATTGTACCGTAATATCATCGAAATAAAGCCTGGAATTACTGCCTCCATCTGTTTTCACATACAATGCAATTGCACCGGGCTCTATAGCTGAAATCCCCGACTTTTCAAACAATACTGCCCCGCTCTGATGATTCGTGACAGTTGCAGTAAATCGGTTCCGTTGATCAAGCGCGATTGTGAGCCTGTAGACCTGGCCTGCCTCTAATGACTGATGTGTTGATATAGCAGTATCCCATTCTTCTGCATCAATCTGAACAGCCGCTCCATCCGCGTTTAAAATTACACCTGAGAAGAAATCATAATCCTGCATCAGATAAAAACCGGCCCGCCACGAATTGCTGCTATCATCCGAACGGAATAATACAGTAGCAGAAAACGGTCTTGCCAGGTAAAATGCATTGCTCAGCATCAGCCATTCGTGCTCCAGATCACCCCCGGTCCACCTGAGGGAATACTTTCCTGAAACAGGATTTTCATTTGTTATTTCAAACCTGGGACGAATAAATTCTGTCGAACTTCCAATATAATTAGGGCGAAAATTACGCCAGTCGGCTGTTTCAAATCCATCAAAATTACCTGGAGTTAAACCGGCATCCTGGGCGAATGAATTTGTTGAAAAATTCACAGTTAATAAAACTCCTGCAAAAATCAGCCCAAATAAACTGAATAATTTTTTAAACTTAACACCTATTTCGTTTTTCATGTCTTATCTGATTATGATCTGTTCATTCTATTCAATATCACAGGTTTTACCACAAATTAAAACCATAAAAGCCGGGCTATTGTAATATTGTAGATGAAATGTGCTATAGTCATCTGACGAGTTTTTCGAAAAATAAGCCCTTTAATATGATTGGGATGATCCCTCCCGAATCGACTCGTCAGATGACTCACCCGTCGTTTTATCGTTGACGCAACACTATTCATCATCAGCCAATGAAAGGATCCATTCCACCATTTTTCGGGCATCTTCTCCGCTTAATTCAGGATGTGCCGACATCGGAACCTCACCCCAAACACCGGAACCACCAGAAATGATTTTATCAGACAGATAGCTCACCGCCTCTTCTTCCAGGTGATAGCGCCCGGCAATTTCTGTATAAGTGGGGCCGATGGACGGCTCCGTTGCATGGTGACATGCCCGGCAATCGAGCGTCGCCACAAGATTCTTTCCTGTGTCGAGTTCTGAGTCTGTTTGATGGCCTTCCGCCACGACACCAGCGGTTCTGTTTGCCGAAGTTAACGGGGGCTGTTCATCCGGTTTAAAATCGATCCTCGACAATCCGGAATCCGGATTTTTTGTAAACCACCCTTTTCCGTATTCCAGCAGGTATATTTTCCCGTCAGGCCCTATTTCCATATCCATTATGGCATTAAATGTTGTGCCATACATAAATGGCACCATCATATCATAATCACCTTCGGGTGTCATCGAAACCAGTTTGATCCAATCTCTCATCCATTCATAGATAAAGAGTTTCCCGTTTAAGTATTCCGGAAGGCGCGTTTCTTCAGGGTAGAGATCAGAATTATAAACAGGCCCGGCCATGGCCGTCCTGCCGCCGGATCCAAGTTCCGGAAATTTTTCGGAAACAGAGTACGGATACCAGATAAATGCAGGCTGTGCCGGTGGCAGCTCCCTGATCCCCGTATTGTTGGGAGAACGGTTAACCGGGCGCTCCGGGTCAAAACCCGGGCCCGGGGTTCCGGTATTAAAATCGAACTCGTTATAGGGATAATTATCACCCACAAAGAATGGCCAGCCAAAATGCCCTGCTTCCCTCGCCTGATTAAACTCGTCATAACCGCGCGGACCCCTTACGCCGATACTGTCGTTCACGGCATCCGGGCCAACATCACCCCAATAAAGAAACCCAGTCTTTTGGTCAACCGAAATCCGGTACGCATTACGGGTACCCTGGACATAGATTTCAGGGCGCGTTTTTTCCATACCGACCGGGTAGAGGTTTCCATCGGGGATGTCATAAGTGCCATCTTCATTTACTTTAATGCGTATAATCTTCCCTCTCAGGTCATTTGAATTTCCTGAGGTTCTGCGGGCATCATACTGTTCAAATCCCGGCCTTTCGTCTATCGGTGCATACCCGTCCAGGATGTACTGTGAACGCGGCTGATTAAACGGCGTGGCGTTATCACCTGTTGAAAGGTAGAGCAGTCCTTCGGCATCAAATGCGATTGAACCGCCTGTATGGCAGCATATATGCCTGTCGGAAAAAAACTCCAGCACGGCAACTTCAGAATCCATGTCCAACACATCATTCTCAAAAACAAATCTTGATAGCCGGTTCACGGAGGTATCGGCCGGGGAATAAAAAATAAAAACGAAGCCATTTTCACTGAAATTCGGATCGGCCTGGATTCCCAGAACACCCTCTTCCGGATTTACCCCCGGAACATCACTTGTGTAGTATACTTCCAAAAATCCTGCTTTTTTCAGTGTTGAATCCTCATGTTTGTAGAGCAAAATTTCTCCCCTCCTCTGGGTTATAAGTACGTCAAGATTGGGAAGAATTGTCATTTCGGTCGGTTCAAAAAACTCACCTGTAATCAGCGGAGTTTTGACAAACTGGTATTCGGGCGGCACGCGTTCGGTGATTGCTTTCGAATAGTCTGGTTTCCGGTTTCGGCCAATGGCGTACCTGATACCACCCAGCAGGTGCTGCAAAAATGCTTTCTCAGAGTACGACTCACTGGTATGGCCCAGAGCTGTATAAAATGACCGTCCCCCATCAAAATCATGGTACCACGATATGGGACGATTTCCCATCAGGGTGCCCCCTTCAATCGTGTTCTCATCAAGAGTAATAAGCACATTTACATCCTCATTCAAATCCCTGAAACTGTACCATTCATCGTTGCGGATCCATTGATCTGCCAGGTGCCGGGTGGATGGATGCCGTTTATTTACTACATCAAGCACAGCTTCCTGGACTGGAGGATGATCCAGAAAATAAGCGCCAACAAGGCGGTTGTACCAGCCCCAGTGATATTCCGTATCTGTGGCCGAATGGATGCCCACAAAACCACCGCCAGCCTGAATATAACGTTCAAAGTCGGCTTTCTGGTAATGATTTAGCACTTCGCCGGTAGTATTCAGAAAGATAACAGCGGCATAGTTCTGTAAATTCTCTTCGGTAAAAAGTGCTGCAATGGTGGTGGTATCCACACGAAATCCATTTTCCTCTCCCAGTTTTTGAATAGCATCTATTCCATCCGGGATAGATGTATGATGAAAACCGGCAGTTTTTGAAAATACCAGAACATTGGGCATTTCCCTGCTGCAGGATGAGATAAATAGCAACGTAGAAATTAAAATGAAAAAGAGGTGTACCTGTGAAATTTTTGAAAACATTTAATAAAGCCGGAAAGGTTATTTTAGATCTGCAGATTATATTTCATGATAACTGGTAACTGTATAAGACATTTCAATTTATTATAACCCTGTTTTCTAACCATCCCGGTTCTTCAGATCGAAAATTTTCTCCATCATTTTCCATTTTTCGCCTGGACCTGAACCCGGCAGCGGTTTCTGATATTTCCACATCAGTTCTTCCCATTGCTGAACTACAGGATTTGCCAGGTCCATGTCACCTTTTTTCTCAAAACTAAAATCATCTGATGCTTCTATGATCATAAACAGCCTGTTCGCGAACCTGTAAATTTCCATATTCAGGATTCCTGAATCGAGTATACTTTTCTCCACATCAGGCCAGATCATTTTGTGGTGTTCTTCATATTCGCGGATCAGATCCGGATCATCTATCAGGTCGAGAGTCAGGCAATAGCGCTTCATGAAACAGAGTTCATTTCTGGTTTAAGTTACTTTGTGTGAATTTGGTTTTCTGGCATATGCTGGATGCTGGATGCTTTATTGTTGATAATTAATTATTAATTCATAATGAATTAATATTTAATATTAATAATATATTATAAAAAGTAAACTTTAAAATTATTAAT
>RECI01000237.1 GCA_007694095.1 Balneolaceae bacterium | reverse complement strand
TCGGTTTTTCGGTGTGGTCGGGCTGGGCGGGGTAGCCGGGTGCGGGACGAATTCCGGCGTACTTCTCGCGGATGAGCTGCTCGTTGTCGAGGTCTTCATCGGGAGAATAACTCCATAGTTTGGTACGCACTTCGCGGTGCAGGTATTCGGCGAAGGCTTCGGCAAGGCGGTCGGCCAGTGCTTTTACCATGATGGCGTTATAGTCGTCGTGGTCCTGCTCAAACTTTTTCACCAGGTCGAGAACTCCATGACCGGTGGTTACGGCAAAGCATCCCATGTAGTCGGCTATGCCGGTCTCCTTGGGTGCCACAAAATCGGAGATCGCCTTGTTGGGCTGACCACTCCGCTTTTTGGCCTGCTGGCGAAGTGCGTGGAATGTGGCAATCACCTCCGAGCGGCTCTCATCGCTGTAAATTTCAATATCATCCCCAATGCTGTTTGCAGGATACAGCCCTGCAATTCCGTTGGCGGTCAGTAGTTTTTCGTTGATGATTCTATCGAGCAGTTTGTTTGCTTCATCAAACAGTTTACGGGCTTCCGTGCCGGCTTTTTTATCCTCAAGGATGTCGGGAAACTTGCCTTTCATCTCCCAGGCCATAAAAAACGGCCCCCAGTCGATGTAGCGCCTCAGCGTATCGAGCGGCATATTTTTATACTCCGTAACCCCCAGTTTTTCCGGCTTCTTGATCGGTGCTTTTTCCCAGTCTATTATTGTGCGGTTGAGGCGCGCTTTCTCAATCGGCAGATAGGTTTTCTTTTTACCGCGGCTGCTGTACTGCTCACGCAGCCCTTCGTACTCTGTGCGGATCTCATCCAGGAACCCTTTCTTTAGCGTTTTGGAAACCAGCCGGTTCACCACGGTTACACTTCGCGAGGCATCCAGTACATGTATGACCGGGTTGTTGTAGGATGGAGCAATTTTCACCGCGGTATGCATGCGCGAGGTGGTGGCGCCGCCGATCAGAAGTGGTGTCTGGAATCCTTCGCGGGTCATTTCAGCAGCCACGTGTACCATCTCATCGAGCGAGGGGGTAATCAAACCGCTCAGCCCGATCACATCCACGTTGTGTTCTTTGGCCGCGGCCAGGATTTTATCAGCGGGTGTCATCACACCGAGGTCAATCACATCGTAGTTATTGCAGCGCAGCACCACCGCCACGATATTTTTTCCAATGTCGTGCACATCACCCTTCACCGTGGCCAGGAGCACTTTTGCTTTCGGCTTGGTGTCTTTGTTCTTCTCTTTTTCCGCTTCGATAAAAGGAATTAAAATTGCCACACCTTTCTTCATCACGCGGGCACTTTTCACCACCTGCGGGAGGAACATTTTTCCGGCTCCGAAGAGGTCGCCCACCACGTTCATACCATCCATCATCGGACCTTCAATCACCTCAATCGGCTGCGGGTATTTCTGCCGCGCCTCCTCCACATCCGCTTCAATATAATCCACAATTCCCTTCACCAGCGCATGTTTGATCCGCTCTTCCACCGTCCCTTCGCGCCACGCATCTTTCTTCACCGCAACGGCACCGCTTTCCCGATCTTTGATTTTATCGGCATAATCCACCAGCCGTTCGGTGGCATCATCGCGCCGGTTCAGCAGCACATCCTCCACCAGCTCCTTCAGCTCCGGTTCAATCTCCTCGTACACTTCGAGCTGACCGGCATTCACAATAGCCATATCCAGCCCCGCCTTGATGGCGTGATAGAGAAACGCCGCGTGCATCGCCTCGCGCACTACGTTGTTGCCCCGGAAGGAGAATGAAATGTTGCTGAGTCCGCCGCTTGTCTGTGCCTTTGGCAGGTTCTGCTTGATCCACTTCACCGTTTCGATGAAATCCACGGCATAATTGTTGTGCTCCTCGATTCCCGTTGCCACGGTGAGAATATTTGGGTCCATGATGATATCCTGCGGCGGAAACCCGACCTCTTTCGTGAGAATATCGTACGCCCGCTTGCAGATCTCTTTCCGGCGTTCGAGGGTATCGGCCTGGCCTTGTTCGTCAAAAGCCATCACCACAACGGCAGCGCCAAAATCGAGAATTTTCCGCGCCTGCTCTTTGAACGCCTCCTCCCCTTCCTTCAGGCTGATGGAGTTCACCACACTTTTTCCCTGCGTGGTTTTGAGTCCTGAAAGCAGCACGCTCCACTTGGAGCTATCCACCATAAACGGCACCCGCGCAATATCGGGCTCTGCGGCCATCAGGTTGATGAAATCTTTCATCACCTTTTCGGAATCGAGCAACCCCTCGTCCATGTTGATGTCAACAATCTGGGCTCCGCCCTCTACCTGTTCACGTGCTACCGATAGTGCCTCTTCATATTCCTCATTTTTGATAAGCCTCTTGAATACGGCGGAGCCGGTTACGTTTGTCCGCTCACCGATATTCACAAAATTGGTATCGGGACGCACCACCAGTGGTTCCAGTCCGCTAAGCCGCAGGTATGGTTCCGGTTTGAATGGCACGCGGGGCTTGTGACGCTTCGCTTCCTCGGCCATCGCCGCAATGTGTTCCGGACGCGTTCCGCAGCAACCGCCCACAATATTTACAAACCCTTCGGTGGCATATTCCCGCATCTGTGCAGCCATAAAATCGGCCGATTCGTTGTACTCACCCATCTCATCCGGCAGTCCGGCATTCGGGTACAAACTGGTAAAACAGGAAGCATGCTTCGACAACTCCTGGATGTAGGGGCGCATCTGTTTTGAGCCGAGCGCGCAGTTCAGCCCTACGCTAAGCAGCGGATTGGCGTGTTGAACGGAGATCCAGAACGCTTCGGTGGTCTGCCCGGAGAGAATCCGCCCGCTCTGGTCCACAATGGTGCCGGAAATCTGGATTGGGATTTCCCTGCCGATTTTTCTGCAATATTCGTGAATGGCAACAATCGCCGCTTTACAGTTCAGGGTATCGAACACGGTTTCAACGAGCAGGGTATCCACGCCGCCATCCACCAGCCCGCGGATCTGTTCGGTGTATGCATCCACAACTTCATCAAACGTTACGGCGCGGTATCCGGGGTCTTCCACATCCGGTGAGAGTGACAGGGTTTTATTTAATGGTCCAATGGCACCCGCCACAAACCGGGGCTTGTCGGGAGTCTTCTGGGTGAATTCATCGGCCGCCTCCCTGGCCACTTTGGCAGCAGCAACATTCAGATCGTATGTGATATGGGAAAGATGATAATCATCCTGGGATATTGGATTCGCATTGAATGTGTTTGTCTCGATGATATCCGCACCTGCAAAGAGGAAATTGGCATGAATTTCCCGTATAATATCAGGTTGAGTGATACATAGAAGGTCGTTGTTGCCTTTCAGGTCGTACTGAAAACCGGCAAACTGCGTTCCCCTGAAGTCTTCCTCGGAAAGCTTGTACCCCTGGATCATGGTACCCATGGCACCATCGAGTACCAGAATTCGTTCTCGGAGAAGATGGAAAAGGGGGTGTTGAGTGCGGGTCATGTTATTGAAAATCCGTTACTGTATAAATTGAATTGTGAATTAAATGATCGCCTTGGGTATGATTTTTTTTGAGCCACGAAGACACAAAGGCGCGAAGTTACACGAAGGTTTTTTATGTGTCATTCCTTCATTTAACTTTGTGCCTTAGTGCCTTCGTGGCAGAAATTCGTGCCTTATCTCATGGAACGTTTTTAAATCGTTATACATTTATTTTAGATTCTTACAAGCCCTAAAAATCTGCATTTTACGCGTTAATTACCGCATTTTTTTATGAAAGTTATTGAACATTACGATAAAGCAACGGAACCGCTGATTTCGTTCGAAATTATACCGCCAAAACGGGGCGGATCGGTGCAGGCTGTGTTCGAATCGCTGGACAAAGTGGTTGAAAAGGTACACCCGCCCTTCATTGATGTAACCTATCACGCGGCAGAGGCTTATGTGGAGGAACAGCAGGATGGTACGCTGAAGCGGGTTGTGCGCAGAAAGCGACCGGGTACCATCGGGTTGTGTGCGGCAATTCTGCACAGGTATGGCATCGACCCGGTCCCCCATCTCATCTGCGAAGGGTTTACGAAAGAGGAGAGTGAAGACGCACTGATAGAGCTCAACTATCTCGGCATACATAATGTACTGGCCATCCGCGGTGATAACACCGGCAACCAAATTTCGCTGAACCTGAATGGTACGGCAAACAAATATGCTATTGACTTGGTCAGGCAAATCAAAAAGATGAACCAGGGCACCTATATTGAAGATATCATCAATGCGGAACCTACCAATTTCTGTGTGGGTGTTGCCGGATACCCCGAAAAACATTTTGAAGCGCCCAATCTCGACTGGGACATCAAGCGCCTGAAGGATAAGCTGGATGCCGGGGCCGATTACGTGGTAACCCAGATGTTTTTTGACAACAAAGCTTATTTCAATTTTGTGGAAAAATGCCGTGAACACGGAATCGAAGCACCGATTGTGCCGGGATTGAAGATTCTCACCACGCCTAATCACCTGAAGACGCTGCCAAAATATTTCTATCTGAATATCCCTGATGAGCTTACAGCCGAAGTGGATGCAAACCCCGGCAGAGCCAAGGAAATCGGGATAGAATGGACAAGGCAGCAAACTCTTGAATTGATGGAAAGCGGCGCACCGGGAATCCATTTTTATATTATGGGTGATCCCCAGCCGGCGCTGGATGTGATTGATTTTGTGAGAAAGAAGTGATTTTTTTGGAGTGAAAAGGCAAAAGTGAAAAGTGAAAAGTGATCAGAAATTGTTGAGAAGTGCCAACTTTCGGTTTACAATGTTTTTATATCTTTAAAAGTGCTTAAAGAGTCTGTTTATTTGAATCGCTGAGTTCTTATATTTTTCATCCCGAGGCGCCGGAACGTTCGCCCTAAGTACTTTTGCCTTTTCACTTTTCACTTTTCACTTTTTAACACACTCAAAGTAAATAATCTGCCATGACCTACCTGATTGTCGATAGCGGAGCCACGAAAACCGACTGGCTCTATGTGGATGGAAAGGATACCACACATTTCAAAACACAGGGGCTTCACCCTTCAAATATTCAGCAGCTTACCGATTCTGCGGAGATTGAGGACCAGGTTGGAAGGCTTGAGCCCGACACCATCCACTTTTTCGGGGCCGGCTGTGGCAACCCGGTTTCCGATGAGATCGTGCGCCGTTTTTTACATCCCATTTTTCCGGGTGCAAAAATTAAAATCAAAAGCGACCTGGCGGGTTCAGGTGCCGCATTCTTCGGAGACGGAAACGGTGTGGTAGCCGTTTTGGGAACCGGCTCCATATGCGCAAAAATTGAGAAAGGAAATGTTATCGAAAAATCGGCGTCGCTGGGTTTTGCCATCGGGGATGAGGGGAGCGCAGCAGATCTTGGCCGCCGGCTTCTCAGGATCTATTTTCGCAAAATGGGTGACCCCAAAACCATCAATTTTATCGGCGAAAAACTGGGCCATAAAGATTATGCCACCATGATGAACCGGATTTATCGCTCTGGGAAACCAAATCGGGAACTGGCATCTGTTGCCGGAGAGGTGCTTCACAATCCCATGCCGCCTGAACTCTTGACTATGATTCGTGAGGCATTTAACGATTTTACAGACCAGCAGCTCGCCATGGTGAACCTGAAAGGTGATGAAGAGATCGTATTTACCGGTAAAGTGGCCCAGGTTCACCAGGATATTTTGATTCCGCTGCTCAATCAAAAAGGGTTCAAAAACGTGAGCATCCGGTATCCTGTAATCGCCGCCTGGAGAGATCGTGTAAAAGATGGTAGCTTGGGATTGTAATTTATTAATTTTGAATGTTGAATTATAGCATTTCTACATGATTCAATCATGGTTATAAAATCATTATATTTAAGCATGAAAGCAATCGAATTTACATCAAAAACAGATGAGGAAGGCCGTCTTCGGATTGATCATAAACTTGAAAAAAAGAATGAGATTGTTCGGGTACTTATTTTGATTGACGAAACCAATGATCATCTCGACCTTGAAGATGTTTGGCTTGAAAATGTGGTAAAAAGCCCCTCACACGAATTTCTGAAAAATCCCGAAGAGGATATTTACACACTTGAAGACGGTGAACCGTTCCATGGTTAAACATTCAATTGTTTTAATTCCCTTCCCTTTTGATGATTTTACCTCTATTAAAGTAAGGCCGGCATTATGTCTGACAACTGAAATTGGAAAGCACAATCATATCATCATAGCTTTTATTTCAAGTAAAATTCCCGATAATCAAATAAATAGTGACATAATAATTTATAAAAACCCATCTGATTGGGAAGGTACCGGACTTATTGTGGATTCGGTAATTCGACTTCATAAATTGGTAACCGTTCCAAAATAATTGATCAAAAGAAAGCTTGGAAAAATAAATAAAAATCTCAGTGAAGAACTTAATTTGAAATTGAAAACTCTGTTTGATCTGAGTTAAGTGACTGATCTAATCTGATTCCCGATCCAATCAGTTCATAAACGGGATCAAAACTAAATCCTGAACCCTTGAACCTTAAACACCCGACGCTGACAGAAGCCCGAAATGGCGCCGGGAATGCTGTCAGGTCTGCCTTGAACCCTGAACCTTGAATCCGGACGCTGCAAGGTGCTTCGCACGCTTGGAGGTCCTCAAACCCTGAACTTTGAACCTCACTGATACCCACTGCCATCTTTATTTAGAACAATTTCACGAAGACCTGGAAGAAGTACTGAACAGGGCTGTGGCTGCAGGTGTTGTACACATCTTTTTGCCTGCAATTGACTGGAAATCATTAGAACAGATGGACAGTCTTTCACACCCTGAAATCACGTTTTACAAAATGGCCGGCATCCACCCAAGCAGCGTGGAAAAGGTGTGGCCGGTTGATGAGAAAAAACTTTATGAATATTGTTCCAGTAATGATTTTGTGGCCGTGGGTGAAACAGGCCTGGATTACTACTGGAGTACTGAGTTTGTGATCGAGCAAAAAAAGAGCCTTCGCCTGCATTGTGAAGTAGCCCGGCAGACCGGCAAACCGATTATTCTCCATAACAGGGATAGCACAAACGACCTTCTCGATATCATCGAAGAGGAACAGGATGGCAGATTGACCGGCGTTTGGCACTGTTTTACCGGAACAGCAGATGAAGGGAAACGGGCACTCGATCTCGGGTTATACCTGGGTGTGGGCGGAGTTGCAACGTTTAAAAATGCCGGCGTTGACAAAGTGATTCGGCAGATGCCGCCCGACCGGCTGCTACTGGAAACGGATTCACCCTACCTGGCCCCGGCTCCACATCGCGGGAAACGAAATGAGCCATCGTACATCAAGATTATCGCGGAAAAACTGGCGGAGATAACGGGGATGCCCACCGAAGAAATTGCAAAAATAACAACTGATAATGCGTTCAGGTTGTTTGGGATTGCGCACGGAGACACGGAGACACGGAGAGGGGCTTTATTATAATCCTAATCCACCTCACAAACCCCTCTGTGCCTCTGCGTCTCTCTGTGTGCAAACACCCGGATTTAACCAAGGCACCGAAACACGAAGAAGGGCTTTATTATAATTCTAATCCACCTCACAAACCCCTCTGTGCCTCTGCGTCTCTGTGTGCAAACACCCGGATTTAACCAAGACACCGAAACACGAAGAAGGGCTTTATTATAATTCTAATCCATCTCATAAACCCCTCTGTGCCTCTGCGCCTTATATAAAAAAGAAAGT
>RECI01000204.1 GCA_007694095.1 Balneolaceae bacterium | reverse complement strand
CTAGCCACCATGTCACAATGAAATATACAATCCTGCTGGCAGCATTGTTATTCATGATGTCAGCTTTGCAAATCATAAACGCACAAGATATGAATCCGAAAATCACAACTTTCTTCATGTTTGATGGGGATGCGGAAGAGGCTATGACCTTTTACACCTCACTTTTTGATGACTCCAAAATTGTTCGCATCAATAAATACGGTACCGATGGGCCTGGAGGGCCAGGAGCCGAAGGTACCGTGCAGCATGCCATATTTTCCCTGAATGGGAAAAAATATATGGCGATAGACAGCTTTGGACATCAATTTACCTTCACCCCATCTATGTCGTTGTTTGTGCAATGCGAAACGGAAGAAGAACTGGAAACTTTGTATGAAAAGCTGATGGAAGGAGGAACGGCTGCGATGCCGCTTGCGAATTACGGATTTTCAACAAAGTTCGGGTGGGTGCAAGACCGGTTCGGTGTCTCCTGGCAGTTGAATTATGGGCAATTGTATTTTGAATAACCACGGCATCTTTCCCGAACCCGGTACCGTCCGTTTTGAACGCATACTCCCCGGCCCTGTCGAACGCATCTGGGATTACCTTACCAAATCTGAGTTAAAAGCCAAATGGCTTTCGGCAGGAGATGTGGCACCGCAGGTGGGCGGAAAAGTGGAATTCAGATTCAGGCACAGCGAGCTTTCCGATACCGATGATCCCATTCCGGAAAAATATAAACATATGCAAGATGGCACCTATTTCGAAGGCCGGGTAACCGCATGGGAACCATACCGGCTTCTGAGGTACACATGGGGTGAGGAAACCGGTGAAGTGTCGGAAGTAACCTACGAACTCATCCCCCGGGAAAACAACAAAGTACTTTTAGTCCTGACCCATGTTCGCCTCGGTGACGACCCTTCAATCCTTATCAGTGTCGGTGCCGGATGGCATACTCACCTGGGTATTCTCATAAACCGTCTGAAAGGAGTTTCTCCTGAAGGCTTCTGGAGCGTACATAACCGGTTGGAAAAAGAGTATGAACAAATCATAGACTAAAGAAAAAAGCAATAATGATCTAACTGGTTGACGAGATAATTTTAGATCATGATAAAAAGACTGGTTGCAGAAGTTAATATAGTGTATTAATATCCCTGCAATACCGGAAATTCCATAATTACCACATCATCTGTGTAGACCAATTCTTTAAAGTTTATGCAAATAATTTTGGATAAATAGGTATAAATATCATAATTTGTTATTTAAACAAACAAGGAATATGTAACGCTATGCTCTCAGATTTCGGTTATGTACTGCTCTTTATCGTCACCGGGGCAATTTTTGTTGGAATAGCCCTTTTTGCAGCCAGGCTCATTCGCCCCGACCGGCCAAATGAGACAAAGCTCATGACCTACGAGTGCGGTGAAATCCCCTTCGGAAATGCACGGGTTCAATTCAATAACCGCTTTTATATCATCGGTTTAATGTTCCTGATTTTTGAAGTTGAAATACTGCTTCTCTTTCCCTGGGCGGTAGTGTTTAAGGAGATCGGATGGTTTGCATTTGCCGCCATGTTTGTCTTTGTATTCCTGATCTTTATTGGATTCATCTACGAACTTGGCAAGGGACAACTAACATGGGATGTTCCGAAACCAAAAATACCGGAGTATATTGAGGGAATCGGAGTTGTTGACGGAGATTACCGAGAGAAACAAAAGAGAAAGAAACAAACTGAAATGTCAGTATAAATAATGTCTCCTTATGGGAATGCTTGATAAGAAATACCACGACAGCAATATCATCATCGTGGGCCTTGAGAGTGCCCTGAACTGGGCCAGGAAAAACTCCCTTTGGTACGAACAGTTCGGCCTGGCCTGCTGTGCTATTGAGATGATGGCAACCGCTGCATCACGTTACGATTTTGACCGCTTCGGGATCATCCCGCGTTCATCACCCCGCCAGGCCGATGTGATGATCGTTGCAGGCACGGTTACAATGAAAATGGCTTCAAGAATTTTACGCCTCTACGAGCAGATGTCGGAACCGAGATATGTGATAAGCATGGGTTCATGCTCTAACTGCGGCGGCCCATATTGGGAGCATGGCTACCATGTACTAAAAGGAGTGGATAAAGTAATCCCGGTTGATGTATATGTTCCCGGTTGCCCTCCTCGCCCCGAGGCACTTTTGGAGGGATTCCTGAAGCTACAGGAAAAAATTACCGGCGAAACGATTATTCAGAAAAAAGAAGATGGTAAACAGCCTGAGAAGGAGACCGGATCATGAAAACAATTGACGAAATTTTAGAGATCCTGCAAAATAGTCACCCGGATGTGGAACTGGCCCTGGAAAGTGGGGCCACCGGCACTCCGTGGATCAGGGTTCCGGCAAACGCAATCAGGGAAGTGTCAAAACTATTACGGGACGGTCTGGAATTTAGGTTCGATACATTGATGTGCCTCAGCGGGCTCCACTATCCTGCTGAACAGGAACTGGGAGTCGCTTATCACATACACTCCACGTCAAAAAAACACAGCCTGGCATTGAAAGTGCGTGTACCCGAGGAAAAGCCTGAAATACCATCCATTGAAACGATCTGGAAAACGGCTGACTGGCACGAGCGTGAAGCCTACGACATGGTCGGGATACATTTCACCGGTCATCCCGATTTACGAAGAATTTTATGCCCTGACGACTGGGAAGGCTATCCGCTCAGGAAAGATTATGTGCCACAGGAATTCTATCACGGAGTAACAACCGGTGAGAAATCAGTAAGTGAACAAGATGATTGAAGCAATAACTGAAAACGGCGAACGCCGTGAAATGACCATAAATATGGGGCCGCAGCACCCTTCCACCCACGGTGTTTTGAGGCTGGAGCTGGTGTTGGATGGGGAGGTGATTACGAGAGTGAAACCTCACATAGGTTACCTGCATCGCTGTTTCGAAAAATATGCCGAAAAGATGGATGATTACGCCAAGGTAATCCCCTATACCGACCGTATGGATTATGTTTCAGCCATGAACCAGGAACACGGTTATGTTGTGGCCATTGAACGAATGCTCGAACTTGAAGTACCCGAACGGGTGGAATACATCCGGGTAATCATGGCCGAGCTTCAGCGAATTGCCAGCCACTTGCTGGGAATTGGTGCATTCGGGCTCGATCTGGGAGCATTCACCCCGTTTCTTTACCTGTTTACCGAACGCGAAAAAATTCTCGACATTTTTGAAAAGGCCAGCGGGGCAAGATTGCTATATAATTACATGGCCGTTGCAGGCTTAATGAGGGACGTTCACCCGGAATTTAAAGAGGAAGTGTCTGATTTTGTTAAAACCTTCCGCCCAAAAATTAAAGAGCTTGACGACCTGCTCTCTTACAATCAAATCTTTATCAAGCGAACAGCCAACATAGGCGTGCTACCAGATAAAGTTGCCCTGAATTATGCTGCCTCCGGACCAGTACTGCGGGGTTCCGGGGTAAAATGGGATTTGCGTAAAAACGATCCCTACTCCATTTACGACCGGTTTGAGTTTGAAATTCCGGTAGGATCAGGAGAAATGGGTACCCTTGGCGACTGTTGGGACCGGTATATCGTCAGGGTCCGCGAAATGGAGCAAAGCCTCAGGATCATCGAACAGGCAGTGGATGGCATGCCCGATGAAGGAGATGTAATGGCAGCGATTCCCAAACGAATCAGGCCAAAAGAAGGTGAACTTTATGCAAGAACTGAATCACCGCGCGGTGAACTCGGCTATTATATTGTAAGTGATAAATCAGCCAGTCCATTCCGCGTGAAAGCACGCGCACCCAGTTTTGTACACCTGAGTATGCTCCCGGCAATTTCCAGTGGAGCACTCATCGCAGATATGGTTGCCATCGTGGGCAGCATCGACATTGTTTTAGGAGAAGTGGACAGATGAAAGAAGTGATAAGTGAAAAGTGAAAAGTGAAAAGTGAAAAGAAATACATGGAAACCTGGAAGAGTGCCCCGACAGGATTGGCGGGGCTCCTTTGAGCGTTGACCAGAATCAGGACGGCAGTTGGCAGTTGGCAGTTGGCAGTAAAAATTTAAAAATAATAGAATTAGATACCTACAACCGGATATTCATTACTCAGACTGAATGACTCATTACATTTTAAATATTAGCCCGGTCGCAATTCTGGTTCATGCGGCAATCCCGCTTACGATCATTCTTGTGTATGCACTGGTAGCCATCTGGGCAGAACGGAAAGTGGCGGGATTCATTCAGGACAGGCTGGGGCCAATGAGGGTTGGCGGATGGCATGGATGGGCACAATCCATCGCCGATTTGCTGAAACTCATTCAAAAAGAGGATATCATCCCCACCGATGCAAGCCGTTTCCTGTTTAAATTCGCACCCTTCATGATGTTCGCCGCATCCTATGCCGCCTTTGCAGTAATACCGTTCAGCAGTTCTTACATCGGCAGCAACATCAATATCGGGGTATTCTATTTACTGGCAGTAACATCCGTATTAACACTCAGTATCATAATGGCGGGATGGGCCTCGAACAACAAATGGTCACTGCTGGGTGGCATGAGAAGTGCTGCACAAATGGTCAGTTATGAAATACCAACCATAGCCACTGTTCTAACTGTAATCGTTGTAACAGGCTCACTGAACCTGATGACTATCACCGAAATGCAGTCGGGCAATGATATCCTCGGCTTTCTGCCAAACTGGTTTATCTTCCAGAACCCGTTCCTGATCGTGGCATTTGTAATTTTCTTTATCTCTATCCTGGCAGAATCGCATCGTGTTCCTTTCGATTTACCCGAATCGGAATCTGAGCTTGTGGCTGGTTATCAAACCGAATATTCCGGAATGAGATGGGCCATGTTTATGCTGGCGGAATATGCCGACATGCTTCTGCTTTCACTTTTGGGTGCCACACTCTTTTTTGGAGGATGGAACAGCCCGTTCGGTGATTTCATGTCGGGCCCGTTCTGGAGTTTCTTCTGGTTCATGCTGAAAGGGTTGCTGCTGGTATTTGTTATGATGTGGATACGCTGGACCCTGCCGCGATATCGTGTGGATCAGCTTATGCACATCTGCTGGAGTATCCTGATTCCGCTTTCATTTATCAACCTTGTACTTGTGGCCTTATGGGAAGTGATTTTTTAAATAACAGATGTTTAAGCCAATGGTAAGCGCATTCAAAAATAGCTGGATTACTTTTAAATCGATCTTTACGGGGATGGGTGTTACTATACGCCATTTTTTCGGGCCCTCTGTTACACTGCAATATCCCGATGAGCGGGCTGTACTTCCCAAAGATACCCGCGCCAAATTATATGTCAATATTGACGACTGTATCGGGTGCAACCTTTGTGCAAGAGCTTGTCCCGTAAATTGTATCGACATTGAAACTGTAGTAGCCACATCGGATGTAGACCTGGGTAAAACTTCCACCGGTAATCCAAAACGGTTCTGGCTCACCCGGTTCGACATTGATATGGCCAAGTGTATGTATTGTGATTTATGTGTACATCCATGTCCGACTTTCTGTATCTACATGGTTCCGGAATATGAATATTCAGAATACGACAGAACCAACCTTATTTATCATTTTAGCAACCTGGAACCAGCTATGGTGGCAGAAGTAAAGGAAAAAGCAGAAAAAGAAGCTGCAGAAAAGCAGCGCCAGAGGGAAGAAATGATGCGTAAGAAAGCTGAAGAAGCCAAAATAAAACAGATGGAAGCGAAGAAGAAAGCCGAAGAAAATAACAGCGGTGAAAATGATGCGCAATCATCCAAACCAGAAAACGGGGATCCTTAACCAATGGAACTGACTACCATTCTTTTTTATCTCTTTTCTGTTGTAACCCTCGGGGCTGCGGCAATTATGGTATTTTCAAAGAATATTGTGCATTCAGCCTTTGCCCTTATGTTTACCCTGGTTGGAGTGGCTGCACTTTACGTGTTGCTTTATGCCGACTTTTTGGCCGCCACCCAGCTTTTGGTTTATGTCGGCGGAATCCTGATCCTGATCCTGTTTGGTGTAATGCTCACGAGCCAGGGTTATACATTAAATTTTAAAACCATCACGGTAAACCTCATTCCCGCTTCTTTACTCTCGGCCGGCGCTGCTGTTTTGCTGATTTTTGCATTTCTGACAACCGACTGGAAGATCAGTGAAGTTACCGAACGAACCGATACGGTTTACGACCTCGGAATGTTATTGATGGGCGACTACATTCTCCCTTTTATCGTTGCCGGTGTATTGCTGCTTATTGCCATTATCGGGGCCATTTTGATGTCAACACGGCTGTCAGTGAAAAACAAGGGAGGTGCATGATCATGGAACTTATGTCGATTCAATCTTTCGCAGAGCCGGGTTTGATCCACTTTTTAATTGTTAGTGCCATTCTCTTTTCACTGGGGATAATGGCTGTACTCTCAAGGCGCAATACCATCATGGTTCTGATGGGAGTGGAACTGATCCTGAATTCAGCCAATATCAACTTTATCGCCTTCAGCCGATTCACGGAACTATCGCTGCACGGGCATATGATCGGCCTCTTCGTCATTATCATCGCCGCAGCAGAAGCAGCCGTTGCGCTGGCTATTGTACTAAATGTTTACAACAAATTTAAAACCATTAACCTGGATGAAATCAGTCTATTGAAAGGATAAAAAATATAACTGCTATCAAGAACCTGCGAGAGCCCATCAGAACCTCCGAGAGTCTTACAGGACCTCGCAGAGTTCGGGTTAGGTATACAAGACTCTGACAGGAGCTGTGGCACACTGCTTGGCCGAAAACGAATGAATGACCCCGACTCTGGCAGGAGCTGTCGCACTCTGCCAGGTCGAATAAGAATGAATCATACTATGGAAATCACATGTACACACAACTGCCTTTAGCCATATTGATACTGCCGTTACTGGCATTTATCCTGTTGATATTCTTTGGCAAAAAACTGCCCCGTCAGGGAGACTGGCTCGCGACCGGGCTGATGACGCTCACACTGATTCTTTCTCTCATTTTACTGGTTACAAAGCTGAATACACAGCCGGCAGAAGCCATCAGCAGCTCATTCGATTGGGTTGTGATTGGATCGCAGACCATCAGTTTTGGCATCATGATCGACAACCTGGCTGCCGTGATGCTTGTGGTGGTAACGTTGGTCAGTACACTTGTACACTACTTTTCGATGGGCTACATGAAAGACGACGTACGCTACTCCCGCTATTTTGCGTACCTCGGGCTGTTTTCGTTTTCCATGCTTGGTATTGTACTCACCAATAATATCCTGCTGATGTATGTTTTCTGGGAATTGGTTGGAGTAAGTTCATACCTGCTGATCGGACACTGGTATGAGAAAAAGTCTGCTTCTAATGCGGCAAATAAGGCTTTTATCGTGAACCGTGTAGGTGATTTCGGGATGTTTATCGGCATTATGATCCTGTTCCTCAGTTATTCAACCTTTGCGTTCGAAGCAATTTTTGATTCGATTTCGGCAGGGCAACTGCCATTTGGCAGCGAAGGCTGGCTAACGGCTGCCGGCGTTCTGATATTTTGCGGCGCGGTTGGCAAATCGGCCCAGTTCCCGCTTCATGTCTGGTTGCCTGATGCAATGGAAGGCCCAACACCTGTCAGTGCTTTAATCCACGCGGCCACGATGGTTGCTGCGGGTGTCTATCTTGTTGCACGTGTGTTCCCGATGTTAACAGCGGATGCCCTGCTCGTGATAGCTTATGTCGGTGCTATTACAGCACTCATTGCTGCCACCATCGCCATCACACAATACGATATTAAAAAAGTGCTGGCATATTCCACAATCAGCCAGCTGGGTTATATGATCATGGCACTTGGAGTTGGCGCTTACACCGCAGGATTCATGCACCTCGTGACACACGCCGCTTTTAAAGCAGGATTATTCCTTGGCGCCGGAAGCGTGATTTTCGGAATGCATGCCGCCCTGCACAAACTTCATGACCATCATACAGATGCGCAGGATATCCGCAATATGGGCGGACTTAAATCCAGAATGCCTTTCACCTATTGGACATTCCTGATCTTTACGTTGGCTATTTCGGGTATACCACTCACATCAGGATTTTTGAGCAAAGATGAAATTCTTGCCGGAACCCTTGCATTCAGCACCCTGAATGGCCACTGGTTTTTGCCGCTCATTGGTTTCCTGGTAGCTGGGCTCACCGCTTTCTACATGTTCCGCCTGCTGATTCTTACATTCCACGGGAAGCCGGTTAATGAAAAAATTTATGAAGGTGTAACCGAGTCGCCAAAAGTAATGACGATCCCCCTGGTGATTCTGGCAGCATTGTCGCTCTTTTTCTTCTATAGTTTCAACCCGTTCGGGGCCACTAGCGGATGGTTTTATGGTGCCATTCAGCGGCCGTTGAGTATGGTTCCCGAACTGCTTCAGCCTGCAACATACCCTGTGTTCTATGAAGCTGTAAGCAGTGTTCACACTATCGCCATGCTCCTGTCCATCCTGATTGCAACCGGTGGAGTGTTGATGGCACTTGCAGTGTACCACTGGAAGAAAATCAGTGCAGAAAGCCTGGCGAAGCGTGCTGGTGTACTCTACACGGGATCTGTTAATAAATGGTATTTCGATGAAATCTACGATACGGTATTTGTTAAAGGCTGCCATGTTATCATGAAGATGCTTCGCTGGTTTGATGAAAACATCATTGACGGAATCGTAAACGGATCGGCCATGATTACAAAAATTTTCTCTAATGCAAGCGGATGGATTGATAATAATATCGTGGATGGCCTTGTAAATGGCACGGCCAATACGGCAGGCAGGGCTGGCGGACTACTGAGCCACGTTCAGACAGGTAAAGTACAGACTTACCTGGTGTATGTGATCTTTAGCTTCCTGGTGCTGTTTGTGCTGTTTTTGTAAAAAGTGAAAAGTGAAAAGTGAAAAGTGAAAATAAATCGATTTGATATCACGCTGAGAAAACTGAGGTCTGTTTTTGGACTAAGGCTCAAAAAGACCATGACTTTCAAAAACTGTTTTGCCTTTTCACTTTTCCCTTTTCCCTTTTCCCTTTTCACTTTTCACTTTTCACTCTAATTAATGAACGAGTTTTAATAACATTACAGAACCTAAAACCTATGGAACTTCATATTTTTGGCATCGGTATTCTGACCTGGATTGTATTTATACCGATTGTAGGAATGATTATCGTACTGCTGCTTCCTGACAAAAACCGTAACGCCATTCGATGGACCGCAGCCGTTGCCACCGGTATCCAGGTGGTTCTTGCTGGTGTGATTTTCGCGGTTTTCGACCGTACCAAACTCGGAATCAATGATGCGGAAAGTTTCCAGTTCGTCGAAAAATTCAGCTGGATAACTGTTGAGGCGGTTCCCTGGGTCGGGCGTATTGAAATCAGCTATTTCATGGGTATCGACGGACTTAGCGTGCTGATGATCATCCTCACATCCCTGATTTCATTTATCGGAGTGATCTCATCGTGGAATATTGAAAAAATGGTAAAAGGATATTTTGCACTATACCTGCTTCTGGTTACCGGCATGATGGGCGTTTTTGTTGCACTCGATTTCTTCCTTTTCTTCATATTTTGGGAAGTGATGCTGCTGCCAATGTACTTCCTTATTGGCCTCTGGGGCGGACCACGAAGGGAATATGCTGCTATCAAGTTTTTCCTTTATACATTTGTGGGTGGTATCCTGATGCTGCTTACGATGCTGGCACTCTATTTCAGCGTTGCCTATACGGACCCTGCAACCGGCCAGTCGGTGCATACCTTCAATATTCTGCACATGATGAATCCCGCCAATTATGTGGATGGCGGTCTACTTTCCGGTGTCGATACAACCTGGCGTTACGTAGCCTGGATGGCACTCTTTATCAATTTTGCAATCAAAATACCCCTTTTCCCTTTCCATACATGGCTCCCTGATGCTCACGTGGAAGCACCGACACCCATCAGCGTAATTCTTGCCGGTGTTCTTCTGAAACTGGGAACGTATGGGCTGCTGCGAATCAATTTCCCGATTTTCCCGGATGGGACCATCTATTTCATGTATTTCATGGCTATTCTGGGGATGATCAGCATCATCTACGGGGCATTCTGTGCAATGGCCCAGGACGATTTCAAGAAACTGATTGCCTACTCCTCCATCAGTCACATGGGTATTGTTGTACTCGGAATTGCTGCACTAAATACGCAGGGTATGGTTGGAGGGGTATTACAGATGTTTAACCACGGTATAATCACAGCCGTGCTCTTCCTTGCAGTGGGTGTTCTTTACGACAGGACCCACAAACGAGGCCTCAATGACTTTGGAGGCATTGCCAATCAAATGCCGAAATACACCGGCCTTGCGATGATTGGAATGTTTGCCGCGCTCGGGCTGCCGGGGCTGAACGGCTTTGTAAGTGAACTTTTTTCATTCCTCGGTGCATTTGAGGCATACAAATGGATCACCATTATATCTGTAACCGGTATTATTATCACCGCGGGTTATATACTCTGGACCATTCAGCGCGTATTCCTTGGAAAAACTCCGGAAAAACTTACCGGGCTAAACGATCTCACTCCACGTGAAGTGCTGATGTTTGTACCGCTCATAGCCCTCATCATTTTCCTCGGAGTATATCCCTCCCCCGCCATCAAACTAATGAACAGTTCCCTCGGCTACCTGGTAGAATTCGTAACCAACGGAGGTTTCTGAGATGTTAACTGAACTATCAAACATAGCAACCTGCCAGAGTGCGATAGCTCCTGGCAGAGTTGCGGCAACCAACCGCGATCTCCCTGCAACCTGCCAGAGTGCGTCAGCTCCTGGCAGAGTTGCGGCAACCAACCGCGATCTCCCTTCAACCTGCCAGCATACGCCAGCTCCTGGCAGAGTTGCGGATGATTACAAGGGTATAAGGAAATGGAATAATACATTGAACAGGCTGTTTGCGCCATTTTGTTCAAAGAATTTAGAAACAGCACATAATTATGGTTGAACACACATTACATAGTATTGGCCAATTTCTGCCGGAGATTGTGATCGTTTCGACTCTTTGTGTGATTATTGTGGCTGATCTTTTTATAAAAAGTGAGAGACACACTACCGGCTGGATCATGCTTGGAGGCTTACTGCTTGCCGGATATTTTACCATTATGCAAATCGGACGATCCGAAGCAGTATTTTACGACATGGTGGCTGTTGACCCATTCGCCGTTTTCTTTAAATCTATATTGATTCTTGCAGGTATTTTCATCGTCTTCTTCTCGATGAAAAGCCTTGAACTGGAGAGTTACAAACCCCGGATCGGTGAATATTACATGCTGATTGCCGGAATGATGCTTGGCATGATGATGATGGTTGGCTCTGCAAACCTTCTGCTTATGTTTCTTGCCCTTGAGTTAACCAGTATCTGTTCATATGTACTTGTTGGATTTACAAAAAGTTCTCTCAGGTCATCCGAATCCTCTATGAAGTACATCATCTATGGTGCGGTATCTTCCGGTATAATGTTATATGGAATCTCTCTTTTGATTGGTGTTACTTCCTCAACGGATATTTATACGATCAATGAAGCCCTGATTGCCGGAGTGGAACAAACGCTTATTCTGAATATTTCTGTTCTGATGATTATTGTTGGGCTTGGTTTTAAAATTGCGATAGTACCGTTTCATTTCTGGGCACCGGATGTGTACGAAGGAGCTCCGGTCACAATCGCGGCTTTGCTCGCCGTTGCTTCGAAAATTGCCGCCTTCGGTATGATCATCCGCTTCTTTTCTGTCACCTTTATTGATTCAGCCGGGGTTTCTGCTTCCGGGGTTTGGACGGCCATAGAAGGGATCCACTGGGATCTGCTTCTTGGCGGAATGGCAGCTCTGGCAATGATTGTGGGAAACCTCACAGCCCTCAGGCAGGACAATATCAAACGGATGCTTGCCTATTCGAGTATTGCACACGCGGGCTACATTCTGATGGGATTGGTAATATTGACAAGCGAAGGCCTCACAGCCATCATGATATACCTCTTCATCTACCTGTTCATGAACCTTGGCGCGTTCTATGTTGCCATGCTTTTCCTGAATAAGGCCGGAACGGAATCAATCGAAGAATATAAGGGGCTTGGATTCAGGGCGCCCCTGGCTGCTATAGCTTTAACCATTTTTCTGGTGTCACTAACCGGCATACCACCCACAGGCGGACTCATAGCCAAACTATACATTTTTGGGGCCGCTATCAGTGCAGGATGGATTTGGCTTGTTGTAATAGCAGGTATTACGACCGTGATTTCACTATTTTACTACATAAGGGTGGTGCGAAATATGTTCTTTTACAAACCGGATGAAAATGCACCGGAAATATCGTTCGACCTGACATCAAAACTTATACTATTTGCCTTGCTGATCCCCACACTTTTTCTGGGAATCTATTTTGCACCGCTTCTTGAAATTGCAAAAAGCTCAATTTCGATTATCGGTTTTTAGTTCTTTGAATTTCCGGATGCAGGTCTTGAAGCAACCGGTACCATTTTTCATAACATAAAATCCCACTGCCATGAGTCAGACAAAAACCGAACTGCTATATCAACAGGCTGATGAGGATCTGAAGCGCGCCACGCAGGAATTATACCGCCCTTCCAGTGATGTGGTCAGTTTTTCCGCTTGCGTATATTCACGCCGTGCGCTCTACAAATTCCTGACCGGTCTTGCCAATCTTTATGCATCAGAGAAAAAAATAATCCTTGAGCCAGAATTAACCATTGATCAGCTCATTACCTTTTGCAGCCAGTTCAACAAAAAATTAAAAGAGATCGATTTTTCATCCCTTCAATGCAAATGCAACCAAATCTTAAAAGACGGTGAAGAAGAGATCATTTTCTGTACCAGTGTAAACAGGGTAGGTTATTGTGCAAATCTCGCCGAAAGCGTCAAAATAATTTTAGAAGAAAAGATGCATAATTAATCATGTTGATTTTTTTTCTGTGCTATTTCTTATCTTAAACCTGATTTCAGAGTAAGAAATCATTTTATCCAAAATAGGATTTTGCTAACAGTTATAACATAAAACTCAAAATTCCCACTCATGTTCTCCACATCTTGCCATTACGGACTCCAGGGCATTCTCCACATTGCTTATCACCATGATGAAGACCGCAATATCGATCTGAAACAGATTGCTGAAGAGCAGAACATACCCAAGCATTTCCTGAGCAAGATTTTGCAGATTCTTGTAAAGAAAAACCTTCTGGTTTCCACCAAAGGCCCTTCGGGTGGGTTCAGGCTAAAACGTGAGCCGGAAGAGATTTCCCTGATCGAGATCATCGATGCCATTGATGGGATGGATGTCTTCACAAAATGCGGAATCGGTTTTAAACAATGCAATGACGATAACCCCTGCCCTATTCATGAAGACTACAAGAAAGTGAGAAAGCAGGTTCAGTTTCTTTTCGAAAACAAAAACCTTGCCGAACTTGTTGAAGACAGCAAACAGGGTAAGAGTATTATTAATCTGAGTATGGCCTAAAGCTATATTTCAGTGAACTTATTATTTTACACACTCCTGTCATATCAACGCTAAAATGACAGGTTAATCATCGTCCAAATTAATCTATCAAGTCCATTACTTTACTTCGTATACCTTCGTGACCTGGTGCCTTCGTGGCAAAAATAAATTAGCCGATTTGGTTTTGACAATATCATGATGTTAAATATCCTATAGCTGATTTTCAATTTCCGTTCTATATTGAGAGAACTGAATCATTCTGATTCTATCATTCTTATCTAAACATTTATCGCCCTATGGACTCCTCTAAGAGACTAAACAGAAGGGAATTTATCACGTCTGCCGCAGCATTTGCGGCTACATTTTCGATTGTACCGTCACATGTTGTATCCGGCACGGGACACATTCCACCATCCGATCAGATAACCATTGCCAATATCGGCTGCGGAACCCAGGGTTTACGGGAAATGGGCAGTATGCTTCAAAATCCAAACCTGCGTGTTGTGGCAGTCTGTGATGTCAATAGATTTTCAACCGATTACATCGACTGGTCTCCTTTTGGCCTGCGCAATAATATCAGAAATGTATTGAAAAACAACTCCTGGTGGGAAAATGTACCCGGCATCCCCGGTGGACGGGATCCGGGAAAAGAGTACGTTGAACAATATTATGCTAAAAACAAACCCTCAGGCATATTCCGGGGATGCGCAAGTTATGAAGACTTCCGTGAATTATTAGAAGAGGTAAAAGATCTTGACGCAGTTAAAATCATGACGCCTGACCATACTCATGCTTCCATTGCTCTTGCTGCTATGGAAAAAGGAATTCATGTGATAACTCACAAACCAATTTCCAATAAACTGATTGAAGGAAGAAAAGTCATAGATAAGGCTACGGAAACCGGTGTAATTACGCATCTCCTGGCATGGTCGGACCGACCCGAATACAGGCAGATGAAAACTTGGATGGATGAAGGGTTGATAGGAGAACTCCTGGAAATCCACAATTGGTCGTATCGTCCCGTTTGGGAGCAATGGACCAAAAGGCCGGAAGAAATTATATCCGTACCCGATGGATTTAACTGGAAGTTGTGGCTTGGTCCGGTACCAGACATGCCCTACCACCCCAATTACACACACAATACCTTCAGGGGATGGTACGATTTCGGCGGGGGCAGTGTGGCCGATATGGGACATTACAGTTTATTCCCCCTATTTGAAACTCTTGTAATAACCAGGCCTCCTGAAAGTGTACGTGCTTTTGGAACAACAACAAGAGAAGCCATAAACCAGGTATATCAATGGGTGGTGAATGATGTAGCATTCCCGGCAAGCTGTATCATTAAATGGAAGTTCCCGGAACAGCCAGCCCTTCCGGGTTTTGACCTTTTCTGGTATGATGGCGGTATGAAACCATTTGCTCCCGAAGAGCTGGAATCCGAAGGTAAAGATATCCCGGAAGAAGGGCTGATGATAGTTGGAACCAAAGGTAAAATTTTAGGTGGATTCAGAGGGGAAAATCCGGTCTTGCTTCCGGAAAGAAGAATGTCTGAACGCCCCGGCTTTGAACGGATCAACTCAAGCGAAGTAGAACGCCCCAGGGACACCTGGGTAGATGATATCCTGGCCGGAAGGCAATCACAGGGCAGTTTTATCAGGGCTAAAACCATTACTGATACAATTAATCTTGGAGCAGTGGCTTTGCAGGCCGGAAAAAGTATCAATTTTGAAGCAGAAAGCTGCAAAATCACCAACGACGAAAATGCAAATAAACTTCTTGCCCGTAAGTATCGCGCCGGATGGGAAATATGATCACAATAAATAAACAATGGATATTATATGAAAAGACGTGAATTTTTAAAAAAATCAGCATTCACATCCGCCGCTCTCAGCCTTGGACTGTCCGGGTTTACTTCGCAAATGAAACGCAGTGAAGAACTTTTCGAAATTTCACTTGCTCAGTGGTCGGTGAATTCCCTGTTATTTTCCGGTGAAATGGATAACCTCGATTTCCCTGTCTTAACCAAAAAACATGGAATCAATGCGGTGGAATATGTAAACCAGTTTTTCATGGATAAAGCAGAAGACATGAATTATTTACGCGAATTGAAAAACCGGTGTGATAGTGAAGGTGTTAGGTCCGTTCTGATAATGTGTGACCGTGAAGGTCAGTTGGGAGCGTCTGATTTTACAGAACGGATGCAAACTGTTGAAAACCATAAAAAATGGGTGGAAGCCGCCCGTTTTCTCGGATGCCATTCAATCAGGGTAAACGCCTATACAGACATTCCATGGAGTGAAGATCCAGAGATTGCAGATGAAGCAAAAAAACTTGTATCCGATGGTATGAGACAACTCTGTGATTTCGCAGCTGGTTTCGATATCAACGTACTCATTGAAAATCACGGGGGTTACTCCAGCGATCCATACTGGCTTGCTGATGTTATTGAAATAACACATCATCCGAGCGCGGGAACATTGCCTGACTTTGGCAATTTCCGCATTTATCGTGATGATTACAGAACCGTCTCTTTTGATTCGTATAAAGGAACAGACTTGCTGATGCCGCGGGCTAAAGGTGTCAGCCTCAAGCCTGTTGTTTGGGATGACTATGGAAACAGACATGATCTCGATTACGAACGTATGATGAAGATTGTACTCTCGCATGGTTATCACGGTTACATTGGTATCGAACATGGCGAAAGAGGCAGGGAATGGGAAAGCATTGTTGAAATCAGGGATATCCTCAAAGAAGTTCGGAATTCATTGGCAGGATAAACGATGTGATCCAGGACTGTACAATTGATGTCCATCCGGAATAATAACATTGCGATTATAAGCTCCCATCGGAATAAATTCATTTTATGAACCCCGACAAGTGCGTACCGGACAGACACCGGAGCAGGGCGAGACCGATTTGTTGCAGTATCCTGGTGGAGCTAATTTCAATTGAACAGATATTTCTTAAGAATCCATAAAATTTACCTTTGGATTTAAAAATACCTAAGTTTATATTCCATAATATATATCCCAAATAGCAGACCATGAAAGCCACTGCAAAAGACCTTCGATTCCATGCCAAAGAGTTGCTTGATGCTGTAGAGCGAGGCGAAACGGTAACCATCACCCGAAGGGGTGTACCCAAAGCATATCTGACACCCATAAAAAAGATAAAAAAGGGCTCTCACAGCCTCTTTGGCATCTGGAGCGACCGAAAAGAGGTAAAAGACGTGAACAGATATATGGATTCGTTAAGAAGTCCCCGCCATGCTGATTGATACGGACGTACTGATCTGGTACATGAAGGGAAATAAAAAGGCCTGGAAGTTAGTTTATGGGCAGCAGGGCTTTTCTATATCGGCGGTTACCTATATCGAGCTTGTACAGGGCCTTCGCAATAAAGAGGAGTGGACTGAGCTTCAAAAAGCGATTCGTTCCTGGCAGGTTACTGTCTTGCATCTTGATGAGCGTATTTCTTCTAAAGCCCAGTTCTATATCGACTCATACTTCCTCAGCCATTCCCTGCGCCTGGCTGATGCCTTGATTGCAGCAACAGCAGTTGAACACAACCTGGAACTTTGTTCAGCCAATGAAAAACATTATAAAGCTGTACCAAATCTTAACTTTCGAAAATTTCGTCCCTGATAACTGTCTCCCGGCCTAAAAAATCGGGCACGACTAAAGTTTGAATGAACGATTCACAACCCCGTCTATTCGATTCCCATAAACGGTTTACGAGGTTCTCGAACGACGGGCTTTCGGGCTTCAACGTTGACAGAATCCGCCAATCCGGCGGGATGTTGTCAGATTGTTTAGTCTTATTTATTGATCTTCTCCTGAAGCTTGTCCCAGTCGGCCAGAAACCTTTCCAGTCCCAAATCGGTAAGCGGATGTTTAAGAAGTTGTTCGATCACACTTAGCGGCATTGTAGCTACATCAGCACCGAGCCGGGCTGCTTCGAGTACGTGCATCGGATGGCGGATACTTGCAGCAAGTATTTCCGTTTCCAGCCCGTAATTATCATATATCTGAACGATATCCGCGATAATTGACATTCCGTCGCTAGAAATATCATCAACCCTGCCAATAAAAGGTGAAATATATGTTGCCCCCGCTTTTGCCGCAATCAAAGCCTGAGTAGCAGAAAAACAGAGTGTGCAATTGGTCTTGATCCCTTCATCACTAAATGTTTTGATCGCCTTGATGCCATCTTTAATAAGTGGAACCTTAACAACCACATTGTTGGCTATAGACGCAATTTTGCGGCCTTCGGCAACGATATCCGCATAGCTGGTTGAGATCACTTCTGCAGATACATCACCCTCTACGATTTCACAAATTTTGGCAATGTGTGCTTCAAAGTCTTTTACACCCACTTTGTAACAAAGACTCGGATTTGTCGTTACACCATCAAGTACACCAAGGTCGTTTGCTTCTCGGATTTCGTTAAGGTCGGCAGTGTCAATAAAAAATTTCATTGTATATAACTGGTTTATGAATATTCGTTATCAGGAATATAATGAAAGTACCGAATCAAGAAAGAGAATAATCGGTTTATTCATCAAAAATGATTTACTATTTTGTGTATACTGAATTTTTAATCATATCAATAAAAAAATGAGCAAATCAGGACTAGGATTTACGTTAGGATTTTTTGCCGGTGCAATTGCAGGGTCAGCTGTGGCGCTTCTATATGCGCCCGATTCCGGTTCCAACACAAGGGGCCGCATTACTTACCGCATGAGTTCGTATGGCGATGAGATTAATAATCTCATAAAAAAATTGAAAGCAGAAAAAGAAAAGATCGCATCCGATGCCAAACAAAAAGGCGATGATGTGGTTACCGACGCCAAAAAACGAGCCGATGATTTAATTAAAGAAGCTGAAGCGCTTCTTCAGAATATCGAGAAATCAAAGTCGAAATAGTGATAGTTTCTACCGGGATCTTTTTCATAGCAATATATTGATTCGCAGATATCATTAATACGGATGACGAATCATTCCAGCCCAGCCAAATTGAAGTGTCCGTAGGACCTCTTCAAAAAGAATCCCCGCGGGACTATCGTGGTGGTTATGGACGGAAGTGTAAAACTGAGCGGTAACATTCAACTGTTCGATTTACAAAAACTACAATCGTGGTGTGTTAAGAAAGGATTGGTAATCATGCAAAATCAAGAGCAGCGTATTAGCCCCAACGTACGCTTAGTTTGTAAAGTTCATATTAATAATAATTTAGATTTTTAAATAAACCCATCAAATTTAGTATAATCTCAACAGCAGCCCCTAATTTTTGCCCCAAAAAGTCTGCTCTGCGAAGTTTTTAACGTAGTTGAGCTTGCTCTACGAAGTTTCAATATAATAGAGCAGGCAACACCATTGAGAATCTGACAAAAAAACTTCGTGCATCTTTGGGGCTTCGTGTCTTCGTGGCAACAACACTGCAAGCCGGGCAATATTTTCCGGCATAATAGTAATATCAAGCCGGATTGTGGTTATGCCGGATCAGTAGCATAAAGCGATGAACACGGCACCGGATTTATTTATACGTGCAGTGATTCTTTTCCTGAAGCTGCAATAAGATGGTCAAAAAAAAGCCCTGGTTTACACCAGGGCTTTTCTGAATTTATTCATTTTCGCTTTCGTCGGGTCTGTCAGCACCGAGCGTTTCGAATACTTTAAGGATATCCTCATCCTGCTCATCATAATCGGCTTTGGAGCCAACAATGAGTTCGTCGTATCTGCTGAGGCCAGTACCTGCAGGCACTTTGTGACCTACAATTACATTCTCCTTGAGACCCCGTAACAGGTCTTTCTTCGCTTCGATAGAAGCCTGTGTAAGCACCTTGGTAGTTTCCTGGAACGATGCGGCCGACAACCAGCTTTCGGTTGAAAGTGACGCACGGGTAATTCCCAACAGAATCGGTTTGGATATGGCAGGTTCAGCCTCACGTGTCTGAAGCTCGTCCTTGCCTTCCTTGATCAATTCATTGTTGTATTCCCGTACCTGTCGCCTGTCGAGAATTTTACCCCTCTTAAGCTCGCTTCCGCCCGGGTTAGTTACCACAAACTTGCCAATCAGCTCATCATTAACATTGTTGAGCTCAAAACGGTCAACTTTATCACCTTCGAGGAACATTGTATCTCCCGGGTCGGTTACTTCAACCTTCTGCATCATTGTGCGAACAATCACCTCAATGTGTTTATCGTTGATTTTCACACCCTGGAGTCGATATACCTCCTGGATCTCATTCACCATGTAAGACTGTACCGCGAATGGGCCGAGGATGTTAAGGATTTCCTGTGCCGAAATAGTACCATCGGAAAGTGCCTGGCCAGCTCTCACAAAATCGTTCTCCTGCACAAGAATGTGCTTGGAAAGCGATATAAGATAGCGTTTCTCATCAGTACCGTCTTTGCTTTCCACAATTACTTCCTGAGATCCTCGCTTTCTACCGCCCATTTTTACGATACCGTCAATTTCGGTAACAGTAGCAGGATCGCTTGGCGATCTTGCCTCGAACAGCTCTGTAACACGCGGCAAACCTGCTGTAATGTCTTTCGACTTGGAAGCTGCCCTCGGAATCTTGGCCAGCGCCTGTCCGGCCTGTACAGATTCACCGTTCTCAACAACGATATGTGTCTCAACAGGAAGAGTAATTTCCCTTATCCTGTCGTCAGTACCTTTAATAACCAGTGTTGGAACAAGTGAACGATCCCTCGAATCGATGATCACTTTTTCACGGTGACCTGTTTGGGCGTCAGTATCAGCTGTGTATGTGATTTCCTCAATGATGTCTTTGTATTCAATCACACCATCAATTTCACTGAAAATGAGAGCGTTGTATGCATCCCACTTACAGAGCGGCATTCCTTTCGGAACTTTATCGCCTTCTTCCACAAGCATTTCAGCACCGTAAGGAACATTGTAAGAATTCAGAACTTTTCCGTCTTCTCCAACAATCTTCATTTCACCGGCACGGCTCAACACTACATTATGAATTTCTTCACCGTCATCGAACTCAACAACACGAACATTTTCAAATTCAATCTTGCCGTCAAATTTGGCTTTGTGCTGCGAATCAGATTCAAGTCTGGAGGCCGTTCCACCTACGTGGAATGTTCTGAGTGTAAGCTGTGTACCCGGCTCACCGATGGATTGAGCCGCGATAACACCTACGGCTTCACCCACCTCAACGATGGAGTTTCTTGCCATATCGCGACCATAACACTTCGCGCATACTCCGCGCTCCGTTTCACAGGTGAGCACTGAACGAATTTCAACTTCTTCGATGGAAGTTTCAGCGATTTTCTTCGCAATTTTCTCATCAATGAGCTGGTTGGCATCACAAATGTGTTCATCCGTAATAGGGTCATTGATATCGTGCATTGAAACACGGCCAATGATACGGTTTTCAAGGCTTTCAATGATATCTTCATTGTCTTTCAGAGCCTGCATCCTGATGCCACGAAGCGTACCACAGTCATTCTCATTTATGATAATATCCTGCGATACATCCACAAGGCGGCGGGTGAGGTAACCTGCATCCGCAGTTTTGAGTGCCGTATCAGCAAGGCCTTTCCTAGCACCGTGCGTTGAGATAAAGTATTCAAGTACAGTGAGGCCTTCACGGAAGCTCGAGAGTATCGGATTTTCAATAACTTCATTACCCTGCTGCATTGAGCTTTTCTGCGGCTTAGCCATCAAGCCCCGCATACCACCAAGCTGACGAATCTGCTCCTTAGAGCCCCTCGCGCCGGAATCTGCCATCATAAAGATGGAGTTGAACCCGTCTTTATCGTTAGCAAGGCTATTGAACAATGTTTCGGAAACCCGGTTCGTAGTGCTTGTCCATTTGTCAATCACCTGGTTGTACCGCTCATTATCTGTGATGAATCCCATTTCATAACGATCCTGGATTTCTGACACTTCGGCCTGCGCCTTATCGATCAGTACCTGTTTTGAGTCGGGAATGATGATATCCTCAAGGCTGAAAGAAAGCCCGCCGGTTGTGGCACGCTCAAATCCCGTTGATTTCATTTTATCAAGGAATTCGGCGGTTTTTGTAGTGCCGGCAGTATTGAAAATTTCACCGATCAGCACCCGCAATTCTTTCTTGCCAAGTGTTTTATTTACAAATTCAATTCCTTCGGGTACAATGAGGTTGAAAAGAACACGTCCGGTAGTGGTTTTGATAATTTCGTGATTGATTTCTCCATTATCATTTGTAACAGGAATACGAACATTAATCTTGGCATGTACATCAATGATTCCCTGGTCGTAAGCCACTACCACTTCATCCATATCGGCAAAGGTTTTTCCTTCCCCTTTCTTGTTATTGCCCATTTTGGTGAGGTAATAAATACCAAGAACCATATCCTGGGAAGGAACTGCGATTGGGCCACCGCTCGCCGGGCTAAGAATATTATGTGAACCAAGCATCAGAATTGATGCTTCAAGAACAGCATCATGACTCAGCGGCAAGTGAACGGCCATCTGGTCACCGTCAAAGTCGGCATTAAACGCTGTACATGATAGCGGATGGAGACGAATTGCCTTCTCTTCAATGAGTACAGGTTGGTAAGCCTGGATACCGAGCCTGTGAAGTGTAGGGGCACGGTTCAGCAATACAGGATGGCCATCAATTACATTTTCGAGTACCTCCCAAACTACCTGGTCTCGTCGGTCAACAACTTTCTTTGCGCTTTTAACCGTTTTAACATACCCGCGTTCAATCAAACGGCGGATTACAAACGGTTTGTAAAGCTCGATTGCCATTTCTTTCGGAAGTCCACACTCATGCATTTTCAGCTCAGGACCTACGACGATTACTGAACGTCCTGAATAATCAACACGCTTTCCAAGCAGGTTTTGCCTGAATCGGCCGCTCTTTCCTTTCAGCATATCGCTGAGTGATTTAAGCGGACGGTTGTTGTTGCGAACCGCATTCGATTTTCTGGAGTTGTCGTAAAGTGAATCAACTGCTTCCTGAAGCATCCGTTTCTCGTTTCTGAGAATCACATCCGGTGCTTTAATGTCGATGAGCCTTTTGAGACGGTTATTTCGGATAATTACCCGTCGATAGAGATCATTAAGGTCAGAGGTCGCAAAACGACCGCCTTCAAGTGGTACAAGCGGGCGAAGTTCCGGTGGAATAACCGGAATTACACCCTGTACCATCCAGTCCGGGTGATTTTCGGTGTGCTTATTAGCTGCCCTGAACGATTCAATTACCTGGAGCCTCTTCAGCTTTTTCTTCTTACGCATCTGTGAGGTCTCATTTTTCACCTCATCTCTCAATGTATAAGCGAGGCCATCGAGATCCATGTTCGTAAGCAGTGCCTGGATCGCTTCGGCACCATCCATTACCACAAATTTGTCTTCATCGTCATCATCCAGATCGTAATGATCTTCAGGGAGTTGATCGAGGATGTCAAATTTTTCTTCTTCAGAAATCAGGTCGCCCCGCTTATAGCCAAGATCGCGGGCCAGGCCGGGGTTAATGACCACAAACGTTTCGTAATAAACAATTCGCTCAAGGTTTTTAGATGAGTATCCCAGCAAATAAGCAATTTTACTCGGAAGGGATTTGAAATACCAGATGTGAACAATGGGCACCGTAAGTGTAATATGTCCCATCCGTTCTCGTCGAACAGCTTTCCTGGTAACTTCAACACCGCATCTGTCGCAGATGATTCCCTTGTAGCGGATGCGCTTATATTTTCCACAGTGGCATTCATAATCCTTAACCGGGCCGAAGATCTTTTCACAAAAAAGACCATCCATCTCCGGTTTGAATGTTCTGTAATTTATAGTTTCTGGTGTAAGAACTTCTCCGTGCGACCGGGATAAAATCGTTTCGGCTGACGCCAGTGATATCCCGATGTTTGAAAAGTCTTTTGTAACAGTTAATGTGTTTGTTGACGGCAAAGGAAGACCTCCGTTTTTTGATTAATTTAACAGAACAAACGTTAGTCAATATGGATTTCGAGACCGAGACCCATTAATTCACGTAATAGTACTTTGAACGATTCCGGTATATCACCTTCTGGCAGGTTCTCACCTTTTACGATGGCTTCATATACTTTGGAACGTCCTTTTACATCATCACTTTTAACAGTGAGCATTTCTTTGAGGATATTGGCTGCACCGTAAGCGTATAGTGCCCAAACCTCCATTTCACCAAGTCGCTGACCGCCGAACTGAGCTTTACCTCCAAGCGGCTGCTGCGTAATGAGCGAATATGGACCAATAGACCGTGCATGCATCTTGTCTTCAACAAGGTGATTCAGCTTCAACATGTACATGTAACCAATGGTTGTCTGCTGGTCGAGTCTTTCTCCGGTACGCCCATCATAAAGATATACCCTGCCATCTATTGGCAACCCGGCTTTTTTCAATTCTTCCTGGACCTGCTCATAAGACGCTCCATCAAAAATAGGTGATGCATATTTTACACCCAGTTTCTTGCCGGCCCATCCGAGAATGGTTTCGTAAATCTGGCCAAGGTTCATCCTTGAGGGTACACCCAGCGGGTTCAGAACAATGTCAACCGGGGTTCCGTCTTTCATATAAGGCATGTCTTCAACGGGAACCACTTTTGCGATAACGCCTTTGTTACCATGACGGCCTGCCATCTTATCGCCCACCTGCATTTTTCGCTTTTTGGCTACATAAACTTTCGCCTTTTGAATAATTCCCGGGGGCAGTTCGTCTCCCACCTGTATTTGATACTTGCGACGTTTGGCATCCGTTTCGATGTCTCTTCGAAGATCACGATAATTCTTGAATAACAATCTTACATGCTGTACAAGAACTTCGTCGGTTGCCCAGTCAATATTTTCATTGATATTTACCGGATCGAGTTCTTCGAAAACAGATTTTTTATACTTTTCGCCCTTGGGAATAAGCTCCACACCATTGTAGTTGAACACACCGGGTGAGGTTTTATCCCTGAGCAGACTGTACATTTTGTCTGCCCATTTTGAGTTGAGTTCAACCAGTTTCCGGGTATAGCGCTCATTTTCCTGCTCTACCATTTTCTTCTCTTCCTTACGCGATATTTGTTCATCACGCTTACGGCTGAAAAGTTTGGTGTTGATCACCACTCCAGACACTCCCGGAGGGGTTTTCAGTGAAGCATCTTTCACATCGCCCGCCTTATCGCCAAAAATGGCACGCAGCAATTTCTCTTCCGGTGTTGGATCGGTTTCACCTTTAGGTGTAATTTTTCCAACAAGGATATCGCCATGGTTTACTTTGGCGCCAACCCGGATAATTCCCTTTTCATTCAGATTCCTTGTGGCTTCTTCGCTCACATTGGGAATTTCACGGGTCAGTTCTTCTTCACCACGCTTGGTGTCGCGAACCTGCTGCTCGAATTCGGTGATGTGGATCGATGTATAGACATCATCCTGAACAATGCGTTCGCTGATCACAATCGCATCTTCAAAATTGTAACCTCTCCACGGCATAAATGCCACCAGAAGGTTCCTGCCAAGTGCAAGCTCACCCTTATCGGTAGAGCAACCATCGGCTATTGCCTGGCCTTTTTCCACTTTATCACCTACACTTACAATAGGACGCTGGTTGATGGTTGTATCCTGGTTACTTCTTTCAAATTTTTGCAAGTGGTAGATTTTTACACCTCCATCAAAGTAGCAGTTCTGCTCAAGTTCACTTCGGTTATATTTCACACAAATCTCATTTCCGCTTACATATACAACCTCACCATCTCCGTCAGCAGTGATGATAGCTCTTGAATCTTTTGCGGCTCTTTGTTCAAGGCCTGTTCCTACGATCGGTGATTCAGGGCGTAACAGAGGCACTGCCTGGCGCTGCATGTTGGAACCCATCAATGCACGGTTAGCATCATCATGTTCAATGAACGGAATCAGTGCTGCAGCAAGGGATGTAATCTGGTTTGCAGAAATATCCATATACTCGATCTGTTCCGGCCTTGCAAGGCCAACGTTGCTATCCCTGAAACGGGAGAAAATTGCATCGTTTAAAAATTTGTTGTCCTTGGTTAACGGAGCATTTGCCTGGGCAATAATCGTTTCATCTTCCTGCTCGGCAGCAAGATACTCAACCTGATTGGTTACCAGGCCTTCCTTCACTTTTCTGTAAGGTGTTTCGATAAAACCAAAATCGTTCACCTTCGCATGGATACAAAGTGAGGTAATCAAACCGATATTTGGACCTTCAGGAGTTTCGATCGGACAAAGGCGGCCGTAGTGAGTATAATGAACATCCCTTACTTCAAACCCGGCACGCTCACGTGTGAGGCCTCCGGGGCCTAAAGCCGACATCCTTCTTTTGTGTGTGAGTTCAGCTACAGGATTTGTCTGATCCATGAACTGAGAAAGCTGGTTAGTACCAAAAAAGCTGTTGATTACACTTGAAATGGTTCTTGCATTTACCAGATCCTGGGGTGTAAGCTGCTCGGCATCACGCGAGTTCATTCTTTCACGGATCGTGCGCGCCATACGTGCCAGGCCTATTGCAAATTGCTGGCCAAGCTGTTCGCCAACGGTACGAACCCTTCTGTTACTGAGGTGGTCAATGTCGTCAACTTGTGATTTAAGTTCCTTAAGCCGAATAACTTCTTTAATAATCGCTACAACATCCTCCTTGGTGAGATATTGAATGTGAGCATCAATATCCAGCTTAAGGCGTTTATTGAGTCTGTATCGGCCAACTTCTCCAAGGTCATACTTTTTGTCACTGAAGAACAATCGCTCAAGAACCTGGCGTGCCGTTTCAGGGTCGGGCATTTCACCGGTTCGAATTTGCTGATAAATTTCTCCAAGTGCCGAAACATCGTCTCTAGAGGGATCTTTTCGGAGAGTATTCATAATTATTGAACGCTCCGACTCTTCAGTACCGATTTTTTGAACAAGTACTTTTTTAATCTCTGACTCTTTCAGAAGCCCGTAATCATCTTCTGTTAATTCATGGTCTCTTTCCAAAAGAACTTTTTTGTTCTTTGCCTGTTTTACTTCACCAGTTTCGTCATCAACAACCTCTTCGAGAACATCAACACTTATGTCGGTTGCAAGTCGCTTACCAACCAGTTTATCGTTGAAGGTCTTTTTTCCACCAAATGAGACTTCTTCCGAGAGGTCAAACAGTGTGAGTATGTCCATATCGGTAGAAAAACCAAGCGCCCGCAGAAGTGTGGTTGCCGGTATTTTCTTTTTCCGGTCGATATATGCCCATAGAACATCACGTATATCGTTCGTAAACTCAATCCAAGAGCCCTTGAATGGAATAACACGTGCAGAATAGAGCTGTGTGCCATTTGGATGGACAGACTGCCCGAAGAAAACACCCGGCGACCGGTGCAGCTGGCTAACAATAACCCTCTCCGCACCATTGATGATAAAGGTTCCCCTTTCTGTCATCCAGGGTAAATCACCAAGGAATACTTCCTGTTCAATAGTTTCAGCCGCTTCATCACTGCTGTCGACTGTGGATAGCCTGAGCCTTGCTTTTAACGGAATCGCGTAGGTGAGGCCACGTTCCTGACATTCACGAATGTTATATTTCGGTGTATCAACTGCATAATACAGGAATTCAAGAATGTGCGTTTCCCGTGAGTCCTGAATGGGGAAATTTTCATTGAAAATTCTCTGCAAGCCCTGATTGAAACGGTCTGTCGGGGCTACATCAAGCTGAGCAAAATTATTGAATGACTCGAGCTGGATGTCTAAAAAGTCAGGGTAATCTATTACATTTTTAATTCTGCCGAATGATAGGCGGTCGGTAAACGGGATTTTCTCCATAGTAGTACTCAAAAGGAAATTCTCCTTTAGGTTAAAAGAAATTGTGAGTTCTCTTTAATGATGTAAAGAAATTAATCTCTCACAGTTTAATAAGATGCCAAAAGCCGGCACCCATTTGGGTGCCGGCTAAGGCAAAATTTGGTCTGGAAAATGGGCTTATTTAAGCTCAATTTCAGCGCCGGCTTCCTCAAGCTTAGCTTTGAGTTCTTCTGCTTCAGCTTTTGATGCACCTTCTTTCACAGTGTTTGGTGCACCATCTACAAGTTCCTTAGCCTCTTTGAGGCCAAGACCTGTAATTGCACGTACTTCTTTAATAACTGCAATTTTCTTGGCACCGGCAGATTTCAGAACCACATCAAACGTATCTTTCTCCTCAACTGCTTCTGCTTCACCGCCAGCAGCAGGGCCGGCAATAGCTACAGCAGCTGCTGCAGGTTTGATGTTGTATTCTTCTTCAAGAACCTTTGCAAGTTCGTTTGCTTCTTTAATTGTTAAGTTTACAAGTTGTTCAGCGAGTTCTTTAACGTCAGCCATGTTTTGTTCTCCGTTCGTCGGTTTAATTTAAAAAGTTTGAGAAATTGTTAATTTTCGCCTTTTTCAGCGATGGTTTGTATCGCTCCTGCGATATTACTTCCTTGTGCCTGAAGCCCGCCAATAACATTGGCGATCGGGGATAACAGCAGTCCAATAATGTCACCAATCACCTCTTCTTTCGTTTTCATAGAGGCAAGTGTGTCTAACTGGTCTTCACTGTAGAAGTCTCCGTCTATTAAGGCAGCCTTGAATTTTGGCTTGTTTTTTTCCTTAATATAACCCTTCAGCACTTTGGCAGGAGCAGAAAGCTCTTCATTCACAAAAGCAAAACCGTTTTGGTCTTCCAGATGCGGATAGAGTGCCTCGTATCCGCCAATTGTATCCATAGCACGTTTAATGAGTGTATTTTTATACACTTTAAAGTGCACATTACCTTTTCTGAATCTTCCTCTTAAGTCGCCCATATCTGCTACCGACATCTTCGAAAAATTCGTGATGTAAATCGCATTAGAGTTATTAAGCTGTTCGGTAATTTCGTCTACAATTGCCTTTTTTTCTAATAATGTCGGCATTGTTTTAACCTGTTAATTTCTAAATTGAAGTGATAGATGATCGACTTATCGGAATGCTTGGACCCATGGTCGTACTCAGGTAAGCACTTTTAATATAAGTGCCCTTAGCTGTTGAAGGCCTAAGCCTGATAATGTTTTGCAGGAATGAAATAAGATTTTCCCGCAGTGCATTAGCATCAAAACTTACTTTTCCGACCGAGGTGTGCAAAATCCCGGTTTTATCAACCCTGAAATCAATCTTGCCCGTCTTGAATTCCTTCACGGCAGATCCGACATCCATTGTAACTGTACCGCTTTTGGGGTTAGGCATAAGGCCGCGGGGACCTAATTGCCTTCCTAAACGGCCAATTTTACCCATTACATCCGGCGTGGCGATTATGATATCCACATCAGCCCAGCCTTCTTCAATTTTTGTAATGTATTCATCCAGGCCAACATGATCGGCTCCGGCCTCTTTCGCTTCTTCCTGCTTTGCTTCATTTACCAAAGCAAGTATTCGAACGGATCTACCTGTACCGTGAGGGAGCGAAACAGTGCCACGAACCATCTGGTCGGCGTGACGAGGGTCAACACCCAATCGAAGATCAAGATCTACAGATTCATCAAAAGAGGCAGTACTTGTTTTTTTAACAAGGTCACATGCTTCTTCGATGGTGTATTCCATTTCACGATCTATCAATTCGGCAACCATCTGATATTTCTTACCTTTTTTTGCCATTTCTTAATCCTCTTATTTATCTCGGATTACACGCAAACCCATGCTTCGAGCGGTACCAGCAATCATTTCGGCGGCATTCTCAACATCATATGCGTTGAGATCTTCCATTTTTTGTTCTGCAATGTCTTTACACTGAGTCCAGGTTACCCTGCCCACTTTAGCGCGGTTAGGTTCTCCCGACCCAGATTTGATTTTTGCAGCCTGTTTGAGAAGTACGGCTGCCGGCGGAGTCTTTGTTTTAAAATTAAAAGACTTGTCGGCGAACACGTTAATCTCTACCGGAATTATTGTACCAATCTTATCTTGGGTGCGTGCATTAAATGCTTTACAAAACTCCATAATGTTGATTCCTGCCTGGCCTAAAGCCGGCCCGACAGGTGGTGCAGGGTTTGCCTGCCCCCCTACAATCTGAAGTTTAATTACACGTTCTATTTTTTTTGCCATATAGAATCCATTAGCGATTCATGCTTTTGTTTGCTGCGTAATAGCTCACGTTTAAGTTCTTATGTAGTTGATTCAACCTGGTCCAGGTCAACCTCAACCGGGGTTTTTCGGCCGAAAATACTTACAAGCACCCGAAGTTTAAGTTTATCGGGCAGTACTTCCTGTACAGTACCATCGAATTCTTTGAAGGGACCATCAATAACTTTGACGAGGTCGCCCTCCCTGAACGGGATAGCAACAACTCCGCCTTTTTCAGCCATTTCCTGGTTGTCATAAACACGCCCAAGTATACGGTCAACTTCCGATTGTTTTAGTGGTGCCGGTACAACATCATTTCTTCCAGCCTTTAAGAAGCCCAAGCTGGAAGGTGCAGATTGCACCAGGTTATTTACTTCTTCGTCATACCGGGTTTGGAGAAGTATATACCCGGGAAAGAAGTTCTTTTCTTTGGTTCTTTTTTTTCCTGACCTGATCTCTACGATCGTTTCGGTAGGAATCAAAATCTCTTTAATCTTGTGGCCGAGATCAAGGTCTGCAATTTCTCTTTCTAAAAATTCTTTGACCTTTTTCTCGTGGCTTGAAAAACAACGGACAACATACCAGTTATAACCGTTATTTCCATTTTCTTTTTCAGTACTCATCATCTGTAAATAGCCTCCAGAATAGTACTATACACCTGATCTACTCCGAATATGAATGTGGAAACAATAATGGTAAAAACAACTACTATTATAGTATTATCAATGAGCTCTTGCTGAGTGGGCCAAGATACTTTAGCCATCTCTTTCCGAACATCTTCAATAAATTTTTTAATCTTTTTCATAAGTATTCTTTTTAACAGGATTGCACGGGTGGAGAGACTCGAACTCCCGACACCTGGTTTTGGAGACCAGTGCTCTACCAACTGAGCTACACCCGTAAATACATGCAAGGCAACACATGAAACGTACTGCCTTGCAAAAAATGATATTACGACTATTAATCAGTAATTTTACTTACCACACCGGCGCCTACGGTACGTCCGCCTTCACGAATGGCAAA
>RECI01000223.1 GCA_007694095.1 Balneolaceae bacterium | reverse complement strand
ACTGCTGCCAGAAAAAGAGGTGTCATCGCTTCATTTTTGAGTTCGGTTTTGGTTTGCGTCAGCCCATCTTCATCCGTGCGAATGCGCACATCGGGGTGAGTAGAAAAAGCGATCACATAGTCACCGCTGCCGTTGGATGCGAACCCGCCTGCTCTTGCGATACCAAGAAATGCACGTTTGGCCAGGCGTTCAAGATTTCTTGATGTAACAGGTGCATCTGTTGCCACAACAATCATGATGGAACCGTCAGCGTCAAATTCACGGGTATCTGCTGCAGATTCAACATTGGAATTGGACTGACTAAATGAAGAAGCCAGGTAATGATTCCCGAGTTCCTTTCCGACCGGGGCGCCGTTAATGGTTAAAATTCCTCCAAAATTCGACTGTACCAGAACTCCTACAGTATATCCGCCCTGTTCGCCCGGAATCACACGGGATGAGGTTCCAATTCCGGCTTTGAAGCCAAAGGCCGTTGTCCCTGTTCCGGCGCCTGCATTGCCTTCGGTAACCGGCCCGCTTACGGCCGCTTCAATCGCATCATACACATCCTGGCTTTTTACCACGCGTGCCCGTATGTCATTCAGCCAGCCATCATTTGTTTCTCCCACCACAGGGTTTACCGATCGTACATTTTCATTTCCAGGCTGGTTCAATACATAATCGGCTAATCCGTGGGCCACATTAAAAATACTTAGTGTGTTGGTAAGTGCTACCGGGGTTTCGAGTTCGCCAAGTTCCTGAACTTGCGTAAATCCGAGTGCCTTGCCGAACCCGTTTCCCACATATATAGCTGCCGGTACACGTTCCCGGAACAAATTGCCTGAATGGGGCAGAATCACCGTAACACCGGTTCGTATGTCATTACCCTCAATCAGTGTTTTATGTCCCACTTTTACCCCTTTCACATCGGTGATGGTATTCCAGCCTCCGGCCGGTAAAATCCCGGGGTAAATTCCGAGGTCGCGAATACGCTCGCGATCCTGGGCGAAAAGTGATGTAGCAGTAAGAATTGTGAAAATAATTGTAATGATCAGGCCCGAAAAATTCATAACGATTTTTTAATGTGTCTGGTTAAGCAAAATTAATTAACCTTTGGATAGGTTCTTTGATGAAATAAGATAGCAGATTTGCATCTGATTTGAATGGAGATGAATGACGCGCGGAGCCACACTGTAAGCGGGTATCGATTATTACTTAAATATACCCGTTATGATAGAATCTGTTATTGTTGGATTATTTGCAAAACAGTGCCAGCAACCCGAACATAAAAATGAACTGTAAATAATGATTATTTCCACCCGATATCTTATCACGTTACTTTTTGTGTTCAACACAGCCTGGGATACGCCCATATGTGCACAGCAATATGTACATGGCAAACGTATCCCGGAAAACAAATCTTCAAACAATACCGGCTGGTCTGCACCATTTCAAATCCCGATTGAAATTGGAGAAAGGGCACCCCATGGAGCTGATATTGCAATTGGGAAACAGGGTTTATATATGACATTTCAGGTTTATACTCCGGGAGTTTATCAGCCACATGATGTATGGCTGATTACATTCAAAAATGGTACCTGGCAGGCGCCGGTCCTTATCAGAGAAACAAGTTTTACCGCAGACGGTTCTAAAGTTGCTGTTTCTGATAGAAATCTTGATGATAATATCCATTTGGTGTGGTGGGATAAACGTTCAGAAGAGCCATACAACGCAGAAAATTTGTTCAGCGAAGATACCATTTCAGAAATTTGGCACATATATAAAAATAATGGAGAGTGGAGCGAACCACTGAAATTATTTGAAGGAAATCATTTTACCCCAAAACTCACAAAACCGGTTTTCGGTGAAAATAGTGCTTCACTTTATTTCACTTATTATGCCGGTGTAGAAATTGCCAATGATGGTATTCCTTCACTGTTCCTTGCTCATGGTAAAGAAGAAGAATGGCAAACCACCGGCCCTATAGTCACTGGCGGTGGCGCTGAAGCATCACTTGTTCAATTGAATTCAGACAACATCATTGTCGTTTTCAACGCCCCGGGATTCGAGTGGATAAAAGACAATTTTGATAGTGACTGGCGGGGTATCTTGCTAAAAATTTCCAAAGATCAGGGAAATACATGGAACGATCCATACTTAATTTATCGAAAAAATTGGGAGCATACAGTTACAGCTAATCCCAGGCTTATCAGAGATCCATCGGGCCAATTGCACCTATTCTGGAGGCAGGATACAACCGGAGATAATCAGCCTGACAGGCTGGTTCATACCCGGTCGATAGATGGATTGAACTGGTCAGAAATCGAATTACCCGAAATCCATTCGACGCCTAACTCCTCAGTTCTCAAGTACGATATCGCAGTCTCTTCTGAAGGAAACATACACATCGTTAGTGAGACATGGACGGAAGATGACAGCTTTAGACTCATGCATTCAATATGGAATGGAATGAATTGGAGCACTAATGAAGTTTTATTTGACGGTAATGATATGCGTAACCCCGTTATTGCATTCGACAACTCAGAAAATCAGCTGCACCTCGTTTTTCAGGCACAGGATTCTAAAGTTAATGATCAAGAAGGGGTGAAAGAATGGATGGATTTTAAAACGATTCAAAGTGACGAACATCGTTTCGGCTACGATCGTTTATCAGGCTGGAACTGGTATCACGCTGTCTTTGTGGAGTAAAATCATGTACTTTTTTCCGGTTTTATAAACTCACAACTCTCCCCCCTGCAGCACTCATCCACATTTATTCCGCAGGAGGCACACTGCCCGTGACCATGCACCCACACAAGCGGAGCATATTGCCCGCAATAGAGGCACCTTCTTTGTTCCGAATTTTGGCTTGGCCGGTTAGTCGGTATTTGTGAGTTCACGCCATGCAACATCTATATTTCTGGGTAACGAAAGGAAGGCACTCGGGCTCATAAATCCGGGAAATTCGTCGAACTGACTGATATCTGTAATCTCATCCCTGCTTTTACCAGCCTCTATTCCGCGTTGAGTGTACTCCAGCAGGTGTGATAAAAAGTTGCGCATTACAAGCAGGTCTTCACGGCTGCCTGTTACACCAAATTCGGGATTGCCGTGGCCGAAAATGAAAAGCGTTTCAGGATCCGATTCGGAGTAAACGGTTTCGAGAAGATCAATCCATCCCGTAATCAGCGCGCCACCGTTCCGGTCAATAAATGGATAGAGGCGGTTAAATATTAAGTCTCCCATGTGTGCGATATTGGCTTCTTTGAACCAGATAACAGAATCGCCATTGGTATGTGCCGGCCCGTAATATGCGGCCGTTATGGTTTCGCCCGATATACTCAATTCATGGCTGTCGGGAAAAGTAGTTTCAGCATAAGCCTGGTTTGCTTCAGTGTCATTAGCCTGTGCAGCCCTTTGCTGAAGAACAGGAACATTTTCATGTGCAATAATCCGGTAGCCATTATTATGGAAAACCTGGTTCCCGCCTGTGTGATCACCGTGATGATGGGTATTGATCAGGATTTTTTCCGGCCCTCCGCCAAATTCATCGATTCCATTGATAAAAGCCTCCGCAGGATCGGGAAACTGGGAATCGATGGTTACGAACGCATCATCACTCACAAACCAGCCGATGGTGCCGCCCTGCATGGAAAATAATCCCACATTATTTCTGAGCGGAGTGAAATTGGAAGATTTTCTGAACAGCAAACCCGGAAGCACAAAACTCCCGGCGGTAACCAGGCCAATCTGTTGAAGGAATTGTAAACGTTTCATCGGTACAGGTTTTATTCAAGTTGATAATCATCCCTGATGAGCAGTAAAATGGCCCCATGAGGAACAATCAGGTATTTTTCATTCTCAAACTCAATATCGTAAGAACGGCTTTTTAAAAAAATGGCAAGATCCCCCTCTTTTGCCTGCATACCGATATATTTTGGTTCCGACTTGCTTTCTTTCCACGGTTCATCAATATCCTGTGACGGAATGGGATAACCCGGTCCGGTTTTAATGACATACCCGCTTTGAATTTCCTCTTTCTCTTTTACAGTAGCCGGCAGCACCAGGCCGCTTTTGGTATGGGTTTCCATCTCCCTCGGTTTAATAAGCACACGATCGCCAACGATTACGAATTTATCAACCGAATTTAAATATTCCTGTATCATAAGAATGGGTTGTATTATTTTATACTGTGTTCAGTTTGGTTTCTGAATCTTTCAAATTACACATTTTTAAAAAATTACACTTGCTTTCATCTGGAATATGATAAAGTAAGTATGTAGCCTGATTAATTTTTCAATAAAATAAACCTTTAAAATGATGAAATTCGTTCTCTCCTCTATCCCGGTTCTGTTTATTTCCATTTTATTGATAGCTGAACCGCTATTCGCTCAAATCGATCGTGAGACTGGCAAACCGTTTGCCACCAGGTCCGAAATTATTGCTCAGCGCGGGATGGTTGCCACAAGCCACCCGCTGGCAACTCAGGCAGGCCTTGATGTATTGCGGCGGGGTGGCAATGCCATTGATGCTGCCATTGCAGCAAACGCCGCCATGGGTCTTATGGAACCAACCGGAAACGGAATTGGCGGCGATCTCTTTGCCCTGATCTGGCACGAAGAGAGCGGACAGATCTACGCCCTGAATGCAAGCGGGCGCTCCCCTCTCGGGTTATCCTATGAACGCCTGATGGGTATCCTGGAAGAAAAAGAAGCGGGTTCAATACCTCCTTATGATTTGCTATCTGTTTCCGTTCCCGGTGCCGTTGACGGCTGGTTCGAGATGCATGAACGATTCGGCTCCATGCCCATGACCGACATTCTTTCCGAACCTATATATTACGCTGAAGAGGGATTTCCTGTAACTGAAGCCATTTCCACCGGCTGGCAGCGAAGTGTGAACTTTTTACAAAATCAACCCGGTGCTTTCATGGAAACCTTTACCACTGATGGAAAAGCACCTGGAAAAGGGGACGTGTTCAGAAACCCCGATCTTGGCAATACCTTCCGGCTGCTTGCCGAAGAGGGACGGGATGCTTTTTACCGTGGTGAAATTGCATTGAACATCGATATCTGGATGCAGGAAAACGGCGGCTATCTCAGGTTCGAAGATTTTGACTATCACACATCCGAATGGGTTGATCCGATTAGTGTGAATTACCGCGGTTATGACATCTACCAAATCGGCGGCAACAACCAGGGAACAGCTGTGCTTCAGATGCTGAACATACTGGAAGGGTACGATTTATCAGCAAAAGGATTTGCAAGCGAAGAAACCCTGCATTTGATGACGGAAGCCAAAAAACTTGCGTATGAAGACCGCGCAAAACATTATGCCGATCCCGATTTCTATCATATACCCATGGAACGTTTGCTCTCGAAGGAATATGCAGCAGAGCGCCGGGCCCATATCGGAGATCGTGCCATGCGGGATATTGCCACAGGAGTGGATGTGATGGAAGATGGCGATACGATCTATCTCACAACTGCCGACCAATTTGGCAACATGGTATCACTGATCCAGAGTAATTTTCGTGGCATGGGTACCGGTTTCGTGGTCCCCGGTACAGGTTTCAGTTTTCAGAACCGGGGTGAGCTCTTCTCCCTCGACCCGGATCATCCCAATGTGTATGCACCCGGCAAACGGCCTTTTCACACCATTATACCCGGTTTCGCGATGAAAGACGGCAGACCGTGGTTCAGTTTCGGAAACATGGGAGGTGCCTACCAGCCCGTGGGGCATCTCAGTATTATCACCAATGTGATCGATTTCGGGATGAACATCCAGGAAGCAGGCGATGCCCTTCGCTGGATGCATGCAGGATCAACTGAACCCACTGATACGGCGGCTTCACAACTTACAGGTACCGGCATTTTGCACCTCGAATCTTCCATCGATTACGAAACAGTACGTGCCCTCCGTGCCCGTGGCCACACAGTAAGAATCGGCGAGCAGTTCTTTGGCCGCTACCAGGGCATTATGCGAGATCATGAAAGGGGAATCTATTTCGGTGCATCCGAATCCCGCGTAGACGGCCAGGCAGCAGGATATTAACAACCTGGCAGAGTTGTTTGAGTAATAGGAGTGAAAAGTGAAAAGGCAAAAGTAAAACAACCTTGCAGAGTTCCCGACATGCGTGTCGGGATCCTGCCAGAGTTGTGCAGGCATACCGGGATTTATGCTTTGAGAGTATGATGAGCAGCGTTTAATACTGAGCTTAGACTTTTAGAAAGTTTTGTTCAAATCTAATAGAAATTATTCTGAAGTACGATAATTTATGACAGACCGTTTTTTATGACACGACTTCAAGAAATTCAGATCAAAATAATTCATGGACAATTTGAATTTTCGAGACATGCTGTTGATCAGAGCATTATCAGGAACATCTCAGTACAGGAAATCCGGGAGGCTTTAAATTATAATGCCAAAATTATTGAAGACTATCCCATAGACAAATACGGGCCAAGTTGTTTAATACTCGGTTTTACAAAAGATCTCAGGCCACTCCATATTCAATGCAGTTATCCATCGCGTACTATTTTGAAAATTATTACATTATATGAACCTGATCCTGAAAAATGGATCAACTTTGAAAAACGAAGAAATCCATGAGTACAGCAGATGAAAATTTAACAGAACGGAAAGTAACCTATACTCTCGAACTGGACGGTAAATTCTATATTGTAGAAAACGTCCCCGCCAGGGTAAATGAAGAGACCGGTGAGCAGTATTTTGCCCCTGAAACAGTGGAGCATCTTCAAAAGAAAATCCGGGGTGATGAACTTCCCAAAAAAACCCTGGTAACCCCGGTATTCGATTATTCAGATTAATTAACTCCCCACTTCACCACTCTCGTTTCGCCCTCATGAGGTCTTTCCAGTCACCATTTTTTACATCTTCATCCGGTTCTGTAGCACAACCTGGCAGAGTTGTTTGAGTAGTAGGAGTGAAAAGTGAAAAGTGAAAAGGCGAACAACCTGACAGTCGCAGATGCCGGCCCCCGGTACACCCACCGGACCCCGAAGCGCCGGGGCAGGTCTGTCAGCGTTGTTCAGGCATGCCGGGATCTACATTGAAGCTACACTTTAGAATAATTAAACCCGAACAGGGTATAAGCCGGGGTTGGGTTTTTACTTTATATGAAAGGATTTACAATTCTGAGAGAATCAATTGTTTGGCCGTGCTGTAAATCTTCGGAATAGAGAATTCCGGCAGAACCTTCAAGGGCCGATGCAATAATCAGGCAATCATAAAACGAATAGTTAAACCTGCCTGAAATGGTAATCGCTGAAGTATATAACTCTTTGCCCGGGTAAATTTTCCAAAGCGGCATTAAAACTGCCGATAAATACAGTTTCGAGTCAGCTTTTTTAAGTGGTTTGTTAAATTTTTTCGTGGCTACATTTAAAAATTCCTGAACAACCTGATAACTGATAAAACCATGACGGTTATCAATTCCCTTTTGGATCAGTTCACCGGCAATTTTCTGTTTTACAGGATTTTGACTATCAAACGAGTAGATAAATATATTTGTGTCGAGAAAATATCTATCGCTCATTCAGTTCTTCTCTCGTAAATGTTTTGCCGGGGTTAACATAACTCAGTTTTTTCATCACCTCATCGAAGTCAGCATTTTCGTCTCCTCTTGTTGCATACTGCTCCAGCCATTCCCTGAACCTTCTGTTAAGAGATGTGTTTTCTTTACGTGCCCGGGCCCGGGCTTTATCAATTAACATCTCGTTCGCTGTAAATGTAATATTTTTCATAACCACACGATTTTCGTGTAAAATAGACTTTCACATGTAAC
>RECI01000258.1 GCA_007694095.1 Balneolaceae bacterium | reverse complement strand
AAATCTGCAGGACGATAGAAGCTATTCATTCACTTCCTGTATTATTTTCATCCGGCATAGTCAAACACTGCATTTATGGACCCGCTTGCGCATACACTCTTTGGCGCTACTATGGCCGAAGCCGGCCTCAAACATAAGACTGCACTGGCAACAGCCACCTTGATCATCGGGGCGAATATCCCCGATATTGATGGCGCAGCGATGCTGATTAGTTCCGACTATGCCCTGCTGGTGCGCAGGGGGTGGAGCCATGGTATTCTGGCTCTGCTGATCTGGCCTTTTCTGCTGACCGGACTGATGCTTTTCATTGACCGCCTGATCCGGAAACGAAAGAACCGGCTGAACCGCACGCACGTCGGTCCGCCGATGCGGCCTCTTATCCTTCTGGGAATTGCTTTTCTCGGGGTCTGGAGTCACCCTTTCCTGGACTGGCTCAACACCTATGGGATCCGCCTGCTTATGCCTTTCAGTGATACCTGGTTTTACGGCGATACCCTGTTTATCATAGACCCGTGGTTCTGGCTGCTTGCCGGTGCAGGTGTGGTGCTGGCAAGATCAAATTCTTGGGCCGGTATCAGCGGATGGATTGTGCTTGGCACGGCTGCCACGGCACTGATTATCACCGCCGAAGTGGTTCCTTTAACGGTGAAATTGATCTGGCTGGCCGGACTGGCCGCAATCATTATTGTCCGCTGGTCGGGCCGGCATAGCGAATACACGCAGCCCATCGCTTTAACACTCTTGGCAGCCCTCGTGTTCTATATCGCTTTAATGTTCACCGGGGCGAAGCTAACTGCCTCGCATGCCCGGGCTCAACTCAACGAAAAAGGAGCCGAAATCATACAGGTGATGGCCAATCCAGTTCCGGCACGCACTTTTCTCCGAACCGGCATAGCAACTTCCGAGTCCCATTACTACCGGTTTGAAATAAACTGGATGCGCCCGGAAAGTTTTGAGCTCATCGGTGCACCGATTCCCATCGAAGAACCGGATCATATCATAGAAGCGGCACTGAATTCCCCGGAGATTCGTGGCCTGCGAAACTGGATCCGATTCCCTGCCTATGAGGTGCGCCGGCTGGATGACGGCTGGAAGGTGTTTATCCGGGATCTGCGTTATGTACATCCGGAGCAGGAATCGGCAACAGGTATCGGAATTGCTGTGGTAGAGCTGGATGATGAGTTACAGGTACGCAGTGTGCGTCAATAGCGAGGATATTCGAAACAATTACTTCAAACAAAATGGAGGGCTTACAAATGCCGCATCATAATGGATTCCCCATTCAAATGCTATTTAAAATTTTGTTCAGCTTTTCAAAACTCATCGGTTTCAAGATATAACGATCTTGAAGCCCATACTTTTTAGTCAAAGAAAGATCTTCAGGGCTTGTAGAACTGGTTAGTATATAGATAATGATATTCTCCTGAAGAGGCAGTTTTATGAATTCACTTAAAAAGTTCCATCCATCCCATACCGGCATATTGATATCCAAAAATATCAACTCCGGCAACGGATCACCTTTTTCAAACTTGTCTTTTAGATTATCATAGGCCTCTTTACCATTTTGATATGATACAAATTGACCTGCCTTTCCAGTTTTTTCCAAAAACTTTCTCATAAGAAGAACAACAATTGGGTCATCTTCAATCAGACAAACGCATTCAATCTTATTCATCGCGCAGATATACTTTAAAGGTTGTTCCTTTATCTACTTCGCTTTCCACATCTATTTTTCCACCCATTGCCTCAACCTGTGCTTTTGTCATGAACAACCCCAACCCTCTGGAATCGCTATGGCCGTGAAAGGTTTTATACAACCCAAAAAGCTTCACTTTATGTCTATGCAGGTCTATACCAAGGCCATTATCCTCAAAAGAAACAACTGTAAAACCTTCCTTTTTTTGGACGGTTATCTTCAAGTATGAATCCCGGCTATCTGATCTGAATTTTATAGCATTGGTCATTAGATTCAGTACGATACTTTCCAAATAGGCAGGAATCACAAGTACCCGGGTTCCCTTTGGCACTCGATTATATATCGTCAAACCTCCGTTTTTAATCAAATTTGAAATACTTTTAATACTATTATCAACTGCCTTGTAAAGGTTAATCTTTTCCCAATCCTCTCTATGAATAGTATTGATATCCAGTATATGATTTAGATGGTAGATTGTCGTCTGAAGTTTGTCAGACGATTCCTTCATCAATTTGATATATTGATTTTCAAGTATCTCAGGTTCTTCCATAGCCAAAATTTCAAACAATCCTTCCATATTGGCTGTATGTGAACGCAGATTATGTGATACGATATGAGTGAAGTTTTGAAGCCTTTTACTTTGCTCCTCTTCAACCCGTAGCAATACATTTATCCTGTTATAATTCTGAATTGACTCCGTTATATCTGAAAGAGTGATGATTACTTTATCCTCCCCAAACAAAACCGCTCTTGCACTGAAATGATACTGTATTTCTTCATCTTCACTAGATAATTCAAATTGAAATTTTGCTACTTGTTTATGTTTAAGGCTTTCAGCAGAATTTCCAACCTGCAATTTGTTAATCTCCTGAGATAACAAAGATTCTAATCGTTTCTTCAAATTTTGAATTGTCCCCGGAAAATAATTCAAAGAAGAGGCATTAATATCCAGAATCTCACCATTCTTATTTAATACAATAATGGTGTCGGGAACAGATTTGATCAATGACCCCAGATATTTTTCATTCTCTCTGAGACGCTCTTCTGCCAACTTTCTTTCCGTAATATCCTTTTTAACAGCTATAAAATGCGTAATAACGCCCTCTTGGTTTTTAACCGGTGATATGCTGGCCAGTTCCCAATACAATTCTCCACTCTTTTTTCTATTGCACATTTCACCCCGCCAGTTTTTCCCGGATGTGATGGTTTCCCATAGATTTTGATAATAATTTTTTGATTGAAGGCCTGAATTCAAAATTCTGGGATTTTTACCGAGAACCGATTCTTTTGTGTATCCGGTTGTCACAGTAAATGCCGGATTTACATAATCAATTTCTCCATCAACATTGGTAATAAGAATACTGCTTGGGCTTTGTTCAATAGCCGTGGACAGTTTATGCAGTTCTGATTCATACTTTTTGCGCTCACTGATATTTCGAAACGTACCCATCAAGCATTTTTTCCCTTTATAGACCACCCGTGATGCCAATATTTCAACAGGAACCAAAGCACCATCCGCCCTTACCACTTCATTCTCCACAACCTCCGTTACATCTCTCTTTTGTAAATTCTCAACTGCTTTTTGGAATATATCTTTATTGTAATCCGCCTTCTCATCAGGGTGTAAAGACAGTTGGTGGAGTCCTATTATCTTTTCCCGGGGCTTATCCAGCAGGTGTTCAGCCGCTTGATTTGCATTCAGAATAATGCCCGTCTCTGCATCAGCTATAAAAACAGCGTCAGCCGAAAATTCAAAAAGGTTTCTAAATTGCAACTCATTTTCTTCAAGAAGTTTTTGCCGGTTCCGTTTCTCAGTTTCATCCCTGAAAGTGATCACAATTCCGATTAATTCCCTTTCAGGGTCAAAAACAGGAGCACCGGTATCCACAATAGGTATCGTTCCACCATCTTTTTTAACCAGTAAAGTATGATTGGCTAATTCTTTTACAATCCCTTGCTTGATAACCTTATCAAGAATATTATTTTCTTCCAGTCCTGTATCTTCATTTCTGACTGAATAGATATCATGCAGAGATCGCCCTTGTGCTTCTCTGTACCTCCAACCTGTCAGCTCTTCCGCACGGTTATTCAAATACCATATCTTTGCATGTAAATCGGTAATAATAACCCCTTCACCAAGGCTGTCCATCGTAACCTTAAATTTTTCCATCTGCTGCCACAAATTCTTCTCTTTTACATATAGCTCCTTATAAATTGATTTTTGACGGTGATTATACAGAAATCCCATGGATGCACTTGAAAAAAGAATACCCAGCAGAACCATGCCCATTACACTCCAAAAAATACCGGGGACTTCTTCAAAGAGTTCACTCTCATCAATTTTGGCAACCAAATACCAGGGTGTTCCCTCAATATTTGAGACATATGAAACTACATGTTCACCTCTATAATCGATCCCCTTATGGATGCCACGAAACCCATACCTAGCAGCAACGGCCGGTAATTCAGGATGTGTTACCGGTAAGCTGTAAGTAAGTGCCGCCTCTTTATGATGCCTTAATTTGTTTAAATAGAGAATCGAATCTCCTTCAACCCGGAAAAAAAGGGTCTATGATGTGTGGCTTGGAACCGGCCAGCTTTCAATCAATGGATAGAGGTATTGATCAGAATCAAATCTGTAAACCATTGCCACAATGGGAAGCCTGTTATCATCATAGATGGCCGAAATGAATGTGATAAAAATTCGACGCTCTTCGCCATAATCTGTTCTGAACAGATCGGTTGAAACACTGCCCCCCTTCTGAGAGGCTCTTTCGATACCCAATAGTTCAATAGAATCAATGCTGCTGATAACAGATGAAGTGCCCACCAAAATATGGCCATCCATTGTGGTCATAAAAATGTCGGCATAATCATGTTCCTCCTTTATCTGTTTCATCATCATAACAATCGAACTGCTGTCGGCAGCAGTTGCGTTCTGAGTATACCTTATTGCCGCCTCCCGGAGAATCGAATTTTGTGTGATTACATTCGCATCAAACAGTTCATCCAGATACCAGTCTGTTATTTGATTCACTTTCAGTGAAGCAATGGATGCCAGTGTCGTCTCTTTTTGTGACCGGGTCTGTTCAACTTCTGCCTGGTAGAATTGGTAACCTGCATATAAAATTGCTGAAGAGACAATCAGGATAAAGATGATTAGACCTTTCGGAAAATGATCTTTTATAATATCAACAGCATATTTATTATCTCGTTCCATATGGCAGAATCAGTTTAGTTTATGATCCTTTACTTAAATATACCATGAAAGCCTATGATTACTACTTAGTTATTTTTTTCCTTTTTTTTCTGTCGACTCACATATAAATCCTAATCATAAACTGCTGACACACATGAAGCGGATCCTGATTTTCAGGAATATGCTGAAAGGCTTCTTTTATTCGATAAAGTTGAAAAAACTGAACCCCCAAAAAATCTGATTGGCAAGCTGAAGCTCAAAAAATTGTTCCCGATTTAAATGTTTATATTCATCATGGGGACAACCGTATTACAGATCCGGATAACTGGCCTGAAGCAGAGGTAAAACAACGTGGCTGGAAGTATGAATATCTTGACGGACAAACCAGGGATCGCCAAAAACGGCCTAGCGGAAAAACTGGTGGTTGCAGAATCTGGTATCTTCAAGGAATTAAACCGTAATGATCTGCTCGCTCTATTTGAATAGCTGAACGGTAACATTAAACATTCGTATGGTTGCCCATTATTCACATTTTAGTGTCGTCTCTTCTGTAAATTAGCAGGGGATTCATCCCTATAGTTGATCCGGGATCATTAAATTCCTGCCATTGAATTCAAAACTAACTAACCCAAAAAAATTACACAATATCCTGCCGCTCCAATAACGGTAAACCATCTGAATATCCTTAGGTTTATACGACAGTAAAGAGAAATTCCCGGAGGCCGCCTCATGAATCAGCATAAACATAACAATCACAGCGAACACAATCATCATAACCACGGCCATTCGACAGACAGCGGGAATCGGTCAGATGAGGAGATGAGTCATGGCCGCGAAGGCCACTCCCACCACGACCATCACAAAATGATGGTAGAGGATTTTAAATTCCGTTTCTGGTGGGTTCTGGCATTAACCGTTCCGATTCTGGCCCTTTCCCCCATGATCCAGGAGTTCCTGGGTGTGGACTGGCGGTTTGCGGGTGATACATGGATTCTGGCTGTACTCGCATCCGTGGTTTATTTTTTCGGTGGCTGGCCGTTTCTGTCAGGGCTGATCGATGAACTGAAGAAAAAACAGCCGGGAATGATGACCCTGATTGCCCTGGCGATCACTGTAGCCTATGTTTACAGCACGGCCGTTGTGCTGGGCTTCGATGGTCACCTCCTCTACTGGGAGCTCTCCACACTTGTAGGCATCATGCTGCTGGGCCACTGGGTTGAGATGCGCTCGGTGATGAGCGCTTCAGCGGCCCTCGAAAAACTGGCGGAACTGCTGCCTGGGAAGGCGCACCGCGTGAAGGAAGACGGGTCTACCGAAGATGTGCCTGTAGAGGAGTTGCAGAAAGGAGATAAGGTCCTCATCAAACCGGGTGAAAAAATTCCGGCGGATGGGATTGTTGTGAAAGGAGAATCGAGCGTGAATGAGGCGATGCTGACCGGGGAGTCGAAACCGGTGAGCAAGGCGAAAGAGGATGAAGTGATCGGCGGATCGGTGAACGGCGAAGGCTCGCTTACGGTAGAGATTAACAAGACCGGGGATGAATCTTTCCTTTCCCAGGTTGTGGAACTGGTACGCCAGGCACAGGAGAGTAAATCCAAAACACAGGACCTGGCGAACCGTGCGGCCTTCTGGCTTACCATTGTGGCAATCTCGGCAGGTGCGTTAACCTTCATGGCGTGGTCGCTCTTTACAGGGCAGGAGCTCAGCTTTACGATGAACCGCACGGTTACGGTGATGATCATCGCCTGTCCGCACGCCCTTGGACTGGCCATTCCGCTGGTGGTGGCAGTTTCCACGAGCCTGGCCGCTTCGAACGGGTTTCTGATTCGTAACCGTGTCGCCTTTGAACAGGCCCGCAACCTGCAGGCCGTAATTTTCGACAAAACCGGAACACTCACCCATGGCACTTTTACAGTTACCGATATTCTCAATTTCAACGACGAGTATTCTGATGAGGAGATCCTGACCTATGCCGCCTCACTTGAAACCAACTCCGAACACCCGCTGGCTAAAGGAATTCTTGAGAAGGCCGGAGATAACGTGCCCGAGCCTGAAGAGTTCAACTCGATCACCGGAAAAGGGATTGAAGGGGTGGTGAATGGAACGGCCGTGAAAGTGGTAAGCCCGGGTTTTGTCCGTGAGCAGGGGATGGATTACCCCGCAGGCCAGGTCGAAGAGATCTCATCGCAAGGTAAGACTGTCGTATTTGTGATGATTGGAGAAAAACTGTGCGGAGCCATAGCGCTGGGTGATGAGATTCGTGAGGAGTCGCGACAGGCAATTCAGCAGCTCCATGAGATGGGCCTCGAGTGTGTGATGCTTACGGGCGATAACCGCCAGACCGCAGAATACGTCGCAAAAGAGCTGGGCATCGACCAGGTGTTTGCCGAGGTTTTGCCAGACGAAAAAGCGGATAAAGTGAAAGAAGTTCAAGGGCAAGGAAAGCTTGTAGCCATGACAGGCGACGGTGTAAACGACGCCCCCGCACTGGCACAGGCCGATGTGGGAATCGCCATCGGTGCGGGGTCTGACGTAGCCGTGGAAACCGGCGATATCGTGCTGGTAAGAAACAATCCGAATGATGTGGTGAACCTGATCAAACTCTCAAAAGCCACCTACAGCAAGATGGTGCAAAACCTGGTCTGGGCCACAGGCTATAACGTGGTCGCCATTCCACTTGCTGCCGGTGTATTGTTTACGTGGGGTATTATTCTGAGCCCGGCTGTTGGCGCTGTTCTGATGTCGGCCAGCACGGTGATTGTAGCGGTTAATGCGCGGTTTTTGAAGATGGAGGGATGAGTTTAGAGATGTGATTTGACATCCCCTCTGAAGAGGGGACAGATGATGAAGCGTTCAGCAAATCATCTGGGGTGTGTTCCCGGTGGAGGTATTGTGCCTTTC
>RECI01000308.1 GCA_007694095.1 Balneolaceae bacterium | reverse complement strand
GCAGATGATCTGTATAGATGCCTTAAACCCGGGTCATGCATTGCACAAAAAAGGAAAAACCGGTAAACCAGCTTCGCATAAATGGGTGAAATAAAAATCAGACAGTGAAGGTTAGTAATAAATCGGTTTTCGAAACCAAACCAGAGGGAAACTTCTTTTTCAATCCGCAACAATATACATCAGTAATACACCGGCGGATAGTTGTTCCTTAAATAACAATCATCAAATTTTACACATTATCATGTATAATCCATTTTGTGAAAAGTATGGCCAAAAATCTTGATATTGATGATTCTTTGATTGAACGCGCAAAAAAAGCGGGAATGCACAAAACGAAAAAAGAAACGGTTACCCGTGCACTGACCGAGTATATTAAGCGTCGGGAACAGACAAAAATAAAAGAGTTATTCGGTAAAAAAGAGTACGTTGAAGGTTACTCATACAAAGATTCCAGGTATCTCAATTGAAGGTATTGGTTGATACTTCTGACTGGTCGATTTCCCGCTATATGGTGGTTGAATGAGAATTTGATTCTCAGCAGTGATCAGGTTTTGGTGTAACAAACATGATAATTGCTCCCTGCAATGGTGAAATCATGATCAACAAAGCTGGCTTCTACACTTAGCAGCAGCTACCCTTTGGAGTACTTTCCCATAATATTCTTTCACTGATTTTGAGATATATCCATTGTTGTTCATAAGTCACCAGCTATTCTTGTTTGATGTTTATTATAAAAGAAAGGATTGATAATAGATCACATAACCGCCGGCTACGATCAGCAGCCAGCCAGTAATTCTTTCCATGTGCGGCATAATCTTCCTGAGTATTTTCATCAGAAAATCCCTGGCCAAAACGGAGAGCAAAATAGCCCCGACCATCATCAGGCTCATCCCGCCAAAATATGCGGCAAAATAACCGGCACCTGTTACCGCGGATGGTGCTGCCATTGCCTGTGTGGCTACAATCAGAAAGAGGGGAAAGAGGCAGCCAAGGGCACCGATGGCGTACGCCAGGCCAAAGACAAATGCTTCTGCCACTTCCGATTTTGGCGAAGCGTGATTCACATTCAGGGTAAATGAAAAGCTTTTACCGGAAGCCATCAAAATTCCGATAAGAATCAAAAAGCTTCCCATACCGATGGTGATCCACATCATGTAATCTTTGAGAAGCTGAGCCGCCGATACAATCAGTGCTGCGGCAATGGCATAAATCACCAGGATGCCCAATATACTGAGCATGGCAAGCTTCATCCCGCGGAAAAGCCGGGTGGAAAGGCCGGGGTTGGTGTCAGCCGTTCTTGATATGAACGCGACAATATATCCCGGCAGAAGTGCAACAGCGCAAGGTGCCAAAAACGCAAGCACACCCTGCACAAAAGAGAACGTGTAAAATTCCATTCGGGTTAATTGAGCAGTCCGGTAAATAGCTCTCTGTATTCATCGACTGTCAGGGCTTGTCCGGCCTTTTTAAATGCGATGTATCCATCACGATCAACGCCAACAGTGGTAGCTTGCCCGTTCACGCCGAAATCAATCATGATTTGAGGCTTCCCTGCCGTGCTTGGGAATTTGAATCCGCGTTCTTCCGAAAGTTTACGGATCACATCTGCCGTGTCTGTAGGGTCGATACTAATGGCTACGAGTGTTAGTTTATCTTCATATTCCGGGTAAACTTCCGACATTGCAGGCCAGTTTCGGGCGCATGTTGGGCACCAGGATGCAGTAAAATAAACCACAACCGGTTTCCCTTCGGCAAGTGATTGTTCCAGGCTGATGGTTTCACCATCGATAGTGGTCACTTCAAAAGCAGGGGCTTTGTCTGCGTTAGAGGTTGCCTGCATACGATCTGTTTCACCACCCTGGGTACAGGAAGCAAGCACAAAAACTGCCAGGATAAGAAGTGTTTTTGCAGCATCGGTAATTCTTTTCATTTTCATCTGTTTGATTAAACGTTTTGATATTTCTGATGTAACCAAACTATGAATACTGATAGAGACAGGTATCCCGGATCTGTAACAGAATTCTGAAATTTTGTAAACAGATGCTTAAATAAGCGGACATCCAATTCAGACGGTTGGGATGGCCACCCTGAAGGTTGTTCCTTTGTTTTCAACACTATTTACAACAATCTCAGCCCCATGCAATTGCAATATCTTTCTGGCAATCGCCAGGCCAAGTCCGGCTCCTGTATTATTTGACCGGCTCTTGTCTACCTGATAAAACCGGTCGAAAACAAGAGGGATATCGTCGGCAGAAATTCCTACACCGGTGTCGATAATTTCAATTACAATATCCTTGCCGTTTTGTGTGGATATGATTGAAACTTTTCCACCTTCAGGGGTATGTTTGATGGCATTATCAATCAGGTTGGTGATAGCCCTGTTCAACAGGCTCATATCGGCTGTAATAAGAGCGTTTGGGGTTTTTGGAAACACAACCTCCAGTTCGATCCCTTTTTTTTCAGCTATTGGCTTAAACTGGAGAACCAAATCCTGAACAAGTTCGGCAACCGATACCTTTTCAAGATTTGGCCTCACATTTCCGGCATCAAGTTTGGAAAGTTCAAACAGATCATCAATCATTTTGTTTAGTTTCCTGGTATTTCCTATCACTGTTTCGATATACTGCTTGTACTCGGCTTTTGTAATTTTTTCACCTCGTAACTGAATCGTTTCGAGATACCCCTGGATGGAGGCAAGCGGACTTCGTAAATCGTGGGATACATTGGCAATCAACTCTCTTCGCAGTTTGTCAGTTTTTTTTATCTCTTCCATGTTATCCACAATGGTATCTGCCATCCGGTTAAAACAGGTGGAAAGCTCTGCGATTTCGTCGTTGCCTGAAACGGGAATTCTTTCATTCAGCTCTCCTCTCTCAAACTTGGTAACCTTTTGCTTCATAATTTCAATGCGTCCTGTCACATTCCTGAAAACAAACAACCCTGTAAAAATTCCAAGTAACAGGACGGACCCGATGATAAAAAGGGTGTTTCGGGTTATATAGCTTTCCGAGATCATCGCTGTGGTTTTGCTGAACTCTTCGCTCTCAAGTACCACATACAAATAACAGCCTTCAGATCCCATAATACTTATGTTCGCAGCACTAAATGGTTTTTCTCTGTCAGGTTGAACAGGATCCGAGGCTAAAATCGGAAGCTTCTGGCCTGCAATAAAAAAATCGAGCTTTTCCGTATCCACCACACTCACCTTGGGGGCCTCACCCACCGACCCGCCCGGAATGTGGCTCTTGATAATTCCATCACTGTCAAGAAGATAAAAATCAAATTGAGGATTGGTCCCTTTCAGGCTTCTGAGTTTCGCTTCTATTTGCTCATGGTCAAATGAATCTGACAGAATTGGTTCAAACTCAGCAGCAAGTGTTTTTGCAAGGTCGCGGTTGGTCCGTTGCACCGATTCCTGTATAATGTTTGATGATGTCTGGAGTGTCAGATAAGCCACAAACAGCCCGAACAAAATCATAATCAAGGTAAAAATCAGGGCAATTTTCAGATAGAAGCTACGCATGGGTTTCTTCCTCTTCGATTTCTGAAAAACGGTATCCTACTCCCCAAACGGTTTTTACATATTCCGGATTCGACGGGTCATTTTCAATTTTACTCCGAAGCCGGTTAATATGTGAGTTAACCGTATGGTTGTAACCGTCATATGAATATCCCCACACCTCATTCAGAAGCTCTTCACGGCTGAAGGCTTTCCCGGGGTTTGAGAAAAACAGGAGCAGCAGGTCATATTCTTTACTTGTAAGCTCCAGAGTTTGGCCACTTAATACAACCTTCCTCAATCCGGGATACACTTCCAGATTCTTGTATTTCAAAACCTCAGGCAGTTTTTCATTTACTTCACTGCTTGCCTCTACCCGGCGGAACATTGCCTTCACACGTGCCAGGAGTTCCCTGATACTGAACGGTTTTGTCATATAATCGTCGGCACCCAGTTCCAGCCCCAACACTTTATCAATTTCCTCGGCTTTGGCGGTCAGCATTAGAATGGGAACAATCCGGTCTTTTTTTCTGATCTGTTTGCACACTTCAAGTCCATCGAGTTTTGGCAGCATGATATCAAGTATAATCAGTGTTGGAGATACCGATTCATATAATTCGAGCGCTGCCTGACCATCCATAGCGGTATGCACCTCATAGCCTTGATCAGAAAGATTAATATGAAGAAGGTTCAGAAGGTCTTTATTGTCTTCAACTACTAAAATAGATTGATTGGGTTGACTCATAATTTACCAGGTGGTTTTTTGCATATAAAAATCAATATCACACGCCTTACAATCATCACATATTCATAACATATAATAAATGGAAGTTAAATCGCATACAGATTCACCGACTTTCTTATCGTTATTAACGCTTCTCTAACAAAAATAACGTTTTTATAACAGCTGTATGAGGCTAACCGATTATTTCGTTCATTTGCGAGAGGTACTTTAACAATAAAGATAACCCGCACCTGATATGAAAATTTTACCGGTATCCATTTTTTTCATGGTTTTAACTTTTCATCTGCCTGTTTACGTATTCGCTCAAACATGCAGCTGTGCCGGTGCGCCGCTTTTAGGAACCCAAAGTGCCGGTGCAAGCGGCCAGGGAAATCTGCTTATCGGGTTAACCTATGAGTTCAATCAAATCACAAATTTATATACCGGCAGCACACGACTTTCCAATAATGCCGTAGAGCGCAATACGCAATCAACCTTATTCGAAATAAATTATGGAATTTCCAACAGCTTCTCGGTATCAGGCACCTTGTCTTTTGTTCAAAAGAACCGGGAAAGCGGAATCAGCAACCCTGGTGGTTCAGAACTTACCACAACGAATGGTATTGGTGATGGAGTAATACTATTAAGGTATGTGATATCACAACAAAGTTTATGGAACAGGTATCACCTGGCTGTTGGCGCCGGAACCAAGGCACCTTTAGGCAGCACATCACTCCGAAGCCCCGGCGGATTGCTTTTTAATGCAGATATGCAACCTGGTTCAGGGGCATGGGACGGGGTTTTTTGGAGTATGGCCGGAGTTTCTCTGCTTCCACGAAGCACAATGAATCTTGGCTTGATAAACAGTTACAGGGTAACAGGAACGAACCAACGATTTTCTGAAAATGATAATTACCGGTTCGGTAATGAATTCATTTCAAATTTCTCTGTGAGCAACTCGATAAATGATCGGTTTTCATACGCCCTGAACCTGCGATACAGATCTTCAGCATCAGACCAGCGCAATAAGGTATCCATGCCGAATACAGGAGGCTTATGGCTTAGTGTAATTCCCGATTTTTACGTTGGCTTATCGGATAACATTTCACTGAAGCTTTCTGGTCAAATCCCGGTTTATCAGGACCTGAGAGGATTTCAACCCACTACAACATATGCCCTGTCTGCGTCTCTTTTTATAAATCTCAACCGTAACGAAAACACATTTATCCATGGCCTCTGATCATAACTCCAATCATTATTTAATACATTTTTTACTAACCACAATTCTGCTGGTTTTATATACAGCCTGCGATTCTACAAGTTCATCAAATTCGAATTTTAGTGGCTCACCGGGAGGTACTTTCGGCCTGACAGAATGGATTGTTGACAGAAATGAAATTATTGATGGCGGCCCCGGTATTGATGGTATTCCTTCCATTGACAATCCTAGATTTACCATTGCTTCAGATGTTACATTTTTGGATGACGCCAGGAGAGTAACCGGAATAAGAATTGGTGATGATCTAAGGGCATATCCTCATCAAATTCTTGACCAGCATGAAATTGTGAATGACACCTTTGAAGGGGTTACGTCTGTCGCAATTACGTTTTGCCCGCTAACCGGCACTTCCATCGCAGTAAACAGAAATCTTGGCGGCAACAATATACAATTTGGGGTTTCGGGCCTTCTGTTCAGAAATAACCTGATCATGTATGACCGGTTTACATCCAGTTTATGGTCTCAAATGCAATTGCGAAGTATCGGTGGTGATATGAGAGGAAACGATGCCGATGTGATTCAACTTATTGAAACAACATGGGATACCTGGAAAACCATGTATCCCGATTCTAAAGTGCTGAACAGAGACACAGGATTTAATCGCAACTACGGAATTTTTGTCTACGGAGCCGATTATACAACCAATCATAACCGTATTCTCTTTCCTGTAAGAAACGATGACCCCCGGTTGAACCGAAAAGAGCGTGTTCATGCACTTATTCCTGATAACGCGAATGAATCGTCCAATGTAAAAGCATATCCCATCCAGGCATTCGGTAATGAAACAACCATAATCAGGGATCAGTTTATGCTGAATGATTTTTTGATTGCAGGTAATGCACGTCTCGATATTATCAATGCATTTAAACTGGTAACGGAGTTTGAAAAAACTCTTGAGTTAACACCTGCTGACGACTCTTTCTTACCTGTTGTTTTTTCTGATCAGCATGGTAATTTCTGGGATATTTTCGGGTATGCTGTAAGCGGCCCAAACCAGGGCAAACAACTGACCGAAGCGCGGTCTTATACCGGCTATTGGTATGCATTAGCCGATTTTTATCCGAATATTGAGTTGTACAGAAACTGATTGGCAGGCAATAGTCAATTGACCTGAAATTCTGAAAAAGGAACAATTCCGAATTCATCTGAAAGCACGTAATGCAGCAGTTTTTCAAGCTCATCCTGGTCCATAAATCCCGGCTGCCGCCCCATTACTTCACCTTCGGCATTAATAAATATCATTGTAGGTGTCTGCTGAACCTGCATGTTTCTTGCAAAATTGCGCTCTGATATTTCCTCACCATTAAACATGATTGCATTTCTCGAATCCAGGTCGATGAGTACCGGATGAAAGTTATTCGTAAGTAATTCAGTAATACCTTTCTGTGGGAATACTGAATTCAACATCCTTTTACAAATACCGCACCATTCGGCTTCAACAAAAATAAAAAGGGGTTTGCCATCTTTTTTTGATTTTTCCTGAGCTTGAGACAGTTTTATCCAATGGATCTCATTAGTATATCCGCCTGCCCCACCAGGGTGATACTGGGTTACGGTGTATGTAAACGCGATAACTGTCAGGATGAATATTTTCATGGCTGCGGATATTCTATATGATTGAATCTTAAAAACCACATGAAGCAATCGAATTACAGATTTCGAAAACCATTCGCTTGTTCGTGGTTAAAACAAAAAACGAATATCCGCTTAAAATCACTATTTAACTTTCTAAATGTGACAGAAATTTTATAAATATCCGCGTGAAGTCCGGCGGAGTAAGGGGTACCGTTTTACATCCGAATTGGCATATAGATTTTCCTTTATAGTTTACTATACCTGTTATATTTCGAATGGTGAATGAACTGCCAAAATGTTTTCTTGATTGCTTGAAATACGTCACCGTTACATCAATTATTTTTTATAAACTTCTTCCTTAAGCCATTGTGTAGTTTTTTTCATCCCTTCTTCTAGAGTTGTTTTGGGCTGCCAACCAAGAAATTCCGATGCTTTTTGAGTAGAGAATTGTTTGTACGGGAAATCTTTTTCATCAGATATCCAGGCCTTCAAACAACTCCTCAATGGTATCAAATTTTTTCAATTTATGACCTGCTTTGGGCGAATCTACGGGGCAAACATCTCCTGTAACACCCCAAGCACTTTTTCTTCGGCTGCTTTGCTAATTGAACCGAGATTCTTGATCAAACGGCTTTTATCTACAGTACGAATTTGATCTAATACAATCTGCCCTTTTTTTCCCTGGAATGTGGTTGTCACCCGCGTTGGATAATTTTTGATTGTGGAAGTCATGGGGGCGATTATGGCGGTTTTGATATGTTTATTCATTTCATTGGGCG
>RECI01000185.1 GCA_007694095.1 Balneolaceae bacterium | reverse complement strand
TGCCATGAAGTAACTTTTCACTTTTCACTTTTCACTTTTCACTCAAAAAATGCACAAAATCTTCCGCCGAAAATATTTCATCTCCCTCAGCTACATGCTCATCGCAGTAGTGGGGATTGTTGCGTGGATGAACATCCCGATGGAGATGGCGCCCGACTTGCGGCTGCCTTCGGTAACGGTGAACTATTCATGGGGCAGCACCTCACCGGAGGTGATGGAGCAGGAGATCACACGCAGAGTAGAATCTGTCGCTACACGGCTAAGGAATGTGGAGCGAATACGTTCGGTTTCGAACGAGGGGCGGTCCAGTGTTACGATTACCTTTGAGAAGCATACTCCTGTAGAATATCGCATCCTCGAATTGCAGGAGTATCTCTACGGGCTGCGGGATGAATTTCCGCCGCAGGTGCGTCAACCGGTCATCAACCGGTCCATCCCGCAGGAGCTTCAGGAGCAGGAGACGTTTATGGCCTGGTCCATCAGCGGCGAACGCTCATCTCGCGAGCTGTACCAGTTTGCCACACACCAGATCCGCCTGCAACTGTTGGGGCTGGAAGGGCTGGCAGATGTGGAGGTGCGGGGTGCGGAAGACCCGGCGCTGGTCATCCGGTTCAACACGCTGCTGCTGGAACGCTACGGGTTCGATTCATCCCGGATCATGCAGGACATTCGCGACCGGCTGGGATGGAGATCCAGTGGTTTTATTGAGAATGGCAGCGGACGGCTCAGCATGCTCATCCCTCCACAGTTTGAATCGGTGGATGATATCCGCCGCATGAAAATCACCATCCCCAACAGCAGCCGCCGGGTAGAGCTGGCGCATATCGCCACTGTGGATATCGAAGATTATCCCGTAAAAAGCCTCAAACGGCTGAACGGAAAACCGGCGCTCACCATCTTCTTTGTGAGGGAAAGCGGGTCCGACGCCATGAGTCTGGCAGAAACGGTAAGAAGAGAGATGGGCCGAATTGCATCAAACCTGCCGCCCGATATCACCCTGCAGCTCGAACGCGACGCCACCGAAGACCTCCGGGCACAATTCGGCGACCTCCAGTACCAGGCGGCCTTCAGCCTGCTGTTTGTGTTCATCATCCTGCTGCTGTTTATCCGCCGGTTCCGCGCGCCGTTTGTGATACTTGGCAGCATCCTCTTTTCGCTGCTCATGAGCCTCAGCATTCTCTTTTTTATGAATTATACCCTGAACGTACTCACCCTGGCCGGGCTGACCGTAGCCCTCGGCATGATCATCGATAACGCCGTGGTGGTATTCGAGCAGCTCAACCCGAAACTGCCGCCGGGCCGAAGCGAACGGATCACCCATGTAAAAAAAGAGCTGCCCTACACCTACGTTCCCGTTTTCGGCAGCACCTTAACCACTGTTGGCATCTTTATACCGCTTTTCTTTGCCATGGAAGAACTTCAGCTTTTCCTTGTTCCGCTGGCGGTTGCGCTAACGCTCACCCTGGTTTCATCCGTTCTGATCGCCCTGAGCTGGATTCCCTATTCACTCATCTGGCTGGTTCCGTCAGCCATCAAAAAAGAAGAACGTTCGCTGAAGAAAAAGCTGAACCGGCTGTTGAACACCGTTCTGATGCGGGCCTTTTACTGGCGGCGGCGGGTTCGGTGGGTGCTTTACATCGGGCTGATCGCCGTCTTCGGCATCCCGCTGTTTGCTATCGACGAGCCGGACTGGGACGACACCCGCTGGCCTGGATTTACCCGCACCTATTTTGATAACCGCAGCGACATAGATCCGTGGGTTGGCGGGCTTACGTATAAATTCTTTAACGAAACCTATTTCGGAACACCCTGGAGGGGCATTCAGCAGGAACGGATTTTCATCAACATCCGCACGCCGCAAGGCACCCCGATGGAAGAGATCGACAAAATGGCCCGCAATTTTGAATTGATAGCCATGCCCTACATAGAGGCGTTCGACTATTTCGAGGCCGATATTTCCGAATATTTCGGGGCGCGATTACAATTCTATATTAAAGATGACTATCTCTACCGCCCCGAACCTTATATCTACTATGCGGAGGCGGTTTACCTGGCTGCCCGAACCGGGAACTCGGCAATCTCTGTGTCGGGTTTGGGAGATGGATACAGTACGGGATTTGGCGGGGGGATGTCGGGCCACCGCATTACACTGCGTGGATTTTCGTACGATGAATTGCTGCTGCTGGCCGAGGATATTGCCGCCAGGATGCAACGCAACCCGCGGGTGAGAGAGGTGGATATCCACACCACCGGCTGGCGCAGGGACGACCTGTTCCAGTACGTGCTGAACCTGGACGAACAGCGCCTGGCCATGAAAGGCCTCGACCGCCGCGCCGTGATCGAGGCGATCCAGCTCGATGCCAATCCCACCAATATCCGCGGACAGGTTGACCTGAACGGGGAGCGTCTTTACCTGATCGGCAGCAACCAGGCCCAGACCCAATACGAAGAAGATTTTGTGAACCGTGCCCGGCGCTCGGGTGACACGATGTTCACAATCGGTGAGGTTGCCGGGCTGACCCGCGAGCGCACCATGTCGCAAATCATCCGCGAAGACCAGTCGTACCAACGAATTGTTACTGTGGACTTTTTAGGCCCGCCCCGGCTGGCCTCCAGTTACATCGAATCGGTGCTCGATGAGGTTCCGGTTTCGGTGGGGGCGTCCATTCAATTTGGCGGCGGTTTTTTCTCCTGGGGCCAGAGCGATCAGCTCGACAACTACCTTCTGCTGTTGCTGCTTACCGTGCTGAGTGTGTGGATGATCGTATCGGCCTTGCTCGAAAGCTGGCGCGACCCGCTCGTAGTAATCCTGGCCATACCGCTCAGCCTCATCGGGGTGATGATGGGGGCGCTGTATCACGATATCAACTTCGACCAGGGCGCCATAGCCGGAACCCTGCTCGCGGTTGGCGTGGTGGTGAACAATTCCATCCTGCTCATCCACGAAAAACAGCGCTGCCGCGGACTGGGAATCCACGGCCTGAGGAGCTGGGTGCAGGTCTACCGCAACAAGATGCGCACCGTCATGATCACCTCCCTCACCACCATGGGCGGCCTGCTTCCGCTCATCCTCTTCGGCTCCAACGAATTCTGGACCGACCTGGCTATTGTGGTGATTTGGGGCCTCGGTACCAGTTTGACACTGATTTTGGTATTGATGGGAATCTGGGAGAAGGAAAGGCCCGAGAACCTCCAAGCGTCCGAAGGACCTTTCCCATAGGGATCGCTATGCGGGAAGCGTTCGGTTTATTAGGAGAAAGAGTGAGTGGGAGACTTAGAGACTGAGTGAGTGGGAGACAAGGTGTTTACAACGGTGTATTTATTTATGGCTCACTATGCATACTCATCCACCCGGATACTCATTACACCCATAAAACGAAATTGTCATTTTGTAATATTTCAGTAGAAAATACAAAGCGAAAAATGGGCAAGCAATATTGCATTTCTCATAAGGGATTAAGGAAACGCAACATCTGCGAAGCGTACAGTTATACAGATTAAATCATCATTTGCAAACAAAATATTGATAATATTCAAAAAAAATGTAACATTTTCAGAGTTTATGCATCTCTACATACGAGAGAAGTTACCGACCTGCCATAGGGATACGTGAGAAGGTGGTGTGTTGTTCCGGTGGTTTGGCAGGATTAAATAGAAACATGATTCATTCAAAAGACATCAATATGAGACATGACAACCAACCAACCAACCAACCAACCAACCAACCAACTCTTTACATATAAAAGTAACAGTTATAACTGGTAAGCCAGTTAATGAGTTTTGCAAAGAACTTACTGAAGCTTTTTATGTTCTTGAAAACCATTTCGATTCCATTCGTTCCGTTGCCGAATGGGCGGAATGGATGGGTTATACCAGGATTACCTTTTGGAGGTTGTTTGAAGCTCATAGTGATGCAACACCGCAGGAAATTATTACAAAAGTGAAAATAAAAAAGCTACTTCAGTATTTAGAAAACAATCCCGATTGTAAAAGTAAAGAAGCGGCACGGGCCATACACCTGCAGAGCGGTAACAGCCTGTATCAATATGTAAAAAAGCACATTGGGTGTACTCCAACCGAGCTTCGAAAAAGGGTGAGAGAGAACCGGATTCGACATGAATGAAACATTGTATGGAAACAAATATGTGAAACAAAAATGAGATTGACTGATCTTCGGTCTTTCTATATACTATAATTGAATTAGGTGTAAGGATAGAATAGTTAAATGAACAACCTGATGAAATACATAGCCAGCATTACCCTGATTTTTGCGGGAATTTCCATCCTGGTGTTGTTTAATCAAAAGTCTGGCCAATCAGATCATTTCATAAGCGATAGTCATGCCACGACCGGGATAATCAACGTATCGGTTGATTTGCAACCTTTTGATGAAAGAATCAGTCTTCTCTCTGAAGATTCCGATGCCAGGAAGATTTTGCCAATCATGGTATTAAAACCAACCGCTTGCCCTCCCTGCATCAATAATGTCGTTGAATATTCCGGATTGTTAAGAGATGATGACAGGTTTCTTGACCTTACACTGCTTTTCGTAGATGAACATCCGGATCATGTAAAACGATTTTTACTGACCGGTGACATCCATATCCCTTTCGAAATTTCAGATTCGGAGAATGTCGACAATTTTTTTAGTGATTTAAGACAAAATTTAATTTTTATCGACATTGAGAAACAAACAGCCTTTTCCAATCTGCACATTCCAAACATTACAACATCATTTTCTTACAAGCAGGATCAACTTAACGATGTTTCAATGATCTGGAAGAATTTTTTTGCTGATAAAAGAAACTCAGTTGCTTTTTAACCCTAAACAAAACACAAAACCGGAGAATCGATCATGAAAAAAATAATCAAACAAAATCTGTTTCTTTTAGGCTCATTACTTTTCTTTTTGGCTGTAGGTGCATTTACATTTTTGCCAAAACAAGTGAATGCAAATGCGGGTTCTATGGCTATGGCTCATTGTTTCACGTGTTCATTTAGTGGAGGGATACCAGACGGATGTGCAATTGCCCAATATTGTGGTTTTTATCAATGTATTGGAAATTGTGAACTTAATAATGGGATTTGTGGCGACAGTGGATGCTATTAATCAAGAAATAACTGAATGAAGAGTTTATTTACATGAAGAATGTTGGAATGAGCTCTTCATCAAGATTTTTATCAATAAACAACAGTTTGATTATAGATCAAATTCCCGTATATCGATTGCTGACGATTTACGTTCTGTGGATAGCCATTCCTTTCGTAGTTTTTCTTTCCTGTAGCAGGAGTGAACAACCCGATATTCAGGCATCGGAGAGACTGCGAACTGTGATCATGGAGTCTGATCTGGTGATCGGATCGGAAGATCAGCCCCCGGATCATCAGTTAGGACAGGCTCTTTCCGTTCGGACGGATTCAGATGGAAATATCTATATTTCGGATCTAGCCAGTTTGACCATCAAGGTATTTGATTCCGATGGCCATTATATCCGAAGTTTAGGAGGGCGTGGCAGGGGACCAGGGGAGTTTCAGATGATCGAGTTCATGGAGCTTACACCGGAGGGCCACCTGGTTATCATGGATCGCGGGAATCTTCTGTATACAACGATTACGACCCGGGGGGAATATGTGGAATCATTCCCATACAATTTTTCAAATCAGTTTTATCCGACACAGGTCTATTACAACGATGGAAAGTTAATGGCTCTTTTTTTGGATACTAATCCGTTATTGGACATACCTGGTGATGAGCGTCACCTTTTCCATATATATACTCTCGATTACCAGGAGTTACTTTATTCTTTTTTCCCGTTCCTTGAACTGGAGATTGAAGGGCATTACCCCTGGCTGGAAATGTCATTTGCTCTTGGGAGGTTTAGCATGAATGCAATGGGAGATACATTTATTTATTCACCCGGTATTTATTACGGTAAACTCTATGTATTTAAAAAACAAGATGACGGAAAGTGGGCTTTAGATGGAAAGATAGAAGGTATTGAACCTATAGTGGAGCCATATGCCATATTTACATCAGAAACACAATATAACCGGGCAGAAAATCATCCCGGTACATTGAAAATATTTTCTGCCGGAGGACCGTATTTTGGTAATGTATTGAGCATAAATACAGGCATTTTTCACCTTCAGGATGGGAGGATCATTCATTTTTTTGGACAAAGAAGAGAAAATGAAGGGTTCGGACAGGAAGCTGAGTTTCATTATTTGGATATCTATGCGCAGATTTTCAGTGAAGATTTTGAGTTGGAAAGCTACGGGTTGCTGCATACGATTGAAGAAAGACTTCATACCCGACGGCACATAAGATATTCACTGGTAAATTGGAAAGACGATGTCGAAAATTTCTATTTGATGGAATTGAAAGATGATGTACCACTTGTAAGAAGGTTTACCCTTGTTGAGATGTGAGGCGGGTAGGGTTCACTTTCACATTATTCTTGCTCCTTTTCCAGATTTGTCAGGAAAGAGTAATTGTTGTAGTTAACCTAAATAAACATTTAAAGTTGAGTAATGACAATGAAAAACATAATTAAACAAAATCTGTTAATCATAGTTTCGGCCTTATTTTTTTTGGTTGCAAGTGCATTTACCTTCATTCCGGTACAATCAAACTTTATACAAACGGGCTCTTGTTTCACATGTGGAACTACGGGATGTGAAAATACTCAAGGTTCCGGTATGACTGATTGTTACCAGTGCACACAGTCCGGCAGTATATGCGGAAGCAGTGGATAAAGACTGTGATCCAATAGTTTACAATAGTGAAGAACAGGGATGAATTATTCAGATGTTTTGATGTCAGTTTACATAAACTGTCAAATGAAGAGTGGAGCGTGTTTAGCAATTACAGGAATCTGTATAAAGTTTACCCCGAAGGGCAAGTTCAAACGTTAATGAGCTGCAAGGAGTTCAGAACATTAGAAGATCATGCACACCATTTTGTACAGGAGCAAAAAGAGAAAAGATTTTTACGTCCTCAGCGAAACCGTTCCTCAATTAGTAAACTATTCAGAATATTTACATCCAAATTAGCTGAAGAAGGGAAAAAGCTGCCGGTTTCCGACAGAGAAAAAGAGCAGGTTCTGCATCAATTGGTGAGGTTTCGCGAAGACGGTTTCCTGGTTTCAGAAAAGGATATTCACAATAAGGTGCTTGAAGCGATATCCTTTAACGGGCAAAACAATGATGCGCCGGCAAAGATCAGCATTTTTGGGGTTCCAACAAAAAACCGGCCGGAACTGCTGGTACGCTGTGTAAAAAGCTTTCTTGAAAATCCGGGTTCAACAGAGCGTGGTATCAAATTACACATCGTGGATGATTCGGATACTCCAGCCCGCACAAGCCGCCAAACCATCAGTGACATGTGCAAAAACCATCATATGCACCTGGCTTGGGTTGACAAAAAGTACCGGGCTGATTTTGCCCGCAAAATTGCAAGGGCTGCAAATGTACCTATAAAAATTGTTGAGTTTGCACTGATGGGAAATAAGGATTATGCTTTCCGTACAGGCGCCTCCCGCAATACGCTTTTATTGCTGGCCGCGGGAAATCCCTCTGTACAAACAGATGATGACATCATTTGCAGGATCGTCCCTGCCCCCTGGAAAAAAGAAGGGATTACACTGATGTCGCTGCGGGCAGACTGCCATCGTTATCAGTATTACACTGACGCTGAAAAATTTCATCAAACCTTGACAAATGATCATAGGGACTTCTTTTCACTGCATGAAAACCTTTTAGGCAGCCATCCGGCCGCCGTTTTAATAATGAATGATCGAATAAATACTGAACATTTGGGTGGAACACTTCTTGAAAAAATCGGTCATTCCGCCTCCCGGTTGGCGGTTACATTTACCGGAATTTATGGTGATTCGGGTATGTCGAATCACTGGCAGAGGGTGTGTCTCGAAGGTGAATCATTCAGCAAGCTTGTCAATCATGATGAATTGGTGTATAAACAGCTTCTGTGTACGAGATATCTTTTCAGGTCGGCGGATAATATAACCATTGGAGACAGCCAATTTTGTATGGCAGGTGTTATGGGGCTGGATACAAGACATTTGCTGCCTCCATTTATGCCTGTGCTGAGGAATGAAGACGCAATTTTTGGCCTGTTGGTGCATTTGTGTTTTAAACATGCCGTGAAGGGATACCTGCCATGGGCCCTTTTACACGATCCGCCTTTCCGTTCTCCCGTTGAAGATCCATCCCGGGCACTTAACATCGGATTCCCCGGAGCAAATGCTATTGTTGAAGCAATATTGTGGTCACTCAATGTCTGGCCATTGAATGATAACCCATCCCACAATCTGAAAACCCTTGGGCAATACCTGACAGATTTGAGCTGCCTGCCCATTCATCATTTCAAATCGGAAGTCAGAAAAATTTATCAACGCATCATTCAAAATCGCATCAACTATTTACAACACTTTCTCTTTGAACATGCTCAAGCACCGGAACACTGGCAGCATGATATGAAGCAGTTGATTAAAAATTTTCAATTACTGTTATACAATGAAGATGTTGGTGTGCCGGCAGATATTGAGGGAGATTCACAAAAACGATTGGCTACGTTTCAGGAACTGATTAAAGAATTTGGAAACCTCCTTCAATATTGGCCGGCTATTTGGGGAGCTGCTGTGGATATTCAAAAAAATTATGAATTTGATCATCTTTACTCATAATAATATATAGATGGTCTTAATTAATAGTTATAAAATTGTTTATGACTTAATATAGTAGTCAATATGGTTTCCGTCATTTATTCATCCATTAATTATTCGATATCCTCTAATGTCTCTCCAAATACAGACACACCATACTTCCCCACATTTTCAATAAATTCCCGTTTGGATATGCCCGCCATGTCAGCGGCCTGGCCAGCGGAAAATATTCCTTTCTCAAAGAGTTGTGCTGCCAACTGCATTTTTATATCTCTTTCATCGGCCGAATCCTGCAGGTTTAATGTTACAGTAACATTTCCCAGCCTCGTGAATCCTTATAGATATCTAAAATTGTGAAAACACAGTCTTCGAAATCGAGGCCGATGCAGAAGTGACCGGCCTGTGCCAACATTACCAGCTGCAAAACCAAAAAAACCATCATGAAAGAACATGTCAACCAACCAACCAACCAACCAACCAACCAATACTATCACATTTGAGGAAGCTTGTCGTTGTTATTTAACGGAAACAGAAGTGAGGGTATTGAAGTTGGTGATGCAAGGTTTTTCAAGCATTGAAATTGCAGACAGCCTTGGCAATACGCCATCTACGATTCAAACCCACAGAAAAAATATCAAGAGAAAACTGAACCTGAGAGGCCACAGGAGCCTGATCAAATGGAGCCGGAAGTATACCGGAGAAATTCATCAATATCCGATAAAAACACGCGAAGTTTCATCTTCGAAATAGTGGTCTTGTACCTACCCACTTTGTGGGTAAAATAAGAGGTTGACTTGAATGCCGGGTTCTATTTTATTGAAGAGGTAGATATACAGGTAGAAATATCAGGCTGTTAATCGCATCCAGGAAAAATGTATAGAAAGCAACTTCAAAACCCGTATAGTCGTGCTGTAATCATTGTCTCCATGATTGGAATGCTTGCAGTAGCCTGGATGCCGGTGCTCAACAACGATTTTCTCACCAACTGGGACGACCAGTGGATGGTGACCGGGAATCCCCATCTGTTTGAAGTAACCCATCTCAATACGATTAGCTACGATGCCGTTGCCACCACCTTTTCCGAGCCGTACGGCGGGCAGTACTCCCCGGTCAATACCCTGGCCTATATGATGATCGTGAGGGCCGGCGGGATGGAACCGTTCGGGTTCCAACTAGCCTTTCTTGTATTGCACATCCTCAACTTTCTGTTGGTAGGCCTTTTCATTCAAAAACTGCTGGCTATGATTCCCGGCCTGAACCTGAGTGACAACCGGCGGTTTGCCATTGCCTGGGCAACAACCTTCCTGTTTGGCATCCATCCGATGCAGGTGGAGGCGGCAGCCTGGATCAGTGCCTCCAAAATTCCGTTGTACAGTTTTTTCTACCTGCTGGGGCTATGGACCTACCTGTTGTACCGGCAGACCCACAAAAAACGCTGGTTTTGGGTAGTTCTGGCTTGCTTTCTGGCCTCACTGCTCTCGAAAGAACAGGCAGTGGTGTTTGTACTGACCCTGATCCTTGTTGATTGGGTGGTTTTAGATAATGCAAAGCAGAGGTTTCTGCTGCCGAAAGTCATGTGGCTGGAAAAAGTGCCATTTTTGATTGCGGCCGTCCTGTTCGGGCTGGCAACCATCCTCATATCAGAAACATCGGGCGCCAGTGGTGAGGCCTATCCGTTCGGCCAGCGGCTTCTGTTTGCCAACTACAGTTTCTGGGAGTACCTGGTGAAACTCACTGCACCTTATGGCCTGTCGTACTTTTACTTTTTTCCTGTGGATCCGGGCGAAGCCTTGCCTTTGCGGTTTTGGTTTTATCCCGTGGCTACGGGATTCTTTATCTGGATATTGGTTGAGTTCAGGGAAAAGTTGAATCCGGTGATCGTATTTGGCGGGCTGTTTTTTCTGATCAACATCGCGACGGCGCTCCATATTATTCCGGTGCCAAGGGAATCGATCTTGGCCGACCGGTATGTCTATCTGAGTGCGATCGGATTTTATATGATTGTGGTTTACCTGGGCATTCAGTGGTTTGTAAAGAATAAAGGTGCTGCCCGAAGCCTGGCAGCAGCAGGGTGTGGATTGTATTTAATCATCCTTGCAGGCTATACACACGAACGGGTGAAGGCATGGGAGAATATGGATACGCTCCAAAAAGACATAGAGCATGTAACAGAGCGGCATTTGGGGAGAAGCCCTTCAGAGGCAATGGAAATGATTAATATCCCTGTATGCAGAGAATAAATGGTTTAATGTTAACTGAAATGGACATTTTTAAAAAAATTCTCCCGTCGGAGTATCCGAGGAGGATAACTTAACCGTACATAATTCATAATCAAATTATTATGTACTTAACCATAAACATAGATAAGACATGAAAACAACAATAAGAAAAAAAATGCTTGCCATAATAACGGCGTTCATGTTTGTCGGAATGATGGGTTTGAGTGTAACGACTTCGCTGAATGGGCCTATCTATAGTCTAATTGGTTTAGAAGTATTAGCAGGACAAATAGGTTCAGCGTCAGCATCCGCAACATGTGCATCACCATGTAGTTATACTTCATGTTCCATGAGTGGTTATTACCAAGTAGGCTGTATGGCTACACAATGTCAAACATGCACATGTGAGGGTTATGATGAATTTGGATTTTTACAAGAAAGGACCATTAAAGATTGCCCGGTAGTATAAATTAAGCGAAGGTCGAGTAGCAAGGGAGGTGATGTTCCTAAATGCTACTCGGCTAATAAATATCATTATTTATGAGATGACATCTATTGCAATAATATCTGCAACAACCTTTATAATTTTAAAGCTTCTTTTGAATCAATATAAAAATAAATATTACATATAATTCAGGTTTAATGATTCGAATACAATACAGAAACATATTTATACTTTATTTGACAGGATTGCTACTTTTTTCATGTAGTACCAAAGAATCATGGGAAATAGAAGCACAAACAACAATAGACCAACTCATACTAGACGTTCAGGTTTTTGAAATAGATGCCGATGCCATTCCTGCAGTTGAATTGGAACCGGATTTCATTATCACATCCGATAAAACGGAAGGTTTTGACTTTGGCCTGCCTGTAGATATTATAACCCTGAATGACAGTATATATGTGCTTGACCAGGCCCAGAATTGTGTTTTTGCACTGGATCAGAAAGGAATAATCCACAGGCAGGTTAGCAGGGCCGGCAGGGGGCCTGGTGAATTTTCAATGCCGGCAAGTATGGTTACGAATGGTGAATTCGTTTTTATTTCTGATACCGGGAATTCCCGTATCCACAAGTTTAGCCATGCCTTCGAAATCCTGAAAACGATCGATGCTTCCACAGGATTTAGTAACAGAAATTTAAGTTCATCAGATTCACTTCTCTATACTTATGATGGAAGTATTATACGCAACGAGTCCAAGTATATTATCAGAAAGTATCGAATTGGTTCTCAACTTGAAGAAATAGATGTTTTGGTTCCACGGCTTCTTTCTATGGGTAAACAACCGTTTGTGCTGAATGAACCGGAATTTTACTCAAACTCGGCAGGCTACTTTATTATGGGATATGCTCCGGTTCCCCGTCTTTTTTTATACGGCCCTGAGGGTGATTTGCAACTCTCCATCCATCTTTCGGGTAGCGTAGTGGATAAAATAAACGAGTTCCAGGAGGAGAATAAACACAGGCATAGAACAGGTCAATCCCAAACATTAGGATTGGCGCCATTCATTTATTCCGTGGCTTTGGATAATGATATGAATATCTACCTCTTTACCGTTTATAGAAATCTCATTGTTTTATCGAAAAATAATGGCGATTACCACCTTGCAGGGAATTATACATTGGAACATCCTGATGGTTACGGAAGGAAAGGAAAATTATCTCTTTTTGGTGAAAATCTTGCTTTAATGTTCAATAATTATACAGATATACTGGTTTATAACTTAAAAAATTTTAATTGAAATCGTTTTATTTCCAATTGATGAATTAGAAAGTAGTAATGATAGATATAATTAACTTAAGAAATATCTTTTACTTATGATAAAAATAATGACTACATCAACACAAGTCTCATCAATATGAAACAATAGATTTGTATATAGTTATCTATAACTCTTTAATAAGTTTGTGAATACCTTGAAGGAAAATTCAAAAAGCCTGAAGGGTTGCTTCGTTCACAAAACAGTAATCACTAATCAATCACCCATTCATAAAATGAGGCCCAGTCACTCATCAAAAAATCTTTATCAAGATGAAAATAATCAAAAAGAAAACGGTAAATTTACTTTTTTTTCGAAAGTATTCTCCTCTGGTGAATTGGTTTTTGTCCGTAATTTATTTATTCGTTTATTTCTGATTTTGTTCATCTATTTTCTATTGAGAGTCGTCTTTTTAATTATACACTGGGAAACATTTCAAACATATTATTTTAGGATTACTGCAGAAAATATTTTCTTGATTTTCCTCACTGGCTTAGAGTTCGATTTCGTAGTAATCCTGTTCATAAATCTACCAGTCATTCTGCTGCACCTGTTGCCCATACCCTGGCGAAATTACAAGTTATACAAGGCTGTAGTTAAATTACTTTTTATCGGCATCAACGCCGTCTTCATTTTTGTGGCCGTGGCCGACCTGTTCTATTACCAGCATGCAATGGTACGTTCATCCGGTGCGATACTTGGTATGCTGGATGGATTTACTCTTATGCTGGTTCATTATTCTATGGAATACTGGTATGCCTGGATACTATTGGTACTTTTCGTGGTCTTTCTTTATTGGTGCGATCGAAGTCTGGAGGAACCCGGGCAGACAAGATGGTCATTTTTGATCCAACTGATGATCTTCTTCTGTGTTTTTTCCTTTTCATTTCTGACAGCTTCAAGAATTACAGGTAAAATACCACCAAAAGTTACTGCTGCCGCTTCCAATACCCCATTTATTATTATTAATGATCTTTTCCAAAATGGTTCTTTTTTTAGTGATCGGAATCTGCCTGAATATGAATATTTTTCCACACAAGAAGCTGAGGAAAAGATTGGGCCTCTGAAAAATTATTTTTATCCTGATCAGCCATCAGAACTGTTGAATGTATTCATCATAGTTCTGGAAAGCTTTTCAAAACAATATATTGGCTATTTCCAAGAACAGGAAAAGAGAAGCCACACACCATTTTTGGATTCTCTAAGCTCAAAAAGTTTGGTATTCTTCAACGCGTTTGCAAATGCAAAACAATCCAATCAGGCTATTTCCGCTATTTATGTTTCCATCCCAACGATGATGAGGCAGCCGATGATCACTTCCAGGTATAAATACAACAACATCAACGGCATTGCTTCACTTCTCGGACAAGTGGGGTATAGCTCGGCCTTTTTTATGGGGAGCCCCAATGGATTGTACGGATATGACTTCTTTACCCGCAGGGCAGGATTTCAAAAATACTTTGGCAAAAACGAATATGGCAATGATGAACATTATGATGGTGCCTGGGGCATTTATGACGACAAATTTTTTCTGTTTACAGCAGACCGATTAAACGAAATGAGTGAGCCCTTCGTGGCAAGTCTGTGGTCTGTCTCTTCTCACCATCCGTTTTTGATTCCTCCCGATTATGAGGATGATTTGGAAAAGGCGGGTGATCACCCCATCATGAAAACAGTCCGTTACACAGACCACTCCTTAAAACTCTTTTTTGAAAAGATCCGTGAAATGCCCTGGTACGAAAACACCCTGTTCGTGATCACTGCTGACCACACTGCAATAACCAATAACCATACGCCCTACCATTCAACTGCCCTCGGTACTCACCGGATTCCACTTCTTTTCTATAAACCGGGTAGTGAATTGACGGGGGTACGGGACGATTTTGTTCAGCACATCGATATAGTGCCCTCTGTGGTTGATTATCTGAATCTGGATATCACTTTTAAAAGTATGGGTAAAAGTGTGTTTCACAATTATCAGGACCGGTATGTATATCACTATTACAACCGGCTCTTTCAGATAGCAGATGACACTTTTTTCATCCAATTTGATGGAGAACGGGTGATTTCTATCTATAACCATCGGGAGGACTCCCTGATGCAAGATAATTTACTCTATCAGGGAGAAGATACTCAGGAGGGGATGTTGGAACACCTTAAAGCCGTTATTCAATTTTATAATCATGCCATGAATAGAAATGGGTTCGTTAAACGCAGGTAAAAAAATCGGCATCATCGGGGAGTACATCAGCCGCATCAACAAAAACATTCTAAACCGGCCGCATTATATCGTGGAAGAGAGCAATTGTTGAGAGAACCAATTGGTTTCTAAACAGAATCCGGACCTTCAGCTGTGAAAATCCCCGGCCGCTGCTGGAGTATGGCTGCTTCTTTTTGATCTCTCTCATTGGGCTGGCGATCAACACCGGATTCCTGTACCTGTTTGAGAAGAAGGTGAATTTTTACCCGGCCAAGGTGTTTGATATTTTAGGAGTTATAATATTTCTTGTCCAATATTATTGCCAAAGAGTCTCAAAGAGTTTTGCATAAACAAAACATTGTTTACGGAACTCCATACCTGTCCTTCAAGCGATTGAGCAGATTATCGGATACCCTGAACCCGCTGCGTGTCAACTCATAAACCACAGTCATTACATCTGTAATAATACCTTTTTTTCGGCCAGCAGAATCAGGCAGCTTGTATCTGAAATGATGATTTTATTCATCCATTAATTTTTCGATATCCTCTAACGACTCTCCAAATACAGACACACCATATTTCCCTACATTTTCAATAAACTCCCGTTTGGAAATGCCTGCAAGATCTGCGGCCTGGCCTGAAGAAAATATACCTTTCTCAATGAGTTGTGCTGCCAACTGTATCTTGACCTCTTTTTTGTCGGATGTATCCGGTAGTTTTAGTGTTACTGTTTTCATGGAGTTCTTATTTTAATCTGTTAATCAATATAATATAATTGGTTGAAATTCTCATGATTCAGATTCTTCATGATTTCAAAATGTACGTTATAAACGTCCTGGAAGGTGCAACGTTGTAGTGCACGATTTGGGAGAAGGATTGTCGTGAGTAGTGAGGAAATTGTCCCTAATGAGGTTGTGAGAAAATTACGTTTAAATCATTAACCCAATTCAGTGGGATAGCCACTCCCACAGGGATCCCTTCAGGAAAAATTACGAAAACACCAAATTAATAAAATGAAAACAGCGGTTGACAGATATTCGGGCTTACTATATACTATTATTGAATTTGGTTGTATGGTTTCAATGTGTAAATAAATAACCTGATGAAATAGATAGCCAGCTTTATCCTGATTTTTGCGGGTATCATAATATGGGAAGTTTATCAAAGCAATATGCGGTTAACATGAATATAAATATTAGAACCTTGGTTCAACGAATAATGATCGTGTTCTCCATGTCATTAATCATCTCTTGTTCGGGGAATGAGGAAAATTATGAGACTGTAGACCGGGCAAACTTGCCAGATTCAATTACAATGGAAATCAATTTGATCATCGGTTTGGAAGAGCAGCCTGCTGAGCATCAGTTTGGCCAGCCGATAGCCGTGAGAACAGATGTAGAAGGAAATATTTATGTTGCTGACAGGGCCAGTAAGTATATCAAAGTATTTGATCAGGACAGCAACTACCTCCGGAGCCTGGGTGGCCGTGGGCGGGGTCCCGGAGAGTTTCAGGATATGGAATTTATGGAGTGGACTCCAGACGGGGACCTTGTACTGATGGATAGGGGGAATATGTTATATACTGTAATAACCACAAAAGGGGAGTTTGTTGAATCGTTTCCTTACAACTTCTCTAATCAGTTTTATCCAACGCAAATCAATTATGTCAACAACAGTGAAATGGTTGCCCTTTTTTTGAGCGGTAGTAACAGATCTGATATACCGATGTTTGAACGTGATTTATTTCATAAATATAGCAGTGATTTTCAAAACTCAAACTATTCTTTCGCGCCATTTAATAGATTACAGCTTCGGAATAGTCATGCCTGGGTTGAGATGATGACTGCTCCTGGAAGCTTTTCATTATCCAGTAATTATGAAGAATTATTTTATTCACCCGGTATCTATTATGGATCACTCTACAGATATATAAAAGAAGATGAAAAATGGATCTTTAATCAGGAAATACATGGCATTAAACCGACTGTAACTCCTAATGAAGCGTATACTTCGGCAGAGGCATATGAAGCTAACAGGAACCTGCCAGGAGCAAGTATGTGGTATTATGGTTCAGATGGTCCCCACGTTGGTCGTATATTAAGTTTAGACCTTGGTATTTTCCGTCTTAATAACGGAAAACTTGTTCATTTTTGGGGTGAACGGATAGAAAATGAAGATTTCAGAATCGACTCGGATTCTGAATACCACTACCTTAATATTTTTGCGCAAATATTTAATGAAAAAGGAGAAATTGAACATTATGGTTTACTTGATTCATTAAAGGAACCACTTCATCATCGTTCCATGGGTTCTATGGTCAACTGGAAAGATAAAGACGATCATTTTTATATGATCGAACAAACGGTGGATGCCGTACCTGTTATCCGGAGATTTACACTTGAGATAGAAGATTGAAAATATAGCAAAACCATAGTACAACAGGAGAATAGATGATGAAAGACATACGCTGTGTAAAAGGAATTCTTGAAAATACGGGTATATCAGGGCGGGATATCAAATTGTACATTGTGGGTATTCGTAAAGGTCATGATTTTGATCAACATCACAAAGGTAAATATGATTATTAAAAAGTTAGAAATCTGTATGCATATTCATTATTAAGCCCAAAAGAGATCTATGAATACGATCTACAAAAAATACAGAACTTAACGTTAATACAATATTGATTTAAGTATGAAATCTTAATCATATAATTATTAGATTCATAATCTTATGAGATTGTTATAATAATTAACGTGAGTTCGATATAAATTCTATGAATTTTGCAACCAGGAAGTCCCCTCCTTTTCAAGGAGGGGATTTAGGGGTGGTTGAAACAGGCTAATGAGCTAATTTCTCAACTTGTAACCCTGCTCTAAGAGCTATAACCACCCCCGACCCCTCCTTACGAAGGAGGGGAGGCTCTATTCCCAAATTCTTATATCGAACCCACGTTAATTAAATTGATGAATTGCTGAAATCAATCAATAATACAGTTCTATCACCTTGATTATGAATGTCGGTTAGGTTTTCAAGATGGGTTATTTTCCTCTTTTAATTTCTCTTGCAATATCGTTACAGTATGTACTCCAGGCTGATGTAATCCTGGATGCGGAGTACTGGCTGGAACGCGGCCGCTTGGCCGAGGCGGCCGGGGAGTACGAACATGCCCTTCAGATCTGGAGCAAGGCACAATCCGAATTGCGCACCCCATCTACTGAGTTGGGCCTGGAATATATCCGCCTGGCCAGCGAACAACAGCTCAGGGAGTATTACCCGATGGCCGTAGCCATGTATAACTGGGGGCTTTCGGATCAAGAGATAAGCGGGCCGAATATCGATGCACTGGCAGCGGAACTGGCCAGGCTGGAGCCGCTTGCAGGGCAGGAGGAATTCAGGAGATGGACCGGATTGCTGGAAGATAGAAACCCGCTGCTGCTGGACGAACTGCGGGGTTTCTGGCAATTAATGAACCCAGTGCCCGGCCGAAACTACAATCCGCGCCTGCTGGAACACTGGGAACGGATCGCCTATGCAAGGAAACATTTTACACGTGCGGTGGAGCCACCTTACGGCACCGATGTGCGGGGCCGATACTACGTTAAGTATGGGGAGCCGGATCGTAAAGAGGAGGGAATGTTTTCGCTGAATGAATCAGACGTATCACGCGCCATAAGAAATGCAGAAATATCCTCCCGAGCCGTTATCGATATTCTCCAAAGACGGGCTCATACCCCTCATCGTTATGAATACTGGATCTACGACTCGCCAAATGAAGATATGATGTTTAACCTGGTCCTGCTCTTCGGGGAGAGATCAGCCGGTGGGTTTGACCGGCTCTACACCCTGGAGGATCTGTTTCCGAACAGTCTGTTTACATCAAACAGGCAGAATTTTGGCCTTGCCGCGATCACTGTTCTTGAAATTTACTATCGTCAGCTTGCAAACCGGGATCCCTATTTCATGAGTATGTATCATGAGGTTATGAGCAGAAAAAGATCCGACTTATCGCCCAGCCTTGCCAGCCAAATGGTAAGGTTCCAGAACCAGGTTACTACACGCCGGAATCTTAGCCCGGCCCCAGAACAGATTTCTGCCGAGGAGAAAGGTATTCCATCAATTCCCCTTCAGGTCTACCAATACCGGCTGATCGATGATGAGGGCAACCCCTTCTTGCTCAGTTTCCTTGAGAGCCGAATCACGACGGCCTTTGTCCTGGATCAGCGGGAGGAAAACGGGTCTGTGAACGGACAAGAGCTCCTGAACCGCTACGAACTTATGCACGGACTCCGGGTTAGCGACCTGCACAGGCGAACAATCGGGCTGTCGCGTAATCATCCTGATCTGATCATTGACCCGTTTGAAGATTCACCGAGCAGTTCCATCTTTACTGTTCCTTTCGTTTCCGCAGGGACAACACAGCTATTTTTCGCGGAGTTGACAAACATAAACCCCGGCTCTTCACGCAATTTTGAAAGCCTGCTTCCGGATGATTTGCGGGGTTTGGGGCGGCTTGAGCTTCCACAGCCTGAGCATCTGGAACGTGATGGCAGATTGTTAATGGGTGATCTTATTCTGGGCTATGGAAAAATGCCGGAAGCTGTAGAAGGGGTGTTATTCGATTTTGTGGTTGCAAACGACCGCCGGATACCGGTTGACGAAAACCTTGTAGTCCACTTCGAACTCTATGACCTGCAACAGGACGGAGAGGGGATCGCCAATTTTGAGATTGAATACGAAATAATACCGGTTTCGAGATTTCTATTCTGGGAACGCTTCGGAGATCATGACGATTTTTCGCTTACTCTGAGCTTCAGTATTGACCGGCCCCGCTTTGCCGAAAGCCTTGAGATCGAAACACCTGGACTGGAACCAGGCCGCTATGAACTGATTTGGCGGGTTCGCGATTTAAACAGTGGCTATGAAGTTCAGCAAGAACTGCGTTTAGAGATTATTGAATAGGAATAGAGCCTATACTCAGGAAGTAACACTCTTCAACAGAAGTCATTAATTGTATGAACTCTTTGAAGCCTGTTATGCTTTCTCAATCTTATCCAACATTCAATTCTTTAGCTGCCTGATGCAGCCTTTTATCCCGGGTATAAAGATGTACCCGATCCATCATACATGAGGCGACCAAATGAACTTCAATATAACCAAGCTCCTTGCCATACAATGTATGCTGATCGATAAGAAATAAAATTTCATTATGAGAGGCTGTTGTGATTTCTGGCAGATCAGCTAATAATTGCAAAATCTCATCTCGGTTTTTAATGTTTCCATATGCTATTTCACCAATGATAAACGGATGAGTGAATACCTCATTATTTTCGAGTAGCGTTATCAGCCGGGAATCGCCGATGTTGAAATGGTCATTCCAGACAGAAGTATCCACCAAAACCATCCTCTGCTTATACCCTTCTTCTTGGTACCGGTGGCACATCCTTCTGCGTACCACCTAATTTGGCCAGCCTCCTTGCGCTTTCCCGTTCTATCAAAGCTTCCAGGCCCATGTGTACAAGAGTTGTTTTTCTTTTTACACCGGTCAGAGATCGGGCTTTATCCAGGATCCTGGTATCGATATTTAATGTAGTTTTCATGAATAAAAAATGTTGCTAATAAATATGGGTCTTGATTCCATCATCAGAAAAATGATGTAGGTCATGTTGTGTGAACACAAGTTTCATAAAACAAAGAGGACCCAACGGTAAATAAGACTGCAGAACAAAAATCATGCGGATTACGCCCTCTTCGGGGCTTACACCCGGGTGCTGCATATTCTCATAGCGCGGTGCGCTATGCTGTTGATGGCGCTCCTTTGGAGCTTTGGGTATATCTCAAATCAATACAATGACATTACATAGGTCTGACTGCAGAATTCCAATCAATGATCTTATTTTTCATAGATGATGATGCCAACCTGGTCGATATGCTCTTTTAATCCGGCGTTTTGAATGGTTTTGTAATCAATCACATCAATATAATAGGGAATCAGCGTTTCTTCGTTCAGAAAATCATAGAAACGCAAAACTGTGGAATGGGTTACATCCTCTCCAATGAGGGCAAGGTCGATGTCTGATCCTTTTTCCGAATTTCCAGCAGCCCTGGATCCAAAAAGAATAACGCTCCTGATTTCCGGAAAGGTTACGGCTATACGTCTTATCGTATCTGTATGCCGGCCTTCCAGGCTGGAAGTTGGTTTTTTACTCAATTGCATACTATATGGCACTTTCTTTATTGGATTTGTTGTTCCAGGAAAAATCGGGCCTGCTTGAGTAAAGGATGATATTCATTTCGTATCGCTTGTTCAATAGCAAGGGCTTTTTCCTCATCGTAGATATGAACTGTCATATTGCGATCGGTGAGCGCTTTTAGCCATACTTCGCCGTTATCAATCATTTTATTTTGAACGGCTGTCTTAATGGTATCTCTGGGATACTTTGGGTCGAGTCCTTGTATTTCCAGATAATCTTTCAGGCATTTCCAGGCAAACTCAAAAGTTATTTCAAAAAATTGGATAATACCGGCTTGTTCTGTTTTAGATGGAGACTCAATGCGTAAAGCATCATCCAGCAAATCGGCTGCACGGTTAAAATTTGCAAATCGCTGTTTTAACCGGATTTGTTTTATTTCGTTTTCGGACATGGTGTCGGGTTTAAGAGATACATCATAACAATAATGAAGATACAGTTGGTTTGCAAGATTGTTGCTCTTTGAAGTGGGGTATGTGGAGTGGGGAATGGGATATGCGGAATGGGGATTGACGAAAAAAGTCAGTACTGAGCAGTGGCCAATGAAGAGAACATGGAATTTTGAGCCGGGCAACGATAGTAAGCAGAGGCTGTGAGAAAATACCATAACAAAAAAACGCCCAAAATTTTTTAACCGATAAAAGCGAAGAGAACCAAATCTGTAACATCGGGCATGTTCTTAATATTTTGGGAAAAGCCATTATCTCGCTACTTTTATTATTTCCTTTGTTTTCTGTATTGCCTGTTCCGGGGAACAATCGTCCGATTTACCGGCACATATCCAGGACGTTGAAAGCCTCACAGTCTATGGAACCTTACTCACGGCGCTGACAAATGGTGGACATATTTATCTTGCCTGGTCGGAGGATTTTTTGATTAAAAGATACAGTCCTGATAGGGAGTACGATGGTGCGTTTTACTATCCATTCCTGCGCACTCCCTTGTTGCCGGAAGCTGCATTTCCCGAAGCGGGTCCGGAATTAATTCGCGAAGCGGTACAATCGATGGACCCTCCCAAAACATTACCAGCCTTAGATGAAATGTTCTTTGACGAAGTTCAATGAATTAATAGGCGTAGTTCCTTATACAGCGATTATATTAATTGTTGACGGTTTTTGTTACTTTATAAAAATCGCATTCCAAGTAATCCACATGAAAACCAAAGAGTTAAAAGACGCCATATCCTATTTACCGATAGATCAGCGTATAGAAATAGCTCAATCGTCAGATTGATTACTATGAAGATATTCAACCAGGACTCGGAAAAGATTTTTTTGAGGAAATCTTAGCAGCCATTTTCCGGATTATGAAAAATCCTTCTGCCTGGTAAAAAATCAATTCTGGTCATCGAAGGTGTTTAACCAAACGATTTCCTTATTCAATTGTTTATATCTACGAGGTAAACAACTCAACCATACGTATCGTTGCCGTTAAGAGTCAATATCAAAAACCAGGTTATTGGAAGTCCCGAAAGTTATAATCATTTGATTCAGAATCCTGTCCGACCAGAACATCGGATTTCTCTCACCTTGAATGCGTTTAATTATTCCTGCGAATACCATTTTATCCAGGAGGAATTTTGCTAATTTTTCCGGGATTTTAAAACTTCACACGACGTCTATGCTATCCAAAGTAACAGCTCTGATCCTGATATCGGTCGTGTGTTTAAGTTGTTCATCAGAGGATGTGCCGAAAATTCCTGAGCGAGCACAGAAGTTGGATAATCTGATGATATATTCAGCAGAAGCCGATCCTGCCGGAGAGATTCAATTTGTACGTGATCAAACTTTTGGTAGCACCGACGAGGTACTGATTGGTAGATTTGGAAGCGTAGCGATTGATGGGACCGGCCGGGTCTTCAAAGCAGACCTTGACCAGCATATCATTCACGTATTTGAATCTGATGGCCAATATATTACTCATTTTGGAAGAGAGGGACGAGGACCTGGTGAGTTTCTGTATGGTCCAACCCTGGAGTTAGTTTCAAACCATCTATATGCATTCGACAACATGCAGTATAGAGTGAGTGTGTTCTCTCCGGACTCCCTTAGACTATCTTATACCCTGAATCTGAATCTCCGAAACATGAACAGGATTGATACATTAATCGGTTATCACATGTCTTGGATTGTTTTCAGAAATGACGACACATTTCTGGCCTGTTTCAGCCAACCACTTTAAACAGATCCAGGTAATTCGGAGTATAATTTGGAGGATGAAAAATATATAAAATGCCATCTTATATGCAAATTCTGAGCATAGTAAAAATGTAATCATACGGAATCTTGATGCTTTGCCGGAAATTTGGCCGGCATTGAATTCCATGCAAGTAGATGATGAAAACCGACTGTGGATCTCAACGATCGTAGAGGATTTTGATATTTATGAATGGTGGCTGCTTGAAGAGTCCGGAGAATTGATTACCCGGTTCGAATGGCCGCGGGATGAACTGATTGAAGTTGTCAGGAACGGCTATATGTACACACGTGAGACGGATGAAGAAACCGGGCTGCAGCAGATTGTGCGGTACAAAATTGTCATGGATGAAGTTTGAAATGTGTATGCAGAATATAGAACAGCTATCGAAAACGGAAGACCTGCACGCCGGAGCATCGGGACGGCTTAAACAGTGTAAGCAGCAGAGGAGGTCGCGTTCCGGCCCATAAAAGGATAAATTTTTATGGTTAAAGGGTTGAGGGTAGTCTTTTTAGATTTTAAAAAATTTAATTAATATCAAACAGCCATTTACTCCAAAAATATCGGGATATGTATTTATTTAAGAAAATCACATTAATCCAAACCCTGATTTTTGGGTTAAGTTATTGTACAACAGAAGAAAGCAAGAACATTCCTGATCACCTTAATGATTTGGAACAGTTGATCGTCGTACAACCAAACAGTGAGCCAGCTTACTCTATTGAATTCATTCGTTCAGCGGAGATTCATCACAGTAGTGCTACGAATAAGTGGTTTGTAGATTGGTCGAATGATTTTTGGGCATTTAGCGGTGGAGATTATTGGTTTGCCGGCCTTGAGGTTGATGATTCCGGCAGGATCTATGTCGGTAACCGTGCCGCACATACAATCCAGGTTTTTGATTCTGACGGTTTATTCCTGACAGAGACAGGCGGTGAAGGAAATGGTCCCGGTGAGTTTAATGGCATTTCTGATATAAAGATTCAGAACAATCAGCTATTAGCTTTTGATTTTCTTCAATTTCGCACCACATTTTATTCTCTAGACCCACTCAACGTAGCAGAAGTAAAAAATGCGTATTTAAGCCGTACTCCGGATATTTATGAATTAAACGGCTGGCTTAGCAGTGGATTTAAGTTTATCGATGATGAGAGGTTTCTGGTGAGATATGTGGATGAATATGCAAATACAAATGTGGGTACTCCACAATATAATCTTGATAAAATAAGGCCCGGCAGATACTACATTGTGGACCGTGAGGGAAAGGTTGTATCTGAGATGCTGTTTGAATTAATAAGTCAAACGCATATTACTGCTGATGTTGAAGGGCGTCATCTATGGAATTGGTCAACAGTTCCTTTTCTGAATCAACCATTGGTATCCATTTCTGATGATGGCTATATCATCTCAGCAAACAGTGAAGAATTTCTAATCAAAATGTTTGCTTACAATGGTGATTATATCAGGGCATTTTACATACCGCTGGAGAAGAAAACATTAACAAGAGATGAGCTCTTAAACATGTACGGTGATGCGGGTAAGGCAACTCAACATTTATTGCAGAATGCGGAATTGCCTGAAATATGGCCTGCGTTAGGGAATATTATCCTGGATGATGAAAACAGGCTATGGGTATCTACAATTCCGGAAAGTGACAATCTAATCTATGAATGGTGGATACTACTTGATACCGGGGATCTTCTTGCGAAATTCAGATGGACTGGAAACCGCTCGATAGAAAAAATTAAAAATGGTTATCTCTATACCCGTGAAACCGAGGAATCAACGGGTATTCAAACCATTGTAAAATATCGGATTGAAATGGATCAATAACATTGATCTGGAATATTTAATAAAAAAAACCTGTTTAGAATGCCAGAACCACCAGGCGAATATTGGCAAGAAAGTGCGCTTGCATTGGGTCACCTTACATCAGGACTTATTCAAGACGAAATTTATCAGTTTAAAAGTTTAGGAATGCTGATTAACAATGATGGTGGCTTGATTGTGAAACCATTTAGCCGGACAACTCTTATTAACTCAACTCCCGATGGTAAACTTTTTATGGTTTGGAACGATAAATTTAACGTAGATATATTCGATTTATCTCTAAATCAAATTGATTCACTGTCGGTATCAATACCGAATCAATTAGTTACAAACGAAGAGAGGGAGGAAATCTCAAAATTGATGGGTGAAATGTTTCGATCCCTTGGCCAGAGGTATCTTCCGTATACGAAACCGGTCATCAATAATATGTTTGTAGATAAAAGTGAAAATTGTTGGCTGCAAACGTATGATAACCCGGAGTATTTGGTTTTAAACAAAAATGGATCCCCTTTAGGGAGCTTCGACCTCCAGAATGATATGCAATTGGCACATGTAGATGAAAACAGAATATATGCTATAGAATCATATGATAAAGGATATAAAATACATGTATTTAGATACAAACTTTGAAATATGACCTGCTATACCGATCAAAGTTAACATGAGACAATGCTTGAAATTTGCTTCCTGATGCCTGAACATGATATTTCATTTTTTGAATAGTTTTAATATATACTGCCAATACGACCTGATGGACAGCGGCCCCATCTTCCGCCGCATAAAGCTTTTTGAAAAGGAAAGTAAAATAACATGAAGAGTAATCCGCCCAAACTAATATTGGTTTCAACATTGATTTTGATATCGATGAATTGCTCGGATAGCAATGAAAGAGACCCTCCGGAAACTGTTTCATTAGTGTTAAACGAGTTGGTTTTATCTGCCCCTTTTCAGTTCATCAATCTGAATGAAATTGAAACTCAGGATATTGACCTGAGAGAGGAGAACATTATCTACAGTGTAAATAGAGAGGTACAGGATGGCGAAACATTTATTGGTTTTATAAGAAGTTTTACGCGATTTAATGGCCATTTATATGTATATGACAGTCCTGCTAATGGGATTTTTAAAATAGATTCAGATGGAAATTTGATTGGCCCATTAACCAGGGAAGGGAAGGGGCCCGGGGAACATTTGTCCGTCCAAAACTTGAAATCAAATAGCAAGTACCTGTATGCAATTGATGTAAATAATGCCCGTATCAACCGATACACACGCGGGATGGTTACCGTTGATCCTTTGATGGAATTCACTGCTTACTCAGCCATGGTTTCTGTGTCGTTGAATGATGAAAGAATATTGACTGAAAACAGGAATAGTATGGGTTTTGCTCCTGTAAACCCTGAAGAAGGGCTTGTTACGATCAGCTCTATTTCTAACCTATCTGATACACTGTCAACGATTTTACCACGGATCATACCACCCGGTTATCAACCCAATGTATATAATACTCCAAAATTTTCAATCAATGGCCGGAATAACATGGCAGCATCTTATTCTCCCTTACCCTGGTTGTTCCTGTTTGATGAGCATTTTCATCATACCCGGACTTTGATTCTTGAATACTCTGTTTTTGATGATATGGATCTGCCGGCGATGGAATTTTTCAGACCTATGGGAAATGAGGGTTTCGGAGGATCAATTCCTGTCAATCACTTCCGGTTATTGGATGATGGCGAACTATTTATCATCATACGTAATGAACTTATCCGGTTATCACCATCAGGAACCGGGAAATATAAGTTGACAGGTAAGTACAAGTTTAATTATTCCGGGGAAGAATCCATGTGGATGATGGATATCGTTTCAACTGATAACAAGCATGAATTTTACGGGGGAAATTGGGAATATTTATTCCGTTTTACTTTGCCGGATTAAAGTTCCATGAAATCAAAGAGAAGCAATATTAATAATTTTTCTTTATTTATAGATTTATATAACACAATTAATTAACAAGTGCGTATGACAAATAGTATGATATATATTCGTGGATACTGTGAAATAAAACTGCATATCAATCTATGAGACGGTCAATATTCCCACTTTACCGCCAATACAACGCCATGGACTGCGGCCCAACCTGCCTGCGGATGGTGTTAAAACATTATGGCCGGGCCTACACAATGGATACCCTGCGATAAAAAACCGGCACCAACCGTGAAGAGGTGTCGCTGCTAAGTATCAGCGAGGCTACCGAGCAGATCGGGTTCAGAACCGTAGAAGCCAAATTGACCTGGAAGCAACTTGAAGAGGAGGCCCCGCTGCCGTGTGTGGTGTGGTGGAATCAGGTTCATTTTGTTTTTGTGAACAAGACTTCTTAAATGGAGGAGTTACCCCAAAATTTATCTGTTTTGATTTATATGTATTTGTTATTATTGTCTTAATTAAAATGTATAAGTGGAAATGATTGTTCCGGCCTTGAATCAGTTGGCGGGTACAGGGTGACTGATGGGAGACGAATTGAAAAATTTCATCAGCCGCTCATGAACTCTACGACAGAGTATAACCTTAATCGGCCTTGAAATTTTTCCGTCTCCCGGCAGCACCCGCCGCCAAGTGATTCACCGCCTTGATTTTTTGGTTCTTTTGCATCAAGGCAAAAGAACAAAAGAGATATTCATTGCTAAATATGATTTTCAGATCAAAAAAATGGGGTAAGTCCACTTCTTAAATGATGTTTTTAGTATCGAAATTTATAAAAATAACATTATCATTTTGGTTGGTAATGTATGATGGGTAATAAATTATATCATTACATTATGATTGGCTTGGCTCTTATTTCAGGATGCCGCGCCGAAGTTTCTACAGATCTTCCTGATCATATAGATGGGTTAGAGAATTTCACGGTTTATTCTAATAATATTGAGCCTGTCCACGATATTATAATGACAAGGCAAGTAGTTTACAGTGAGAACGAAAATGTTATGTGGGGAAGGGTCATAATGGATGTTGCTGTTGACAGCAACGGTAGCGTTTATATTTCTGATATGGTAAATGGAACAATTCATGTAGATGATGGTGATTACCTAATTTTTTTTGGTTCAGAGGAATTTGGCGGCCCAAAAAACGAGGGACAAACCATCGAAACATCCCGGTTCAGTGCCTTAAAGGATAAGTATATCAGGCACGATATTCATTCATTCAGAGCTGATGGTACGGCTATATTCGGAAATGGAATTACTATCTCGGATGGAGCTTATATGCCACGCGCACATATTGGATATACATCGGATAATATAGTTTATGCTTGGGGAGAAGAGATGCTTTTTAAAGTTTACGATTCCGATGGTGATTATATGTATTTATTTTACTATCCCTATCAAAACATAAGGGTGAAAAGCGATCACATATCAAAGCACTATGTTAATCTTAATGATGAAATGAGTTTGTTTTTAGAAAAACAGGCACCGGAAACCTGGCCTGCATTTAATGATTTAATTGTTGATGATTCAAATCGATTGTGGGTATCAGCGATCATAGATGATTTTGAAGTATACCAGTGGTGGGTTTTGAAGGTGGATACCGGCGAGTTGCTTGCACGATTCGAATGGCACCGGGACAAACCGATTTTAGTAGTTAGAAACGGCCACATGTACACCCGTGAGAGGGATGAAGAAACCGGCCTTCAGCAAATTGTGCGGTACCGGATTGGGATGGAGAAGTAAAAAAGAGACTTATGAAAGCTATGGCAGCCTGAACAGCATCGAAGTAGAAATATTTTTAGAAATTGGAGAGACTGACCAATATAATCCCGGAGGGTAGTGTTTAGAAATCGGTAGACACTGTTCAGAAAAGTGTGTCAAAAATGTCATGATCAGTTGCATCTCGAAGTTCTAATGATCTAACCGACTCTGCTTCAATATCATCAAAAGTGCGGTTAATCCACGCAGCTAAGGCGGGTGAGAGTTGTGCATCAACCCAAATTTTCATACTGCAATTATCGGATGATCAATTTTCCCGCGTGCATATTTTATGGAAGCTTCAATATCTTCTATTTCGAGATCCGGCAACTCTTCCAAAATCTGCTCTTGGCTGAGACCTGCTGCCAGCAGGTCCAATATGTCCAAAATCCGAATTCTCATACCTCGAATGCACGGCCTGCCTCCACATTGGTCGGGATTTATGGTAATACGTTGCTTCCAGTCGTTCATAGCTACTGAATTTTTTGATGTATATACTAAATCTACTCAAATCAATGCTATTATCATAGATTGAGGAAAAGGAGGTTAACAATATATAACTTTGTTCATGGTTTTATAAGCCACGAAGTCACACTTAAAGTTTTTTAAATCTTCGATATTTCACCTTTAATCCGGCAATCAAACTTAAATCAACATCCAGAGGATCATCCCCCTCGGCTCTTTCGAGCCTCTTCCCCCTTCCCCCAACGGGATCCCACGGGAAAAGGGGGACTTTCAGAACCTTCGATATTATCCCGGACTCACGTTAAATAAGTTCTTCTTACAAATCTTCATAAACAACATTGAAGATTCACCCGGAGAATGTTAAACTGAATGACGGGACAAAGTTTGATGCGGTATCAGCCCATTATATAAGAGAAACAACCAAAACCATACCATCATGCAAAAAATAACCATGCTCGGAACAGGGCTCATCGGAATGTTCTATACTATGTCGATCCATGGACAGCGAAGCAGGGATCGGGTTGTGAATGTCTATTCGCGAAATCCTCAGAGGGCAGAAGAATTTGCCGGCAAATGGGGTATTGGCTCATGGTCAACCGAGTTGGATGAAGCCATAAATCACCCGGAATCGGACGTGGTGATCGTGGCACTGCCTAATTTTCTTCACAAGGAAGCAATATTGAAGGCGGTTGAGGCCGGGAAATCGGTGCTCTGTACCAAACCGCTCGCAATGAGCGGACAGGAGGCCAAAGAAATTCTTGAAGCTGCTGAAAAGGCAGGTGTATTTCATGGGTATCTTGAAGACCTGGTATATACCCCCAAAACACTGAAATCACTTGCGGCCGTAAAAGATGGCGCGCTGGGCAGAATTCTGTGGACAAGATCCCGCGAGGCACACCCCGGCCCGCACAGCGACTGGTTCTGGGATGCGGAACAATCCGGCGGTGGTGCCATTATTGATATGGGCTGCCATTGTATCGAAATCGGACGCAATTTTATAGGAAAAGATGTAAGGCCGGTGGAGGTGATGTGCTGGGCCGATACCCAGGTGAAACCAATTGACGCGGAAGATCACGCCCTTGGCTGGGTAAAATATGCAAACGGAGCCATCGGCCAGTTTGAAGTGAGCTGGACATTTCGCGGAGGGATGGACCTGCGCGATGAGGTCTCCGGCACCGAAGGAACCATCCGTCTTGACCATTTTCTGCGGACCGGATTTGAAATGTACACCTCCGGGAACCGGGATTCCTATGTGGCTGAAAAAGCCGAAACAGAAGAGGGATGGATCTTTCCGGTAGGTGATGAGGTGGTTGCCCTGGGCTATAACGATATGTTTACCGATATGTTCAATGCCCTGGAACAAGGAAAGCAACCGATGGAAACCTTTTATGACGGATATGTGGTCAATTGCATCATGGATGCCTGCTACCGTTCGGCCAAATCGAAAAAATGGGAACCTGTTGAACTGGAAATCTGGCGGGGTAAAGAGGCTGCCGATAATCAAAAAGCCCATAACGAATTCGATGAAAAACACTGGCTGATCAAAGAAGAACGGCTGCCGGACGGCCGGAAGAAGGTGATTCTTAAAAACAAAGAAAGCGGCAAGGTTTCGGAGAAGGTTATGGAAGTGAAAAGTGAAAAGTGAAAAGTGAAAAGTGAAAAGTGAAAAGTGAAAAGTGAA
>RECI01000299.1 GCA_007694095.1 Balneolaceae bacterium | reverse complement strand
GTCCAGGATGTTTTTGTAAATATCTGGTCGAATAGAAAACAATTTCAGATAACTCATTCATTAAAAGCATATTTATACCAGGCAGTTCGGAACCACTCTTTGAATTACCTGAAAAAACATTCAAAAACCGTTGAATTAACCCATGAAAACCGGATAATAGCAGACAGTTATATTGATCCTGAACACAACAACTCGTTTGAAAGATTAATGGCAGTAAGAATATGGGAAATTGCAGAGGAATTACCGGAAAAGAGAAAGGCTGTATTCATTCTTCACAGAAAGCACGGTTTATCGTATAAAGAGATTGCAAAAGTGATGGAGATTAAAAGAAAAACCGTGGAAAATCAGATGGCACGTGCTCTGAAGTATATCAGGGAAAGACTCAATTCATAAGTTATATTTTTTTTCGTCTTTAGTGGGGGTGGTGCATTTTTTTTATGTCTATGATTTAATGCAGCCACAAGATAAAGAACAGAATACACACCAGATCTGGTATCTGATTGCCCGTCACCTTGAAGGTACCCTCTCACATAGGGAATCAAAGCGATTCCGTGATTGGTTGAACCGAAATAAAGAGAACAGGAGAATTTTACGTTTTGCTGAGCAGATTTGGGAAAATGCCGCACTTCCAATAGAGACATTGATGGGAAACGACATAGACCCTGAAGATGACTGGAAAATTTTGATGCAAAAAATCGATGCAAAGAGAGAATTTGAAAAAAATAAACGGGTAGCTGCCTACAGAAAAATCAGGCAGCGGCAAATCTATTTCTCAAATTTTTTAAAAATAGCAGCACTGTTTTTGGTAGCTGCAATGTCTGTCCTGATTACACTTCATTATGCCCCATCAACGGATTCGGCAGATTTTGAACCTGTATACAGGGTTGTCTCAACGAATGCAGGAGAAAAAGCAAACATAGACTTGGGAGACGGTACAAAAGTTTTCCTCAATTCCGAGAGCAGGATTGATATTCCTGAAGTATTCCTGAATTCCCAAAGATATGTACGTATTGAAGGAAATGCTTACTTCTCAGTGGTGAAAGATGAAAAACGGCCGTTTATTATCGAAACTGAACATGCAATCATCAGGGTTATAGGAACAGAATTTGACCTTCGTTCATACCCGGACGAAAATGAAGTGAGAGTTGCTGTAAAGAACGGGTCCATTTCCATGAATCATATTCTTTCTGTTGATGAAGAAATATATATTGATGGCGGCAAACTTGGCCGTTTGAATATTGACAACGGTATGCTTGAGGTTGAAATCATAGAGAATATGGACATCTATTCTGGCTGGCTTGAAGGGCGTCTTATTTTCCGCGATATGATATTGGAAAGTGTATTTACACAGTTGAAGCGCTGGTACAATGTTGAAATCATTTATGAACTGAGTGATATATCTCTGCTTGAAAATGAATTCACTGCTGAATTGCGGATGAGAACTATAGATGATGTATTTAATGTGATTGCCATGGCGATGGATTTTCAATACATCAAAAATGAATTTGATCAGATAATAATTAAAAATTGATAACTAAAACATAACCATAACATAAACAAACCATAAGGAAGCAAATGAAATATGCTACAACATACAAGTTAGCGCATTTTATGGCCGGAATACTCATTGCGGGATTCTTGCTGCCATTGAAAGCCTATTCGCAGGAACAGGCCTCAGATACGTCTGTATCCGATATGATTACTTACTATTCCGTTAAAGAATACAGTACTACGATACCGGAATTAACCAATACCATTTCACTGAACCTTTTTAATGTAACTGTTTCGGAAGCGCTTCTTCAGATTGCCGGAAAAGCAGATCTTGAAATCGCTTTTGAAAACGCAAAACTTCAGGATCAGGGCACAATAAATCTCCGGAATAACCGGATCAGTGTCGCTGATGCTCTTGCAGAAGTACTCAAAGGTACAGGCTATGAATCGGTAATAACCTTAAACCGGCAGTTACTTCTGAAAAAAGAAGAATCTGTTGAACCTTTTGAAGAACTTTTCCAGGAGGTAACAGGCCGGGTAACAGATGCCACTACACGTGAACCGCTTATCGGCGTAACTATCCTTGTTCAGGGAACCAATGTTGGAACAACTACCGACATGGATGGAGTATTCTCGCTGAATATCCCGGATGGCGGTACCACTCTGCTCATTTCCTACATTGGATATGTTTCACAGCAGATACCCATAGGAGATCAAACTAATTTTGAGATTCAACTTGCGCAGGATATTGCCATGCTTGATGATCTGGTTGTGGTAGGATATGGTGTACAAAGGAGATCTGAAATCACCGGCTCTGTAGGTATTGTAACTGCAGACCAGATTAACCCAACTTCCTTCAATGCCCTGCAAGGTTTGCGCGGAAGAGTAGCAGGTGTACAAATATTCCAGAATTCTGGCGCCCCGTCAGGCAGTAACCGTGTTATTATCAGGGGTACCGGTACTATTAATGCATCAACCGACCCCCTGTATATTGTGGATGGTGTAGCTATGGAAGGAGGACTGGGCGGTGGAATTAATTTCCTTAACCCGGCCGACATTCAAAGTATTGAAGTTCTCAAAGATGCATCAGCAACGGCGATTTACGGTGCCCGTGGCGCGAATGGTGTAATTCTGATAACAACTTCCAGAGGAGGCACAGGTGATGCTCTTACCGTATCCTATGATTCCAATTTCAGTCTCGGACGAATGCGTGGCCATATGGATATAATGAATGCAGAAGAATTCATGCAAGTGCAGCGGATTGGTTTGCAGAATGTTCCTCTTTGGAGAGGAGGTGAAGCACCCACTTTAAATACGGGACTCGACCCGGATCTGTTTGACGGGGCAGGTAATCCGCTTTATGATACTGACTGGCAACGAGAAGCTACAAGAACGGCCTTTTCACAGGATCATAACCTTAGTATTCAGGGTGGCACCGACCGCTCGTCTTTGGGTGCCGTTTTGAATCTTACCAATCGTGAGGGAATTTTCCTGAACAATTATATGAACAGGTACAGCCTCAAAGTAACTTATGATGTACAGCCCCGTGAGTGGCTTCGAATGGGAACCAATGTAACTTTCGCCCGTATTGATGAAAATCACATGGAAGAAGGTGGCGGCGGACAGGATGTACGGCGTACAATCATCGAAATGGCGCCTATTTTACCCATAACATGGCCCGCAGGTTCTGATAGAGCCGGCCAATATACGAATTCAACCCAGGTGAACGCGCTTAGTTTGGAAGGACAGGCTAACCCGGTTCACAGGCTTCTTGAAGAAGACCGTTTGAGGGAAAGAAACAACCTCTTTGGCAACACGTTCATTGCGGTTCAAATTTCGCCAAACCTTGAGTTCAGGACACAGCTTGGAATTAACAATCAGCGTTATGAAGAGAGAAGGTACAGGCCAAGTAACCTGATTGCTTCCGGTGGAGCTCCTGACGGAAGGGCGAACTTTAACACGAATGAAGTATTCTACTGGCAAAATGAAAACTTCCTGACGTATACCCAGGATTTCAGCAGGTCGCGTGTTACGGCCGTATTGGGTGCCAGCTGGCAGGAACGCCGTTTCCGCAGTTTTGGCCAGGAAGTATTTGGTTTTGCAGATGACTTCTTCCGTTTCAACAATTTTGGTGCCGCAACCGGTGTTCAGTCACCAGGCTCCAACGCGTTTGAGTGGACATTGAATTCCTACTTTAACAGGATTACCTATTCACTTGATGATACCTATGTATTTACATTCACCAGTCGTGTGGACGGGTCATCCAGGTTTGGTGCAGATAACAAATACGGTTTCTTCCCATCAGCCGGGTTTGCGTGGAATCTCTCAAATGAAGATTTCATGTCAAATTTTGACTTTATCGATCTGATGAGGCTCCGTACATCTTATGGAGTAACCGGTAATACCGAGATAGCAGTATTTACATCGCTTGCAACGATTGGATCGGGTACTACCCTGATTGGAAACAGCCGTCAGTCTACATCATTTACAACAAGGCTGCCAAATCCGAATCTTGAGTGGGAAAAAACATATCAATTCAATATTGGTACAGATGTAAACCTGTTTAACCAGGCAGTTGACCTCGAGTTCGATTATTACTACAAGTTTACCAAAGACTTGTTATTGAACCGTCCGGTACCTGCCACAACCGGGTTTACCACCATTATTGATAATATTGGTGCCGTATCAAACCGGGGTGTAGACATGCGGATAACTACACGCAATGTTCGCACCAGGGATTTCTTCTGGAGTACTACACTGAACTTCAACTACAACAAAAACAGGGTTGAACGTCTCGGAGCCGGTGGTGAAGATATTTTCCCCGGCCCGAACTGGGTATCCGGAAGCCAGACGATCCTGAGAGTGGGTGAGCCGGTAGGCAATTTCTACGGATTTATCCGTGAAGGTACATGGAGTACTGCCGAAGCTGAAGAAGCAGCGGCACGCGGATTTCTTCCAGGAGAAGCAAAACGGTCACTCGACAGAACCATTATCGGTAATGGTTTGCCAGACTGGACAGGAAGTTTTATCAATACCATCAACATCAAAAACTTTGATTTCCTGATTGATCTGCAATTTGTTCTCGGTGCCGATATTATGCAGCAGTTCCTGCACACAGCGGAAGACCGGCAGGCCCTTACAAACGGCCTAAGTACACAGCTTTATAATGCCTGGACTGTTGATAATCAGGATACAATGTATCAGCGAATCCGCCATCAGCCGCTTGCAGGCCAGAATACACAGGCCGACAGCCACTGGATCGTGGATGGTTCATACATCAGAGGTAATCTGCTTCAGGTAGGTTACAACGTTGATCCCGGAACACTGCAGCGACTTGGTTTAAACCAATTACGTATAACTGCAAGTCTTGAGAATGCATTCGTCATTCACTCGAGCGCTTTTAAAGGACATGATCCTGAAGCCACTTCATGGGGAGGAAATATTCATGCACAAAATATTTTCTTCTACCAGTATCCAAGGCCGCGTACTGCTTCGCTCGGTGTAAGATTACAATTTTAATGATCACTACTAATGTATAGAACGATGAAAAAGTTTTTAGTACTTATAGCAGCCGTTGTAGTATTTATGGCGTGTGAAGATTTTTTGACTGAAACCCCCAAAAACCAGATTTCGGTAGATCAGTACTTTGATAAGCCGGAAGACGCGCGGGCAGCAATTAATGCTCTTTACCGTGATGGTTCCGGTGCCAATTCCTATGACTCCGGGGGATTCAGGGGTAGCAATGTGATGATCGGTTCCTTCATGAGCGGCCTTTTTGATAATGAGGCCAAAGGTGAGAGGATCGAAGGACAGCTTGCGCACTCGCTGCAGCAGGATCCCGTAAACTTTAACGACTATGCCGGTGGCTGGTGGAGTGGATTGTACCGCGTTATTAACCGTGCAAACCTTGCCATTGACCGAATTCCCGGTATTGCGGGTATGAGTACCGCAGAACGGAACAGAATACTTGCAGAGGCACGGTATTTCCGGGCACACAACTATTTCACTTTGGTGAGATTTTTTGGTGATGTTCCATTGGTTCTCCAGCCGGTTGAAGGTCTCGAAGGCGCTTTTGTATCGCAGGAAAGTTCAGCAGCGGTTTACAGCCAGATTATCGAAGACCTTGAGTGGGCAAGAGATAATGGCAACCTGCCAAATGTTCCGTTTGGCAGCGGTAACAATGGAAGGATTACCCATGGCACAATACTGGCTACCCTTGCGGATGTAAATCTGCAGCGTGCAGGGCATCCGTTGCAGCAAAATGACGGCTATGGCCAGGCAGCAGCAACAGCAAGGGCCATTATTAATTCAGGTGTGTTCAGCCTTATTCAGCATGGAGATGACCCGATGACACAAAGCGCCTATAACATTATGCGCACATCTCAAACCGAAAATGAATACATCTGGTCGGTTGAATACGATGGTGATATAGCTCAAAGTCAGTATCCACGGATTACAGTTCCAGGTGCTATAAGGCCACCCGGAATCAGGTATAGCAGAACATTAAACATGTTCAGACCCATTGAAACTATGGTAAATATGTATGATCATGATAATGATCTTCGAATCCAGAATCGCCAAATTTTTGCCACCTCCATTGAAGTTGATGGTGAGGAATATCAGTTTGGTGAATACGTTCCATATATATGGTTTGAGGAAGGTGCAGTATTCGGAAATGGCCGTGGCACTCGAAATCTGAATCATATTAAGTTCTCTGAAATACTTCTGATTGCGGCTGAAGCAATAGCCAGGTCAGAAGGTGTAACCTCAGAAGCTGTTGGATATTTGGCTGATGTGCGATCAAGGGCATACTGGTCAACTGACCGTGCTGAAATCGTAGCATCACTCAGCGGCCTTTCTGCAGAAGCATTTGTTGAGGAAGTGTGGAAAGAACGTTACAGGGAACTTGCCCTTGACTTCAAACAATGGCACGACATCCAGAGAACACGGAAATATCCTGTTACTAACTCTGCTAATCCAGGAGTTGTTCAGTTTGTTGATGTGGTTGGCGCAAACAACAACTGGGGTGTTCAGTTCAGGGAACGTGATCTTCTCTACCCAATCCCCGATGAAGAAATGCAGAGAAATGAAAACCTTGTTCAAAATCCCGGTTATTGATCTCTGTAGTTTACTTATAGTAACAATCCGTAGCTGAAATATACATCAAACATTGTGTATATATTTTATATGCCCCGGGCATTGAAACTGTCCGGGGTTTTTTCTTTATCAGTTGTCTTTTTTTAGAATCAGACCAGATTTATTTTCTTTTGCACCACACTTTTAACATTTACCTGTCCATTTCAATACTAATTAAACATTCGATATGAATCGGATTTACCGAAAGTCAGGCTCTGTGATCCAAAGCCTGATGTTGTTAGTTTCATTTTTTTTAATAACTGTCACCTTTGGATATGCCCAACAGGGTCTGCCATTTACAAAACTAGATTTAACAAATTTAAATGAATTTCAATCACCACCCGGTAATTGGGTTATTGCCGGTGATGTATTTATGGATCTGTTTGAACACCGAGACGTTCAGCCTTCACCCGGAACCGGAATACTCGTAAATACCAGCTCCGGCGACAATCCGCAGGATATTTTCACAGAATGGGAGCACGGCGATCTGGACCTTGAACTTGAATTTATGATGGCCAGTGAATCAAACTCCGGTATCTATTTCCAGGGGAGATATGAACTGCAGATGCTCGACAGCTGGGGTGTGGAGAATCCAAAATTCTACGACATGGGCGGAGTTTACCAATGGTGGGAAGATGGAGTTGGAAAAGGGGGAATTGCACCCCGAACCAATGCGAGCCGTGCACCCGGTTTGTGGCAGCATCTCGAAGTAAAATTCAGGGCGCCCCGCTTTGATGAAAATGGCAATAAGATTGAGCATGCCCGTTTCGAGGAAGTAAAGCTGAATGGTGTGATGATTCACCGGAATGTGAATCTTGTTCATCCCACAGGGGGCGCTGTAAGCAATGAAGAAACGGAGATGGCCCCGCTCAGAATACAGGGAGATCACGGCCCGGTGGCTTTTCGCAATATCCGGTATAAAACATATCATCATGATCCCGTAAAAATTCTGGATCTCACATATACGTATCATACTGGTGAATTCGAACGTGCACAAGAGGTTACAGCCAGCAGAACAACGGGCAGCGGTACATCAACGAATATAAATCTTGATATGCTCCGGGAAACTGCTGAATTCGGTGTGGTCTATTCCGGTAATCTGAATATTGAACATGCCGGGGAATATTTTTTTGATATCAGGACCGATGGCGGGCATCGCCTGATGATTGGCGGAAGTGTGCTGTCGGAAGTTGGTGATGGCAACAGGCGGCAACACCCCAACCAGGTTGTCGTAAATCTC
>RECI01000271.1 GCA_007694095.1 Balneolaceae bacterium | reverse complement strand
GCAGCCCAGGAACCGGAACGGCATACGTTTCAATCGTACCACATGGGGACGCAATTTTCGGTGATTCTCTATGCCGAAAATGAACTTCTGGCTAAGGAAGCTTCTGACGCGGCTTTTGAACGGATAGAGGAACTGAACGGTATCATGAGTGATTACATTGAAGAGAGCGAACTGAACCGTCTTTCACGAACATCCGGAAGCGGGCAGGCCGTTAAAGTGAGCGATGAATTGTTTGAGGTTCTCAGAACCGCGTGGGTGATCTCAGAAAAAACGGATGGGGTTTTTGATGTAACCATCGGCCCGATGACCCGCGCCTGGCGCGTAAAACGGATGATGCCTGAACCTCAACTGCCTGATGACAATGAACTTGAGGAATTGCTGTCTCGTGTTGGCTACCAGCATATGGTTATGGATGAAGAAGCAAAATCTGTACTGCTTCAAAAAGAGAACATGCGGCTGGACTTAGGCGGGATAGCCAAAGGATACGCGGCAGAAGAGGCCGTACGGGTCATACAGACGTACGGTATCCGGTCTGTATTGGTGGATGCGGGTGGCGACATTACATTGGGTGATCCTCCACCCGGAAGAGAAAGCTGGGATGTGGCAGTTCCGAAAGTCCGGCGTGACCCCTCCGCCGAACATATCAGGCTAAGATTGGCTGGTAAAACGGTTACCACTTCGGGTGATATGTTTCAATATATCGAGATAGGAGGCAAAAGGTATTCTCATATCATCAATCCCAAAACCGGAATTGGATCAACCGACCGTCTCCAGGCTACAGTGGTTTCATCAAACGGAATGTATGCTGATGCATTTGCATCCGCTCTTACTCTTATGGATCCGGAAGATGGAATTGCGCTGATAAACCGTCTTGAAGAAACGGAAGCCGTAATTTTTCAGAATACGGAGGAGGGCATTATAGAGTGGATGAGTGATGGTATTGCCCGCTTTGTATATTAACAGTCGGTTTTTTGGTTTTTTTCCCTTTTGATTGGCGATAAACCGAATCACCGAGTAACCGATTGACCGATCTGTATTGATCCCCTCAATCGCCCATCGCAATTCGGTTCTTCGGTCATTCGGTCTTTCTTTACTACTTTGAATGGCGATAAATTGAATCACCGATTAACCGATCTGATTATGCCTCGCTTTGTATATTAACAGCCGGCATCCAAAGTGAATGGATGCCGGCCGGTCAAGAAATGCAGGTTTGTTAGCTGTTAAACTTCAAAATCGTCGGCTTCCAGATAGGCGGCAATAAGAGCAAGTTCACCTTCCTTGCCGCCAATGGATTTTCCGTGTTCCATTCCTACAATACCATCATACCCTTTATCATAAACGTATTTGAAGATATTGCGGTAGTTTACCTCACCGGTGCCGGGTTCATTTCTGCCGGGATGATCTCCTACCTGGAGGTATGGAATTTCACTCCACGCCGCTTCCATATTCGGGATCATATTTCCTTCGGTTATGGCCTGATGGTATGCATCGTAAAGAATTTTACAGGCCGGGCTGTTTACGGCTCGGCAGATTTTATATGCCTGCGCGGTATGCGTGAGAACCATTCCGGGATGGTCACGAAGCCTGTTCAGCGGTTCGAGCACCATTACCAGGCCATGAGGTTCGAGAATGTCGCAGGCTCGCCTGAGCAGGTCAATGAGGTTAGCTTCCATAAAGCCCATCTCCAGCCGCATATCGATATGTCCGGGAACAACGGTCATCCATGTGGCATTTACACGTTTAGCCACATCAACTGATTCCCGGATTTCATCAAGGAACCTGTTTTGAATTTCCTGATCGGGTAAGACGAGTGTGGGTTGGTTCCAGTTGATGGTGTTCGCCACGAAAACCCCCATTTCTACACCGGATTCGTCAAGCTGACGCCCGATTCGTTCCTGAAGCGCCACATCTCGCCCCCTCATGCCGTTATCCTCAAGGCCCCGAAAGCCAAGATCACCCATGAATTTGATATTATCGACCGGGTCGTTTCCCGCATGATTTCGGAATGTCCCGAAGTTCGGAGCGTATTTCAGTTTAAAATTATGTTTTTGGAGCAGGTCCGATTCACTCAGCTCTCTTGCCTTTGCAGATGTTAAACCGGCACCGGAAACCAATGCTGTACCAGCTAACATGCTGTTTTTAAGAAATTTTTTTCTGTCCATAGGGGTATAACGTTTATAATTGATGATTTGGAGATATGTTTTAATCAATCCTGTTCTAGTGTCATGATATGGATGAAATGTCGAACAGTCATCTGACTAGTTTTTCGAAAAATGAGCTATTTAAGATCATTGGGATTATCCCGGATTGAATCGTCCGATTATTTCCCGGTCGTTATGTCGTTGACACGACACTAGGGCAAGTAAAAAAAATCCGTGAAGCTGGTTTACAGCTTCACGGACAATATCAGCCTTAGATCCGCTTAGTGAGGCGCGGTAACACCTGGAACCGGAATCGGATAGTATCCATTTTCATCCGGCTTAATAGGTGGTTCCATATCCCATCCAACATAATCAGGAACGAGTTTGGCGTCAGAATTGATGGCATTATCCCAGGTAATCACTTGTCCTGAGTAGGTAGCCATACGTCCCATAATTGCTGCAAGGGTGCTTTTTGCACCGAAATCGGAGTCGTCAATACGGTTGCCGTTGCGTATTGCCGCGAAGAGGTCATCGATTTCCTGCTGGTATGGGTTCGGGTCATCAGTACCATCGTGGTCGTAACGAACAATGCCGCTGTAATCGCGAATCAGGCCTGGTGCACAGTCAACGGTACCTCTTGTTCCCTGGAATCGTTCAGAAACGCGGGAGAAGGTATTTGGTATATGACGGCACTGGCTGGCAATAACGGCTCCTGATGGATAGGTAAACTCAACATAGTGGTGGTCGAAAATATGGCCATGTTCTTTAGTATTTCGAACCTCTCTGCCTCCCATGCCGTTGCATGATTCCGGGTATTCCCCAATGAACCAGTTTGCAATGTCGATGTTGTGGATATGTTGCTCAAGAATGTGATCGCCGCAAATCCATGTAAAGTAATACCAGTTTCGCATCTGGTACTCAATTTCGCTCATATCGGGCTGGCGTTCTCGCACCCAGACACCACCATCGTTCCAGTAAATCTGGCCGGAGATAATATCTCCCATCGCTCCATTATGGACTCTGTCTACGACTTCGAGATATTTACGCTGGTATCTTCGTTGCAGGCCAATCACAACGTTCAGATCTTTCTCTTTGGCAATTCGTGCTGATTCCAGGATGGATCTTACGCCAGGGGCATCGGTTGCCATCGGTTTTTCTGCAAAGATGTGTTTGCCCTGTCGAACCGCTGATTCAAAATGAGCAGGACGAAATCCCGGAGGTGCAGTAAGGATTACCACATCCGCAAGGGCAATGGCTTCTTCGTAACCATCAAAACCTACAAATTTTCTCTCTTCGGGCACATCAAGTCTGCCGGAGTCTGCGTGGCGCTGTGCAAGTGCATTGTAACAGCCGTCAAGCCTGTCCCTGAAAGCATCGTGAAGGGCTACGATTTTGGTACCCTCCACATTAAGTACCTGGTTTGCAGCACCAGTACCCCGGCCGCCGCAGCCGATGACGGCGACATTCAGTGTTGAAGTGGCACCGGCGTGTGCACTGGCACCAATTGGCAGGCTTCCAAGAAACAGCCCCCCTCCGGCAGCCATCGTTGTTTTTTTCATAAAGTCACGTCGGGATAATCCTTTGTGTATCCAGTTCTTATTTTCCATATCACGATTGTTGTTTGAGTAAGGTTGTTTAGTTGAAATAGGTTCAGAAATAATCCTGGATCGGGTCTATCCACCAGGATTCAAATTCTGGTACACTGTCGGGCTGGTTTTTTGGCATAATTACCCTGAAGCCGACAAAATACGCGTTTGTATGCCACCACATGCTTTTTGGGAGCTGCGGATCGTTGCGTTTCCAGTTGGGGCTGCTGCCGCGCCTGTGCAGGCAACTGGCTGCTTCGGGAGTATCCATCCACGAACCACCTCTTACACTGCGGGGGTACAGCTCGGTTGGCTTGAACCATGGGTTAGAAGCAGGTTCGCCATCCAGTCTTTCGAAATAATCTTCGTAATACTGATCGAGTGTATATTCGGCAACGTTGCCAAGCATATCATAAAGGCCAAAGGCGTTAGGCTGTTTGGTTGCAACACGGTTGTAAGAGCGGTCAGAATTTTCACGGTGCCATGCATAGGCATCCACGCTGTTTGGCGGGGTGTAGGTGTCTGTCTGTCCGGCACGGCACGCAAATTCCCATTCGGCTTCGGTAGCCAAACGGTAGAAATTACCTGTTTTCACTGTGAGCCAGCGTGTAAACATGTGGGCGGCATAATGTGTCATGTTAATGGCAGGAAATCCATCCGTTCCCATTCCGCCGCTAAGGTCGCCATAAGCAGGAGAAGGTTTTGAAATCACATCAGAGGGTATATCGGCATCACGCAATACTTCAAGTACTTCTTCAGTAAGTGTGGGTGAAGCGATGGCATCGGCATCCCATTCTATGTCTACATCGTAGAGAACTCTCCAAAGGTCGCGCCGGAGATTTTCCAGGTTTTCTTCAACAAAAAGGTTATACAGATTCCAGGTTACTTCATGGGAACTCATCCAAAATGGGTCCACTTCTATAGCATGACGGTTGCCCTTCATGAAAGTTCCGCCGGGAACCGGCACCATGTCAAAAGACTGTCCAGTGCCTGGAATTTCTTCTGTAAAAGCTTCCATATCCGTTTGCAAGATACCGGTATCGGCAGCTGCTGATGGTGCTTGTTGTGTCTCGGATACTGTTGTTGTTGATGTTCCGGTGCACGACATGATAATGAACGCACATAAAACAGCTGCAGAAACTGCTTTGAAAAAGTGTATTGAGCGTAAAAAAGTAAAAAGATCAGCGTATTTCATTTAATTCTTTGTTTGGTGGTACATCGATTAATAATGTTGTCTTAATAATAACTTAGAAATCTCAGTTATAGTGTTGTCTGACAAGTACCGGTTGATTATTTAGTACCTTTTTTTAATAGTATTCCATTACATAATTCTAATGAAAATAAATGAAATAAGTACGAATAAAATTTGAAGCATGAAAACCGGTGACTTTAAATATCGCATTGAACTGGCACCAGGTATCATACATTTTAAATTAACATATTCATAAATAAGTTCAGAAAAAAAGCTTATGAAATGAAAAAAAGAAAGACTTCGGAAGGAAATAATGAAATCATCAGAAAAAAATCTTCTCAATATTTTTAGTACCACGCCCCAACAGGATCCCAAGGGAGAAAAACGGAAATGCAAAGAGAACTCTGTGGTAATCTGAGCCGTCTGTGGCAAAACTATCAGGATCTCTTCTTTAAAAGAATTCTCAATTCGTCTCACCTAACCAAACAGAAAGGCCCGGGAAAAAATCAGCCATTGCAAACCAATACCCGGTGTAGGCCTGTACAGATGAAAGGCGTTCACCTTGTCGCGGCCCTCCGGTTGCATAACCGAATACATCCCAAACATTACCCTCCTGATCTGTCATGATCAGAGGCAATGAATCCTGAACGGGTGTGAACTCGAGGATTGTCCCGTCTTTAAGAACTCGTTGAAAAGCAATAGCAAAATTTTTACCGGTGCTGCCGGCTATCACTGCTTCCACATTATAGAAAGAATGGTTTATCAGATTGATTTCGTTACCGAAACTCTGAATCGGGAAAAAAGTAACCTTTGCCCTCTCGTCCGGAACACCTTCTATGACTCCAAGCCCGCGATTTTTTCTTTCCATCCGGTTATCCTGACGGTTCGTTGGGAATATGGTAGCAGAATTGCCGTGAAGGTAGTCTTTTCCATACAGGTATCCGGAATAATCAAACTTATAGCCGGTATCCGGTAACAACATTTCAGAATCCGGATACATCTCTTTCCAAACAGCCCAGGAAGTTTGAATTACAGGGATGATTTCAACAACTGTTCCGGACATCGGCCCATTTACACCTCTTATTTGCATCTGAGAATAGCGGCTATAGAAATGTCGGTCGTATAATATCAGGTTGTTTCTGAAAATGAGGCCAGATACACCAAATTCCATACCTGCGTTCCGTTTCAAGGCGATATCGGTTCCGGTTAACGGGCAATAGGTTATTGCGAAATACTCTCCGTTAACCTGATCGTTTACTACTTCATGCCAGTCAAGTATTTGGTGAGGATAACCCCTGATTACATTACCAACCCGGATACCGGTAATGAGACGGTCATCCGAAAGAATACGGAGTGATTCTGAGTTGATGCTGCCGAATACCGGGTTATCAATAGAAGGAATGCCGTCTAAACCCGGACCGCCATCTAATACTTCGTTTTTTGGTATTATCCAGTCATCCGAAAATTGTGGTTTCCCATTGTCAGGGCCCTGATTCCGGACAGTCACCGAATCACTGCAACCCGATATCACATTGAAAGCTGTTGCGATAATCAGAATTAGTATAAAGGGGTGCATTTTTGTGGTGAACAAAACAGTCAGTTTTGAGGCATTACATTTTTGTTGAATTACCCAGTTTCGCGTTATCGATAAAACAACGGGAATGTCATAAGTCAACCCCATGGGGCAGGCAGACGAGTCGATCCGTGATCATCCAAATCATCTTAAGGGCTCATTTTTCGAATAACTCGTCAGCTGACTATACGAAATTTCATCCATGACATGATACCATGTCTGAAAATCACCAATAAAGCATAGAAAGGTCAACGGTTACGATGATTTGTTATCAAATTGTGATATTCGAATCAAAATTAACGAGGCTGACAGGTTCGGATTTGAAATTTGAGATTTGGAATTTGGAACTTGAAATTTAAACTCATTCATTTGCATACTTAACTTCCATTTTCAACCCGGCTGCCGTCCTGTTTGGAAAACCCTTCCAGTAGGTATGTTCTGCTGTATGGTTACCATCCGAATCCATATCGAATAAACCATCTGAAGCCAATGGTACCAACGTAAGATAATCTTTCATGTTTAAATCTCCTTTCAGATGATAACCAAACCAGGCGGTAACGAAATGATGCAGAATATTATTCATACGGATCGTATCCCAAACCGGGTCGGTATAATGAAGCATAGCTTCACTGCCGGTTAATTCGGCCGGAGATGGCATTGGAGCTGCAGCATTGTGATTGGCGTTCAGAAACGTGAGCAGATAGCGATCGATGTTAACTGCTTGTTCCCAAATAGCCCTAACCCCGTTTTCATACCCGGAGATATCATCCAGGTCTCCCGCTATAAACAGAATAGGTTTATTTATACCTTGTAAGGTCTCTTCATTCCACAAACCGGCATTCATTCCCCATGGGCCAATGGCAACCCCGGCCTTTACCGGATTGTTGCTAATTTTTTTAACATAATCGTCATGTTTTGAAGTTCTTTTGCTTAACAGCTCATTCGGCGGTGCAAACGGATGACTAACGGCAGATTCAGCATAACCACCACCAAGAATATTGATAACACCATACCCTCCCATGGAATAACCCACAACCCCGATGTTGTTAGTATCCATGATATCTTTTAAAAAGCTGACTGCCTGACCGGGTTCCAGATTTTGAAGATATGAGATCACAAACTCCTGGTCAGGCCCCCTGTTATAAAGAGTGCTTGCAAATGCTTTTTGGTCATCATAGGTACTGTCTGTGTGATCGATTGAAACAACAACATATCCTTTTGTTGCAAGATTTTCGGCAAGATGGGCCAATAGATACCGGTTGCCCGGGTAGCCGTGTGAAATGATGATAACAGGATGGCGTTCCTCATTAACAATCGGTTGTGCATCTCTCACAGCTCTGCCTTCGATTGTGACGGTTATTGCCGGATCTCTTGTTATCATCAGATAGCTTTTTACCTCATCTCCGGTT
>RECI01000305.1 GCA_007694095.1 Balneolaceae bacterium | reverse complement strand
TGCCCCATCTTTTATTAAGATGGGGCATTTTTAATTTTAAAGAGGCGGATTTTTTCTTGTAGAAATTGAAATCTTCCTGAATTACTTTACCTTCTTCAAAAGACAGAAATAACTATTTTATGTCACCATCAACCGGTAATCAGCAAACCTTCACCAGGAAAGAATTCATTAAAGGAACCGGCGCTGGCTTTATGCTCCCTTTTTTACCGGTTATTTCCCGAAGTGAGGAAGCCCGGATACCATCGGTTGAACGTATTCTGTTGAAAGGCGGCACCGTTCTTACAATGGATAATGCCGCCGGTGATTTTGAAAAAGCAGATATATTGGTTGAGAATGGCAAGATTACAGAGATAGCCCCTCACATCGAAGCGAATACCGAAACGGTAGATGCCACAGGACATGTGGTGATGCCCGGTTTTGTGGATACACATCGACACATGTGGCAGGGCTGCATTCGCAATATTTTGCCGGACGGGCTTCTGAGTGATTATGTGCGGGTTGTGCTTGGCCAGGCACGTCCTGTGTTCCGGCCGGAAGATGCCGCCATTGGCAACCTTATCAGCGCACTTGGAGCTATGGATGCAGGCATCACCACAGTTCTCGACTGGTCCCACATCGGCAGCAGTCTGGAACATACCAATGCGGCGATAAAAGGTTTGATGGTTTCGGGCATCCGGGCGGTTTACGCTTATGGTTCCGGGGCTTCGACTCCGGAAAACAAGTATCCTGAAGACATTCACCGGCTTCGTGATGAATATTTTTCGTCAGATAATCAGCTGCTCACCCTTGCCCTGGGAGCGGGAATCAATGCTGATCAGTGGAAGCTTGCCCGTGAAGTTGGAGCCCGCATCTCGGTTCATGTGAATGGCACTGGCGATCTGTTGCCTCTGGCAGACCGGCTCGGCCCGGATGTAACCTGCATCCACTGCTGCAACTTGCTGGATGAGGAGTGGGAGCTGCTTGCGGAAAAAGGAACCGGCGTTTCGATCTCATCACCCGTGGAGATGATTATGGGCCATGGCATTCCGCCCATACAGCAAACACTTGATTACGGCATTTTGCCCAGCCTCAGCGTGGATGTGGAAACCACCGTTCCGGGGGATATGTTCACACAGATGCAGTCGGTCTTTACTCTTCAGCGGATGCAGGTTCTGGCGCGAGAACGTTCTGGCGAAGAAAACCTGCCCGGTTTACTCACGGCCAGGGAGGTGCTTCGTTTTGCCACTGTAAACGGGGCAATACACAACGGTCTTGGCCATAAAACGGGAACTCTCGCACCAGGCAAAGAGGCCGATATCATCATGCTTTCACTGAACCGACCCAACATCATGCCGGTGAACAATGTGTACGGAACGGTGGTATCGGGAATGGACCGAACAAATGTTGAGATGGTGATGATTGGCGGCAAAATCAAAAAATGGAAAGGCCGGTTGGTTCATGAAGAACTTGAAGAAATCAGCCGGCGGGCAGTGCAATCGAGGGAATTTATCTTCGAAACATCAGGAATGGTTCGTGATCTTTTCTAACTCCAATTGCGATATATTTTCATAACCCAAAAACTCGTTCTTACCATAGCCATGACACCAAAAGCTGTAATCCAAACCTGGATTGATGCTTTTAACCGTGCCGATGCCGATGCCGGTGCACTTGCAAATCTGTACGCAAATGACGCCGTGAATCACCAGGTAATGTTTGAACCTGTAAAAGGGAAAGAGGCCATCCGTGCGATGTTCGAGCGTGAGTTTGCTGCTGCCGATATGACCTGTATTCCCGTACATATTTTCGAAGATTGAGAGTGGGCCATCCTGGAATGGAAAGATCCGCTGGGACTCAGAGGGTGTGGGTTTTTCCGGATTGTGAATGAAAAGATAGTATTCCAGCGCGGGTATTGGGACAGGCTCTCGTTTATCCGGCAACACAATCTTCCATTACCAGAAGAGTATTGAAGTTGATTGCCATGGCAGAAAGTATCTTCGAAGAAAAATCCAATCAACCCGGAGTATGGATACTATCAGGCCAGCGGCCTGACATACCAAAGCCCGGGGCACCTCGCCCCGGGGTTGGGCGAACGCCGCAGACCCATCATCGGCAGGGAACCGGTCAGAGGTGTGACAGGTATTCCGATGATACTGGGGAAAATCTTGGTCAACGCCCCGCATCGAGCATGATCAGCCTGTGCCGGCTGGTCCCGATGAAGAATTTGGCATTGATGATGAACTACCTGCTGGTATTTGATTGAGACGTCCTTTATGGATAATCAAGGACCACTTGATATAAAGATGCGTTGCACAAAACAGAAAGAAATCATCAAAATTGCACCTGTTTATGCAGAGGGAACAACTTTCAGGTTTGATGTCAAAAAAAATAATCAGACAGAGACCGTCTGTGAGCTGATTCATGTAAAAATTCTGTATTGAAGGATACAGTTAAACAAATTCAAACCAAAATCGGATGAAGGATTTGAAGTTATTTCTGGCGAACTGATTATGAATGTTGATGGTGAGGAACACGTTTTGGGACCCGGAAATAAAATAGTTACAAAGGCAGGCCAGGTTCACACGTTCAAGAATGGCAGCAGCAGTGAACCGGTTATAGTAAACATTTATGTTGAACCTGCACTTAACTTCAGATGGATGATTCGGGAATCTGCCAGGCTGGCAAACGAAAGGGGTGGAAGCTGGGACGATATTTCCCTGTTACATGGCGGATACCTGTTCTTCAAATTTCGTGATGAATACAGGCTTGGGGGAATTCCGTTCTTTATACAGGATATTCTTTTTGGCCTGCTGGCGGGTGTAGCAAAAATCACAGGCCATGCCAAATCGATCACACCGCTTCCATCCCAAAATGAAACAAAGCAAGCTACGGCAGGTGCTGCCATGTAATCCGTTTCCCGAATTCATCGATGGCAAATGTTATGGCATACGTTGACCTGGCCAGCGCACCGCGAACCCGCGCCAGGGAGGTGTAGTAATCGTAATAGGGGAATGCGGATATGTCTCCCACAATAAATTCGTACCGGCTTATGGCATCTTTCCAGATATCAAAGGTTTCGGTAATATCGACGAAGATGTAAGGCTGGTAGCCCTCCATATCTTCCCAGTTTTCAGCAAAATAGATACCACGCACACCCCGGTGGCGGGGATACTCGCTCTCCACCCCTTCCAGTGAGGCCAGTAAAACGGCATCGGTAACGATACGGTGTGTAATGCTGTGGTCTTTGTGGATACTGTTTTTCCAGTGGGTGATGATGTGAGTGGGTTTTACCTGGCGGATCACATCATTCACATACCTTCGGGCTTCTTCTGAGTCGGGAATTTCGCCATCGTGGTAAGGCCCGAAAATTACTTCCGAGCCAAGCAGATCTGCGGCCTCTTCTGCTTCGGACCGCTTTTGGAGAGCGTACTCTTCGGGTGTCATGGCCGGATTACCCCGTTCGCCCAAAGTTAGATGAAGAATCACAACCCGGTCGCCTTTGGCGGAGTGTTTGGCAAGCAGTGCTCCGGTTGTGATCTCCATATCACCCGCATGCGCGCCGATGGCAAGAATGATTCGTTCCGGTTGAGAATACAGATCTTCATACAACAGGTTTGTACCTGCCCAGACCATGAAAATAATTATAGCAACCTTCATCTTTTTGTGTTTAATTGTATTTAAGAAAATTTATAAAGTACAAATAAAACGATGAATTTGATTTCAATATCAAAAAAAATGGAGTAAGTCCTCAAGTACTTTAGCTTCAAAGTAATTAAAAAAAGATTAAAGCAATTATGATGAAAGCCATATCGCTATTAATTTTGATGATCGTCATCACAGAATCAGCCATATCCCAGGATTATTCCCTCCGCCATCTTGAAGATTCTCCCCGTCATCATGAATGGGTTACAGTAACCTATAACGGCAGAACCGTACACAGTTTTGTGGCTTATCCTGAGGTATCGGAAAACGTCCTTTCAGTTATTGTGATTCACGAAAACCGGGGCCTGACCGACTGGGTGCGCAGTGTCGCCGACCAGGTTGCCGAAGCCGGCTATATTGCCATTGCTCCCGACTTATTATCGCAATTTGATGAAGAACATCAGAGAACGCGGGATTTTCCGAATGATGATGCCGCCCGGGACGCTCTTTATCAGCTTGATCCCGATCAAATCACCCGCGACCTGATTGCCGTGCAGGACTATATTGCATCAGTTCCCGGTGCAACCGGGCAAACGGTAGTGTCAGGATTTTGCTGGGGCGGATCACAAAGTTTCAGGTTTGCAACTAATGCATACGGCTTATCAGCTGCACTGGTATTCTATGGCAGCGCTGCAACCGATGAGGAACGAATCCGGAATATCACCGCACCGGTATACGGATTCTATGGCGGCAATGATCAGCGTATTAATGCAACCATTCCCGAAACTGAAGCGCTGATGGAAAAGCACGGCAAATTTTTCAAATACCGGATTTATGAAGGTGCCGGACATGGATACATGAGAACGGGCGATGATCCCAACGGTGCAGAGGCAAATATCACTGCAAGAAACCAAACATGGGAATGGCTGCACGAAATTCTGGGCGGTATATAATCCAATCGTCTTATAAGAAACAGAAATATGGAAAAAGTAACAGGTATCGGCGGATTTATCTTCTTGGCAAACAATCCAAAAAAACTTGCAGAATGGTATGAAATCCATTTTGGTATCACTCGTGTACCGGAATCCTGCGAAGAAGGATCGTGGTGGCAGGACGAAGGCCCAACGGTATTTTCTCCATTCGATATAAAACAACGAATATCTTGCGAAGTTGAACGGCAACCGGATAATCAATTTCAGGGTTTGCGGATAAAGACTGAGTTAATTGTGGAATTATGTGGCCATGCCGATTTGTGAAAATTTATGTAAACTTATTTTTGACAGCATCCAGCATCCAGCATCCAGCATCCAGCATCCAGCACCCAGCCAAATCAACACAGCCAATAATATTCCATAATTTGTAATTATTTATTTACAGCGAACAGGGGAGTCAGTACATTTCATAGAGGAGAGCTATGTAAAAAATCGGCTTAATAATATAAAAATGAAGCCTTATGATTCATGCTGAAATAAAAAATTAACAGGTAAAACCATGTCGAATAAAGTAGTACAAATCATTGAAGAGCAAATAAACGCCTGGAAACACAGCAATACTCTTGCAAGTTCACGATTGCGGGGAAAAAAAACGTATCCGGTTATCACCATTTCGCGGGAGTTCGGCGCCCAGGGAGCTGATTTGGCTGCCCACCTGGGACAAATGATCGGTTTTAAAGTTTGGGATAAAGACCTGTTGCAGGCAATTGCAAAGGAAATTGGCGGCGGCATCCGAACCATCGAAGTGCTGGATGAAAGGCGCCAGCAAACTGTAGAAGATACTGTTTCCGGGTTCCTGATGAATATTCCCACCAATATGAACTATCTTCGCTCATTAATCCGTGTTATAAAAACAATCGAAGAGTACGGAAACAGCATTATTGTGGGCAGGGCAGCAAATTATATCTGTAAAAATCCTAAATCACTTCACATAAGGGTGGTTTGTCCGCTGAATAAACGAATTGCGATATATGCGAAAAAAATGAATCTTTCACTGGCGGAAACCAAAGAGATTATCGAACGAAAAGACAGGGAGAGAGAGGATTTTGTAAACCAGAACTTTCACAAAGATATGAAAGTACCCACAGATTATGATTTGATCATAAATTCGGACAGATTCACCATCGAACAGATGGCATCCATTATTTTGCAGGCTTATGAAAAGAAAACAGGGATGAAGATAAAAGTTCACGGTTGATGGTATGATAACACTGGAAATCCGATTAAATTAAAATGTATCTCAACTGAAAGCAGTGTGATCTTGGTTTTCTCATTTTCCGGTATTTGCAGTTAAAGATAGATGCGGATGACACACCTTTTTATAATTTTATCTGATGAATACTGCAAAAAAAGCTAACCTATTTAAAAATGATACTGCACGTACCGAACTCCAAAATTGGTACGGCCGTTTCCTTGAAAAATCCCATACCCCGGTAATAAGGAAGCATGTTTCAACATCCTGCGGACCGAACCATGTTCTTTTTGCAGGCGATGAATCAAAACCGCCCCTGGTTATCCTGCACGCCATGATGAGCAGTTCAGCGCATGCTTTATCCGTACTTTGGAGGTTGGCAAAAGATTTTTACATCATTGCACCAGACATACCGGGGCAATCCATTATTGGGCCGGAAGTGCGTCTCCCCTTCGATGAATATGGGTCATGGCTAAATGAAATCATGGAAGAATTGAAGGTTAATCCTTTTTACATCATGGGTATTAGCTGGGGCGGGTTTGTTTCACTTAAATATACTCTTGAATACCCGGATAAGGTGACAAAAATGGCTCTACTTGTGCCTGCAGGTATTGTTCGGGGTAAAGTGGCCATCGGGCTTTTGAAGATGGCAATACCGGCAATCACCTATAAAATGAAGCCCACTGAAGAGCGTCTAAAACGACTGATTGAGCCCATAATGACAACGTTCGATGATGACTGGTCAAATTTTATGGGAGATATGTTTCTGAAATTCAACCCTGATATGCGGATTCCCCCGCTTTTAAGTGATGCAGAACTTGGAAGCATCAGAACACCGGCATTGGTAATCGGGGCCGATATGGATATTTCGTTTCCCGGTAATGCGCTGGTGGAGAGGGTAAAAAAAGAGATGCCGTTTGTGGAAACCGAACTTTTAAAAAACAGCAGGCACTGCCCGCCACTTGATGAAGAATTCACAAACTGGCTTGCTCAGCGATCCAGTAACTTTTTTCTCGCCGGTTATCATGAAAATTAATAGGTGGTGATTATTTAAAAATTGCAAAATCATTCTCCATCAGGCCATTTCTGTTGTCTTTTTTTTGCCCGCTCGGTATACTTCTAATACAGCCTTTTTATAAGGCAGTTATGATTAAACTTAACATTGGAGAGATATAATGGTTTACCCGAAAAAAATGGTTCCGGGTATTTTGCTGCTCATTACAGCATTTGCACTAACTTCTTTATTTGCAGCTAACCCGGAAATTACAACAGAAAAAGAACTGGAAGGTAAAAGGGTCGCATTTCTGATTACCGAAGGATTTCATGATGCCGAAACCATGTTTCCGCTCGGATTTCTGCAGAATGCAGGAGCCAACATTACTGTGATTGGAATTGAACCCGGTACCTACACAGCGTACAACAGTGACGTTACGGCTGTTGTTGAACGATCGGTAAATGATGTTACACCTGCCGAGTTTGATGCACTTGTGATACCCGGCGGCCGTTCCCCTGCAAACCTGAGGGAACATCCGGCCGTAGTTGATTTTGTTAGGGAATTTATCCAAACAAATAAACCAGTGGCCTCGATCTGCCATGGACCACAGGTTGTGATCGCAACAGGAATTGTACAGGGCCGCACACTTACTGCTGTTGGCGGTATTCAAAATGAAATAACGGAAGCAGGTGCTGTATATGTCGACAAAGAAGTGATGATCGATGGCAACCTGATTACATCACGCACACCACCCGATATTCCCGCATTTTCAATGGCAATCAAAGAGTTGATGCGAAACTGATTGCCATTAAGAAAAAACCAAAACTATAATAGCGGCCGGGCACAGTTTTATTATAAACTTAATGAAAAGGTGCCCGGTTTTATATTGAGAGGTGAGAGGCGGGTGTAGGTAGTTGTCTGAGATGGAATGCTTTTGTTAGATTTCCATTGTTGGTTGCCACGGAAGCACTGAAAGAAAGACAGGCAAAAAACTCATGATCTGTATACCAAATTTCAAACATTGTAAACCTATAATTTAGGCCTCGATGTTCCGAAAAAATGAGCGGGTTTATCCAGGTTAGGTTTTGGCTTCAAACCAAACCGGGATTTTCAAAAGTACAATTGGTGTAATTGTTAACTAACACATTCTTCATTTATATTCCATCCTTTAACCAGGCTCCGGGATGGCTATAAAGATC
>RECI01000284.1 GCA_007694095.1 Balneolaceae bacterium | reverse complement strand
CCGCCTCCTACTGGGACACCCAGGCCAGTGGCCAGAACCAAGGCGTGGGTGAAGGAAACCCCGACGGCGCCACCGGACTCTCCACACAGCAGATGACCGGCCCCGCCGCCGAAACCTACATGCCGGAGTTTGACTGGAACACCGTTTGGCGAACTACCTCCGGGTACCCGGTGCTGCGGTGGCAGGGGGGTGAGTGAGGCAAAAGTGAAAAGTGAAAAGTGAAAATTTTGACAATCGAATAGGTATCCCCCGGCCGTTTTGTGTATTGAGGGTAAATATGTAAATCCATTACAACGAACCATGGGCAGCATGAACACCTGTCCGGAGACTCAGCCATGAATACACGTTCACCGATTATCCGTCACGCCCGTGCCCTCAGCGAGAGAATGAGGGCCCGCCGGTTCGCCTTATTCCTGAGAACCATGCGCCCCGGATCCGGTGATTCCATCCTGGATGTGGGCGGCACCAGCGACACCTGGGCCGGCACCGGCCTGGAATAAAACGTGACCCTGCTCAACCTGACCAAACCCAAACCCAAAGACCTTGACACGGGGTTTACAGTTGTGCAGGGCAATGCACTGGATATGCACATGTTTGCCGACAAGCAGTTCGATATCGTCTATTCCAACAGCGTGATTGAACATGTGGGCAGCTATGCCAACCAGAGCCGGTTTGCCGCGGAGGTGCGCAGGGTGGGAAAGAGTTACTGGGTGCAGACGCCCAGCCGCTTTTTCCCGGTGGAGCCGCATTTTATGTTTCCCTTTTTCCAGTTTCTGCCGGGGCACGTGCAGCGGCAGATAGCCCTGTCCTGGCGCTACTCACACTTTAAGCGATTCGGGGTGCCCCGCGAACGGATTCTCGATGAGCTTTCAACCATCCGGCTGCTGAGCATCCGGGAGGTGATGAGCCTGTTTGGAAGTGAAGGGCTCTACCGCGAGATGTTCCTGGGGCTGCCCAAGAGTTATGTTGCCTTTAAAAAGGGATGAATCTGAAGGTTTTAATTTTTTTGTAACAGTTTTCAGTTTCGTGCATTTTATAAATACAGCAGATTGCTGTACCTGTAAACAATCCATTCATCAGGGGACTCCATGTGAAACTCATGTTTGAAAAAAGTTTTTAAAAATACCCCCTATTCAATTTTATAATTGATTTCACTATACTTATTAAAGAGAGCAAATACACACAGTTCAGAAATTTCAATAATTCATTATTGTTGAACTATGAATCATTCATTCTTTTCCAAAATCTTCATTTTCAGCCTGGCCACACTGCTTGTATTCCTTCAGGCTGGCTGCTCAACGGATAGTGGCCCAAATCACACGTTCATCGCCACTACTATACCCGAAGATGGGGGCACCATAACTCCGCCATCCGGTACCTTTTCGCATGGATCCCGGGTTGAAATCAGTGCCGAACCTGCTGAAGGCTTCCTTTTTGAGAGATGGGAAGGAAATTTAACGGGGAATGAAAATCCGGTGACCCTTGCTTTTTTCGGAGACCGACAGGTGACGGCTGTATTCACAACCGCTCCTTTTGCAGCAGGCGGCGATGGAAGTATGGCAAACCCGTACAGGGTTTCCACGATTGATGATTTACAAGCTATCGACAATGAACTATATCTTGACAAGCACTTTATCCAGGTCAGCGATATTGACGCCTCACCATCGGCAGAGTTTCAGCATGGATCGGGTTTCAAACACATCGGCGACCGGGAAACACCGTTTACCGGTTCATACAATGGAAACGGGTTTATAATCCGGGATTTGCATCTTCATATTCAGCGTTCCAGTGACCAACACACCGGGATTTTTGGTATGATTCAAAATGCCCGCCTGGAAAACATTACGGTTGATAACAGCGAGCAGTTGGAGCGACTGAAAGAACCTGTAAATCTACAGAATGCAAGTGTGATGGACATTTTTCAGGGAGAGCCGTTTCCGCCTCAATATGTTGATTTATCCGGGGCGAGAGGTAGTGGTTTTCTGGTGGGATTTAATGATGGCGGCGTCATCGCAAATTGCAATGTTACCGCTTATATAGGCGGTTATATCAGTCATACACCGGCCGGCCTAGCGGGGATTAATAATGGCATTATTGAATCATCATCCTTTGAAGGCTTTGTAGGAGGTGGTGGCCCTGCCGGTCTTGTGGCTTTCAATCACGGCATTATCAGGAACTCATCTGCAAAGGTTCGTACCGAGGGGATGTCCGGTTATGGCCTGGTGGCCCTAAATAACGGAGAAATCTCAGATTCTTATGTTATTGGAGATATTCAAGGCACGTTCTTTGCAGTGGGTATTGCCTGGTACAATCTTGAAAACGGATTCATTATACGCTCGTTTGCCACCGGAGAAATCAGTTCCAGATTCAATGGAGGTGCACTTGCTGGCGTGAATGAAGGTGTGATTGCCGATTCTTACTCAAACATGAATATTACCATCAAGTATCTCGACGACAGCTTAAGCCTGATTGCGGGTGGTTTGGTAGCAGAAAACAGAAGCAGTGGACGAATTGTAAACTCCTACAATGCAGGGCAGATAACGATCCCTGACCAGGCAGATGCCTATGGCGGCTTTGCCGGAATCAACGAAGGCACGATCACCGCCTCCTACTGGGACACCCAGGCCACCGGCCAAAACCAGGGCGTAGGTGAAGGAAACCCGGACGGCGCCAACGGCCTCACCACGCAACAGATGACCGGCCCCGCCGCCGAAACCCACATGCCGGAATTCGACTGGAATGCCGTGTGGCGAACCACTTCGGGCTACCCGGTGCTGAGGTGGCAGGGGGGTGAGTGAGGCAAAAGTGAAAAGTGAAAAGTGAAAAGTGGTCCTAATTTATCCCGCGAAGCGAAAAGCTGGAGCGATAGCGACATTGTCGATACCCCGGAAAAAAAATAAGCGGGCAAGATGGACCTATTTATAGCGAAAGATCGTTATGCCCGCTGCTGTATAGTACACCACCTGTCATCCCGACTGGAGCGAAGCGCAATGGAGGGATCTCCCTGCATAAGAGGTGGTCGGTGTATAACATCGAATAAACATACCCTGTTTTTTGGAGTATGGTTCATTGATCTCGTCTGTTTTAAAATGGGCTGATCAACGAAAGCGGATTCCCACCGGATGTGCGATAGATCAGGAAGTCACTGTCGAGTGTAAAAATGGAACTGTTATCAGAGTCTTCTGCCATTTGGACCAAACAGGCATCTGCAAATGACATCGGTATATTGGAATAGTTTTGTATACGACGATGAACGGCGTTTTGATGTTCCGGATAAATGGATTGAATTCGAATGTGCTGTGCAGTAAGAAGTTCAATCAGTTTATTGGCGCCATCTCGTATACGGCTCATCAAAAAAAAGGATTCTGTAATCACTGCTTCACATGTGTAGAAAGGAGCCGGAAATGCAGCCATTTGCTGTTCCACATAGGAGTGAAACTGATCATTTTTATTCAAAAAAGCGACAATAGGACCCGTATCAATCAAAATTTTCATCGGCCGAAACCGTCCATATATGTCGGGTTGGTAGACAGGTCAGACGGCCCGCTCACAGAACCTGACAAGTGCTCAACGCCATTCAAAAAAGAGTTTTCCGGGGCTAAATCCGGCAACTGTCTTGTATGATGTTCAATTAGATCCATCACGGCCTGCTTCTGGCTGACTCCACGACGACGTGCCAATTGTTTTATCTTATCTTTCTGCTCGGGAGTCAGCTTCATTCCAAACCAAACTGTTTTTTGTTTCGCTTTTTTCATGATTTACTATAAAAATAAATGTTGCAACAAATATAGCAACGTTGCAACCATTAGTAAAGTGTTAAACGAGGAAGATGGTATTTCTGTTCGGGTGAGTTGTTGGCGCTTCCCCGTGAATGGATTTGATGATGAATGTGGTTTTGGGGGACTACAGAAATACTATGTTATGGTTTTGGGGCTGATGGATATGGAAACATGGTATTTCTGTTCGGGGTAGATGTTGGCGTTTCCTCGTAAGTGGATTTGATGTAGAAAGTGGTTCAGGGAACTACAGAAATACCATGTTTGGGATGTTGGGATCGTGTCTGGAGAAACATGGTATGTTTGAGCGAACTCAGAACGTGGACTGATGTTGAATCACAGATATGAGTTGAACTGTTGCATGTGATCGAATAAACATACCATGTTGTTCCCACATCATTTTTCCAGGGATGCCAGAATCTCTGCGATGTGAACGGTTTTTATCCCTGCGCGCTGCCGGCTCAATGCCCCACCGATGTGCATCAGGCAGGAGTTGTCGGCGGCCACACATACTTCGGCACCTGTATTTTTAATGTAACGGATCTTATCCCCCAGCATGGCGGCTGATGTGTCGGCGTTTTTGATGGCAAAGGTACCGCCAAAGCCACAGCATTCCAGTGCATTTGGAAGTTCAACAAAATCGAGGCCCTTCACTTTTCGCAGCAGACGCAAAGGGGCATCTCCAACTTTCAGCATTCTAATGGAGTGACATGTGGGGTGATAGGTTACCCGGTGCGGATAGTAGGCCCCAACATCTTCGATCTTCAGTTTGTTTACCAGGAATTGTGTGAATTCATGGATCCTCGGGATGAGACTGTTTACTCGTTCTTCGAGTTCCCGGCTGCCGGAAAGTTTGGCCACTTTGGGATAAAATTCATGGATCATGCCCGTACAGGACGCCGACGGAATCACCACTGCTTCGGCATCTTCAAACTGATCCACAAACCTTTCCACAAGAGGGATCGTCTCCTGCTGGTAACCGGTGTTGTAGTGCATCTGTCCGCAGCAGGTCTGTTCCATGGGAAACCGGATCGTATGTCCGAGCCGTTCAAGAACAGAAACCACCGCCTGGCCGGTTTCCGGAAAGAGTGTGTCATTGTAGCAGGTGATAAAAAGGGAAATGTTCATGATTTACATTTTCTCCCATGAATAATGCGAAATATTCAGTCCGGGATAAGGTTCAATTTTGTTTAATTTCAATTTTTGTTTGATGGGGTCATTTTTTTGACCTGTGGATTTCACAACCACGGCAGCCCCAAATGCTGAAGCATCCGTAACATCCGCAGTGAAGAGTGATTTCCCCGGCATCATCGATGCCAGTAATCTGCAGAAAAATTGGTTCTTTGCAAAACCTCCGGTAATAATGATTTGATCCACCGCCCGGCAGCCCTCAGCCAGTTTAAGGGCATCGGCCTGAACAGAAGCAAGGTCAAGAAGAAGCTGATGTGCTCCTTCTTCATAATGTTCAAATTGACCCATTTCCCATTTTTTCGTTGTCTGAAGAGGGTATGGTCCGGAACCTGCCGATTTTTCAAGAACCAGTTTTGTTTGGTTTTCAGGCTGATTTACAATTCTCCGGATCAATTCCGGGTTTGATTCGCAATCGAACCGATCAGGATTTCGTCCAAAATAATTTCCCAGTTTCTTTACCTGGTGAGCGTATTCGCCACCCAGCAGGAAACGGGAAGCTTTCACGGGCTTGCCAAAAATAGTGATGTACTGAAGGCAGTCACGGCGCAGTTCATCGAACGTAAGTGGATCATCATTAAACGGGTTCATCGCAATACTCCAGGTGCCGGTTGAGAGCTGAATGAACGGTTCATCAAAAACAACCAGGTATGGGGCCAGTGCAGCGGAACTGTCGTGTATGCCGATACCCGCTTCTAAAATATGATCATTGTAACGGATCTTCTGAGTCTTGCGAACCGGCTGAATTGGTGGTAACAGATTCTTCAGCCCCTCCTCCTCCAGCCATCGGTGATAACCGTTTGTACGGAAGTTCCACATCGCCGTGTGGCAGCCGATACTGGTCATTTCCGAGGCTGCTTTTCCTGTAAAGAGGGCAGCGATGTATTGAGGCAGGTGGAGTGATTGTTTAATTCTTCTGAAAAGTAGCGGTTTTTGATGTTTGAGCCAGTAAAGCTGCAGGCCTGAATTAAGCATGCCCATCGGGGGGGAGGCAGTTTCGAGAGAGAAGGTTTCCTCACCTCCATAAGTTTCAAAGAATTGATTTGCCAGTTCTGCCGGATACGGTTTCAGATAATTATAAAGCGGGGTGACCGGCTTCCCTTCTTCATCAAGATGAACCATTGTGGCACCATAGGTGGTAAAGTTCAGGGTTTCTACATGAAACTGATTTCCTGAAACAACCTTATCAAATTCATACATCACCCACTCTGTAATTTTCCCGAGATCATCTGCCGGGTAACCGTCATCATCTACTGTTTCTTCAATCCGGATTTTATTTTCATATACAACGGAATAGTCCTCATCAAAAAGGAGAAACTTTTTGTTGGTTTTGCCGATGTCGAAGATGGCGGTTACGGGGATTTTTTTTTGCATTTTTCTTCAACCATTATTCTGGAAGCTTACAGGTATGATTGCCACGGAGACACGGGATTACACGGAGTATACATTATAATCCTGTGGCAGTGCCGGCGGTGCCGCGTTCTGAAATCAGGGTTTTGCGAACGTTAAGCTTCCGGTATAAGCCAATAGGATCAATCGACCCACCTCTTCGAAACCTGCTTTCGCGCAGAAGCGGACGCACATCGGTTGCATAGGCATCCTGGATAATTTCCTGAGCAAGGACCACATCGTTCTCTTCGCGCGCAGCTTCCAGTGCAGCCCGGTCAACAAACAGGGCTTTTGCATATGCAAGTGTAATGGCTTCTATCGATTGCAACAAGTCTTCAAGCGGATCTTTTACGTTGTGGCTGGCATCAATCATCCAGTCTATCTTTGAAAATGCATCATTACCGGTTTCAGCCATTCCCTCTGTCAGTTCACAAAATATCAGGAAGAGCTGGTAAGGTTTGATGGAGCCGGTTGTAAGATCGTCATCCGCATATTTGGAGTCGTTGAAGTGGAATCCTCCCAGCTTACCTTCCGCCATCAGGGTGGCAACAATCTGCTCAATGTTGGTGTTGGGCAGGTGATGTCCAAGATCCACCAGTGTTTTGGCCTGTTCGCCGAGCTTGTTTGCAAGCAGAAAAGATGTCCCCCAGTCCGGAATTACCATCGAATAAAAGTTGGGTTCAAACGGTTTGTATTCGATCAGCATTTTCCAGTCATCCGGCAGTTCTGCATAAATGTTCCGGAGTGAATCGAACGTACGATCAAGTGCCTTTCTGAAATTTTGCTGTCCAGGGAAATTGGAGCCATCCGCCAGCCATATCGTGATGGCTTTGGAACCCAGCATTTTTCCATATTCGATCACTTCGAGATTGTGTTCGATGGCCTGTTTACGGACTTCTTCACTTGTATGTGAAAGTGATCCGAATTTGTATGAGTGTTGTTGCCCTTTCTGGTCCTGGAAAGTGTTGGAATTCACTGCATCGAACCGGATGCCCAGTTCCTCAGCCTGTTGCCGGGTGGCCGCGGCATTTTTCGGGATGTCCCATGGGATGTGGAGCGAAATGGCGCCGCCTGACCTGCTCAGGGCGTGAATCAGCCCCACATCTTCGATCTTTTCAGAAAGATTGCGCGGTTCGCCGCCAATGGAAAAACGCCCGAAACGGGTTCCGCCGCTGCCCAAAGCCCAGCTGGGGATAGCGACCTGGAATTCCGTCAGGCGTTTTACCACGTTTTCGGCATCTGCCCCTTTATCAGAGAGCAGGTTAGTCAGCATGTCAAGTTCCTGTTTATGCCGGGGCAGTAAAGCTTCATTATGCGACTCAATCTGTGAAGCAGAAACTTTCATAACTCTTTTTCTTTCATCCAGAAGGGGGAGGTTCCAAACCAGAGAATCATTCCAAAAAACATGAGGCTGGTATGCATTTCAAACGGAATGGTACCCGTAAATACCAGAATTGCCGGAACAATGGTGAGTGCCAGGCCGGTGAATGAAGCTATTTTTAGCAGAAGGTTCATGTGGTTTTAATTATTGTTTCATGATTATTCAGCACAAGTGCTGTGGGCAGAAGAAAGAAGGGCACAAGCAAGATGCTTGCGCCATCCTGTTTACGTGATGCTTGCGCCAACTAATTTAAAACTTCGACTGACAAATTCACTTTGTCTGTCGAATGGGTCTTTTAAAACGGATATCATTCAACTTGTATCAATTCGTCAGCCGGCA
>RECI01000180.1 GCA_007694095.1 Balneolaceae bacterium | reverse complement strand
TTTAACCCAAAATTGTCATTGACCAATGACAATTTTGCCCGAAGGGCCGACAACTCATTCTATACGAATGAGTTGTCGGGGTTAACCCCGACTTTGAAACTCACAGGAATTCTTACTTTAAATAAAAAAGCTAAATCATTGAGTTTCAATGTCGGCCCGGAGGGCAAAAAAGGCCTAACGGCTTTTTTGGGTTTAAATGAGGTATGTAAGTTGCATCAACGATAAAATGATGTGTAAGTCATCTGGCGAGTCCGGATCCGGAATAAAGTAACCCGGCTTTGGCCGAAGGCATGCCTGTGGTGCTGAGCCGCAGGGGATAGCGATGAATGCCTGAAAAGCCAGAAGAAGTTTTCGATGTTAATTTGCCATCCAGCAAAATTAAAGTACTGCAGGAACAGCAGCACAATGTCATGTATACGGCACCCGAACAATTTTTTGATGAATTGATCAGCGTACTGATTAATTTTTAGCCTTTCTCGCATCTACAAACGACTTGATACCGGCCACAAGGAAAATGATACACAATACAGCCATAATTGCCTGGCTGATGGCAGCCTGCGGCCGTTCTGGCAGTGTTCCGCCAATGGCGCCAATGATTGCAATTAGTCCGCCGAATGAGCCGCCAAGCCCAAGTAAGGCGAGAAGAAGGGCAGCATGCATGGCATGTTTTCTCATTGATTCACTGCGTTTGGCAACAATTCCAAGTCCGCCGAATACAACCCCGAAAAAAGCAGGTATTAAAGCTGTAATACTAACTCCGCCGCTTATGATATAAAAGACCATTCCGAGTATGATGAGAATAACTCCAGTGTTGATCGAGAGTTTTGGCATATTATTTGAGTATTTAAAGGTTTTGGTTGATCTGTTTTAAGATACGCTTAACCCGGCGACGGTTTACACCAAGATCACTGTGACCGACCCTGCTTGTGCTTTTTATGTGAAATTCACTTCTGCCGGATTTTCCCGGTTTTATGACAACAGAAACATCATCCTTATAACCGAAGAAAGCAATCCGAAATACAGATTTTATTTGAAGAGATTGTGAATTCGGTTCAACAGAATACGGTGACAGATTGTTAACCGCATTTAGCGCAGTCATATAAAGATTTTCCGGGGCGGCCTCAAACATGGTTGAATAAATCAAACAATTCGGAGTTGCCGGGCAAGGCTCAAAAGGATGTGTAAGAGTGGTGTCTGATGGTAAATCACCTGGCTGGGAGCCCATAAAAACAGAAAGAAATAGTAGTGCCAAACCTGGAAATTTATAGTTCAAATTTGAGCATTAGAACCACAGGATAATTGGGATCATTCCATGGCGATGCTATACAATGGATGTGATTACAATTATATAATACACACAAGCCCCACACGTAGAGGCAAGATGCTTGCGCCATCAAAATAAGGCACAGTAGCACAAGTCCGCAGGGACAGGCAGGATGCTTGCGCCATCATGAAATCATGAATCATGAAGAAAAAGATACTTGCGCCATCCTGTGCAGGATTGTCGTGCCCCGGGTGTTTACTGAATGCCGGTATAGGATCCCATGAAAAGGATGGTGTTTGTATTGTTTTCACGAATAAAGAACAGGAAGGGGCGGTCGAGTCGGACGGTGAAATAGGATTGACCTCCGCCGGCTGATGTCCGGGAGATTTCTATAACAGTAACGGCGGCCGCTTCGCTTCCTTCCTCGTCAAGTTTGATGACAGCACGGTGCAAAACATTGGAAATAAAAAGCTGGTCTTCCCTGTTGATTCTTGAGAAATCTGCAAGACCCTGGTCAAAAGGCAGGGTAAGTCCCATGTTCATTAGCTTGTCCGGGAAATCTTTTATTTCATAATCCAGCTCAAATTTTGGCAAGAAAACATTGATGGTATCTTGTTTTAGACTGTTTGTAATGGATTCAAACCGCTGCATGGTGAGCTGTGGAGCCAGTTCATCGAGTGTGCCATTTCCGGTAGGAATAAGTGCCGTAAATGAAAATCCTTCCCTTCCGTACCACATGTCAAGAGCAGTCCAATCGTCATTTTGGTAATACCGGAAGTTTTGGCGTGCACGCATCATCGGTACATTTATGGTGCCACCACCCGATAGATAAAATGGCTCATCACGTGTTTCTTTCGGATCAAACTGAACGGTCCAGTCTCCCTTAAAATAGATGGCATTGATGAGGTACATAATTACATCGGGGCCAATATTTTCGATCATTTTTTCTATTAAGCCACGCGTTTTCTCATTAATCCATGCATTGATTATATCTGGTGCATCCGGGCGGCCAAAATCAAGTTCCCGTACTTCGGCATTGAAGTAATTTCGGTTACTGTCGAGAAATGGAGGTAGAACCGGGTAGCCTTCACGAATCCAGACAGAGTTGGCAATGTTCATCACCACTTTGGGATCGAGAGTAATCAGTAGCTCGATCAGCTCATGAAAAGCAAGATTGATCTCTTCATTGGTCATTCCATCGTAGCCAAAGAAATCACGCATCTGATCATAAGTATCGCCATCAGTTCCGTTAAGTGCCATTCCGAATGCTGTGGAGATGCTAAATGGTGAAACAAAAAAGGATCGGTCACCCTCGCTTTCACGGAGCATGTGCAGCATGCTGAAGCTGAAATCGTTGGATGCAGCGGTAAGCATCTGTTCCTGCACGGAAAGCTCGCGTGGCAGTTTACGGTCGATCTCTTCATCGGTCCCGGACACATCACAAGCAGCGAATAAAATCATCAAAATAAATGCAATAAATAAATTCGTTCTGTACATATTTCCACCTAAATGTTACATGTTAACCATCGACATCAAAATTTTTCAGACATCGGAAAATGACCGCTCAAAACTCAAAAACAGAAATTTACAACTCCTCACCCGTGAAGGTTCCCATAAACAGAATGGTTCCGGATTCCACTTCACGTATCACGTAAAAAAACGGGCGGTTAAACGTAATTTCCACCACTTGAGGTGCACTGTCGAACATTACAACGGAAGTGACAGCCGCAGCTTCGGTGCCTTCCTCATTCACCGATATGAAAGTTTTATGTTTTGATTCTCCAATGAAGAGATCATTTGGGCTGCCTGTCATGAATTCAAAAATGGCCAAATACGGATCAAAAGCATCCACAATTCCGAGATCCATCAGCAGCCCCTCAAATCCTTCAACTTCGTATTCGAGTTCAAATTTTGGCAGGCCAAGTGTAAGGGTAACATCAGAAAAAGTACTGGTGACTTCGTTCCATGTTTCCCAATCGGTTTCTGAAAGCCATTTCTCAAGGGTTGTTGATTCATCAGGCATGATCAGAGTCATGGCAAAACCGGCATCGCCATAGAGAAGATTTACTGCTTCATAATTTTCCCCATACTTATACTCCATCTCTTCTTCCATTTCCATTTGCATCATATCCACCTCTTTTACACTGCCGTCTGAAAGATAAAAAGGCCTTTTTGCAGTATTATCTGCATCAAATTTCACCGACCAGTCACCTTTGAAATAGATAGCATTGAGGAGATACATCACTATTTGCGGGTCAAGGTCATCGGTAATTTTTTCAATCAAACCACCTGTTTTCTCCTTTACCCATCCGTTAATACGTTCAAGTGTTTGAGGATTTCCGAAATTTACAGCTTCGATTACGGCATCGTAGTGAATTTTATTGACATCCAGGAAGCTGTTTGCAACAGGGTATCCTTCGCGATACCAGATGGAGTTGGCTATGTTGAATGTAACCTTGTCGTCAAAAGTTGAGAGAAGGCCTATCAAATCCCGTGCTGCCACGTTAATTTCTTCACGTTCCATGCTCTCCAGTCCAAAAACCTCCAGCATTTGAGAGTAGGTATCACCATTGGCCCCATTCATAGTCATACCATACGCCATGATTATGCTTAGCGGGGAAATAAAATGGCTTGACTCTGGATTTCGCTCAACCAGTTTCTGTAACAACTCAAAACCGAATGATCCGGAACCATCCACAAGCCTGATTTCCTCAGCAGTTAATGAACGCGGGAGTTCCCGTCTTTCAAATGGCCTGTCTGGTTCCTTGTCACCAGATGAATTGAATACATCGCAAGCTGAGAAAGCTAAGAATATGATGATACTTGTAACAAAAACCGAAACAGGTAATTTGATTGTTTTCATGTGCGAAAAAATACTGTGTTATATACATATGATGTTTATGTGTATTACACATGAAAAAGGGTGAGAACCTATGGCAGAGGAATAATTATTTTGTTTTCATGCTGATTAGTTTGATTGTGGTGTGAATATACAAACTATACCAATGGTCAGTATTTTGGGGAGTAATTATATGTTTCACGAATACCATTTTCAGAATAAGAAATAGGATGCATTAATAGAGTTCCAGGTACATTTTATACCCCATCTCATATTAATTAACCATTGTCTTTTACTAACTAAAATGGCTGGAAATGGCTGCCAGGTATTGAGTGTATTTTAAGCATGTATTTTGAACGACTTATTTCTAAAATTTTTCAATTTACACCTGCCATACAGGATCTAATTTGACCGAAATTTATTTTAAGATAAGTTAATCTTAATTAAGGACTTAAATTTAGATAAAAAAGTAGGAAATTTATCTTTTGAAGTGTATTCATTTCTCTATTTTTTATATTTTCCATTTAGGGGTATGGATTAAGATAAACATGATACATTGATCATGGTTCATCAAGCCACAAGAATAACTTACATCATCCTATCAATTATTACAGAAGATTATTTATGGCCTCATTTGGCTAATTCTGTAACTCCGACACGTTCTGAAAAACTTTATGTGATATTTGTTGTTTTCCCTGCAAAAAATATTTGTCGGGTGAATAGTCAGCTAAATCTGCTAATTGATGATGGCTTAGACTATCAATCAGCATATATACCCTTTTGGGTTTTTTCGGCATTGCCGCAATGTTCAAGTATAAACTGACATTTTAAAAGAATAGCATAATGAAAAATATAATCTTATTGGTTTCCATGATTATCGTTCTTTTGGGCTGCAGTTCTCCAAGCGGTCCTAATGGAGGGGCAATTGACGATACATACGTTGTGGGAGGAAGAATTACAGATGCTGCCGGAACCGGGATTCCTGATGTGCTCATTTCGTTTACTGGTGAATTTGGTTCCACAAGAACCGACGCCGAAGGTTATTGGGAGAAAACAGGCTTGAGTGGAATGGTTGTAGCCAGGCCACAAAAATTTGGTTACACTTTCGACCCGGCCACGATTACATTTACAAGTACTAACCCAAATTCCGGTTTTTTGGCGATTGCAGAGGACTCCAATATCAAATTATATGACAACGTAATTATATTGCAGGCAAACGACAGGGCAAATATTGAATCTTTTTCAGAACAAACGGGCATTTTGATTTTTAGTGAACAATCCAGTCTTACCGAATCGTTTAGTATTGGTGATGTGATTATCGCAGAAAGTTCGGAAACCATCCCATATGGGCTTATCCATAAAATAGCAGAAATATCCAATGACGGCCTCACACTGACACTTGAAGATGCTACACTGGAAGACGTGATCGAAGATGGAGAGATTGAAATTTCATACTCCATCAGTTTTGAAGAGTTTGTTGATGGTTTGGAACTGAGTAAAGGAGTTGAGATCAAAAAAATTGATTTTGGTGAACAAAAAATTAAATTTGAACGTGAATTTGATGGAGACCGGGGAAAAATTGCAGGGCATATCCAGCTAAAAAGTAATATTGATATAGATAAACAATTTCGCTACCGGCTAAGATTACAGCAACTAAAAATTGTTTACACAGCAGAAATTGAGCTGGATGTAAATTATGAGGCAAAACGTGAGTATGAAAGAAAGGAAATATATGATCTTTTTACATTAAGAGGTCCTCCGATCATCGTATTTACCGGTGTAACAGTAAATCCAAGATTGGTTTTCAGGGCGGGGGCCGAAGCGAAAATTGAGGGCGGAATGGAGAGTGGGTTAAACTGGTCGCGCAAATATGTAGCCGGTTTAGAATATAGCAGAGACACAGGTTTTTCAACTATACAAAATAGTGACGGCGCTGGTTGGACTGTTAAACCTGTTAAGCTTACCGGTAGTGCCAATGCACTTGGCTTTGCAGGTGTCGCATTTGAGGGCCTTGTGTGGGGATCTGCAGGATTTGGGGTAGGTGTAATGGGATATACACTTGCAGAGGGTAAAGTAGAACTGAGCAGTAGTGACTGGGCGTGGGAATATGATTTTAGCCTTGGGGTAAAGATTGTATCACAAGCAAAACTTGAAATCGCACGTATCGCAAAATTAACCTACGATGGACCAGAATATGATATATTCAGGCTTCCAGTAGCCTATGCAGCATCAGGAAAGGTCATTGAGAAAATAGAGACAGATGGCAAAACAGAGGAAGTTGGTGTTAAGGATGTTGCAATTCGCTTTGATGGTGCAAGCGTTACGTCTGGCGACCTGGCTGACAAGTCAACAAATGAAAAAGGAAACTGGTACCAGGATCTGATGCACGGAGAAGTAATTGTAAAAGCTGAGAAAGATGGTTACATGATTACACCGGATTCAATAAAGATTGACAAAAAAGGAAGTAATTATAATTTCACAGCTGAACCAATTGACTTGACAGGCATATGGAATGGTACTTTGACAATGAGAAGCGCTGAAGGATTTTCATCGAATGGTGATAATGATGATGGATGTTCATTTATTGATGTGGAAGATTTGATCGGATTACCAATTGATATAATTCTTGAATTGGACAAGCATGATAACGAACAAAAATATGATGCAAGACTGATTATTCCTGATATTGACGATGATGATGATTTTTTTATAGTTAACAAGAAAATAGCAGATGAGATCAAGGATCGCTATCCAACCATTAAAAAGGATTTTTCTGAGGAAGATTCTATAAAAATGGTTGGAGAATTTTCGAATGGCATTCTTACCCTGAACGGAAATATGGAGGGGGTAAAAATTCAATTTGTTGGAAACTTTAGTATAACTGAATCTAAAAAATTCCGGTTATCAGGTGATTTTAGTATGGACGGTGGTTCCCAGGGTAAAGTTTTGGGTGATTGGGGCGTGACCAGAGCAGATTAAAATAATCCCTATCAGGTATGTACATTTAGTTTTTTTCGATGAAGAAACCGAGGATAAAATATGCCGATCTAAGTGGTAATATTCTGCTGTGGGTGCTGATTAAATACGCAAATTAAAAGTGAAAAATGCAACCAACACTATTTGATTTCGATACAGGGAATTTTTTACTAAATGTTACATCATACCGTTTTTTTGGTGTGCTTGCAGCAATCTATTTTCTTTTTTTTACAGTTAGAATTCTGCATCAGAACGGACTCAGCACAACAGCGAAGTTTACCTCTTCAGTGATGGTTGCATTGTCCTTTTTAATAGGATCACGCATTCTATACTCAATTCTATTTTTTGAACAAGTCTTAGGTGATCCTCAGCTGCTGTATTCATTGCAATTGATTAATTTCAGTTTGTTTGGAGGCTTGGCATTAGCCCTGTTTTCTTGGTGGTTAGTTACAAAATGGTATCAACTGCCTTTCCTTAAACTTACAGATAAACTTGTGCCGCATGCAGCTGTATCATTGATATTTTTCAGGATGGGCTGTTTTCTGAATGGTTGCTGTTTTGGCAAAACAACAGATTTGCCTTGGGGAGTTACTTTTCCTCGCGGCAGTTTATCGCACAAAGTACAGCTCACACCAAACCCGTTCAGTTTTTTTTCATCACCCAAGGCGGTACACCCTACCCAGATTTATGAAATCCTGGGAGTTCTCATCGCATTATTTTTTGCGTGGTTTTTTTGGAAAAAGTATAAGATTTCCGGCCTGATGGTTACCCTATTTATACTCCTATTTACAACAGGACGTATTTTCATACATTTTTTCAGGTATTATCCGGAAAGTGTGGTCTGGTCACAAACGTTACAAGCTCCAATCATGTACGGTGTGATTATCACATCATTTATGATTTTGGCATTATTGCTTTTTAGGAAACACTACCAACTCAAGCTGTAATTTGGAGATTGATTAAAACTGATAGGTAGTGATGTGAAACCCTTCCAGCCCCCTAAAAGACTGGACACAAATTAAACCTGGAAAGTTTATAATTT
>RECI01000255.1 GCA_007694095.1 Balneolaceae bacterium | reverse complement strand
TTGCGATAAACCGAATCACCGATGAACCGATTGACCGATCTGTCAACGGTAGGAAACCCAATGTGCTTTTTGCATTGGGTTGATGAATTTGTTTATAACCTTGATGTATTCCGTTTAATTGCAAGTTTACCTCATGTTGTATAGATTGCTTTAAATGTTAAACGGAGAACCCTAAAGTGGATCAGCCACTGCCGAAATATTATAAAATCTATGAGGACCTGCTGAACGACATCAGAAAAGGAAGGTATCAGGAAAATGAACTCTTCCCAAGCGATAATGAACTCGTGAAAACCTTTGATGTGAGCCGCGGAACAATCAGAGAAGCTATCAAACTGCTGTTCCAGCAAGGATATTTGATACGCAAACAGGGTAAGGGTACTTTTGTTACCTACAAAAAAATTGAACAGGATCCCGACAGACTTATCGGGTTTACTGAGCTGATGAAACAGCACGATCTCAAACCCTCCGCCAAAATCATTAAAAAAGAAATTACGGCACCAAACGCCAATATCAGTCACCTGATGAAGCTCAGTTCAAGACAATACGTGGTGCGCCTCGTGAGATTAAGATTTGGTGACAACCAGCCTCTTATCATCGAACGTTCTTTTTTTAATTATGATCTTTTTAAACCTATTTACGATATGGACCTGGAGCAGAATTCGATTTTTGAACTGCTTTACAGGCATACTGACACAAGGCTCGGAAATGCCCTGCAGCGAATTGAAGCCGTGAGTGCAGGGCGCGAAGAAAACGCCTGGCTTGAAGTGGATTTGCGAACACCTCTGCTGCTGATTAAACGACTTATAAAAACAACCGAAGGTGCAATCTTTCAATATTCTGAAGATGTATACAGAAGTGACAGGATTAACTTTTCAACTCAAACCGTACCCTATAACCCGGATAACGGAATTCAAAAACTTCCGCTGAATCTGACAGAAAAAGATTGGGATTAACCTGCTGATTTTTCGAAAATATTGAGCGGTTTTGTTGACAATTAATTCACTCTTCAGCATATTATTGACGGGTTGTATAGACAACCAAACAAGAACCTAATCTGCCAAACATGCCTGAAAAATATATCTTAGCACTCGACCAGGGGACCACAAGCTCAAGAGCTATTGTTTTTAACAACAAAGGTGACATCATTGGAACCGCTCAAAAAGAATTCAAACAAATCTATCCGAAAGCGGGATGGGTAGAACATGATGGAAACGAGATCTGGAGTACACAAGCCGGAGTTGCAGCCGAAGCCATAACCGGCGCAGGCCTGAACGGCAGTAATATTGCAGCCATCGGAATTACGAACCAGAGAGAAACCACACTGATATGGGACCGGAAAACCGGTAAACCGGTGTACAATGCGATCGTTTGGCAGGATCGCCGTACATCCGATTATTGCGATGAACTAAAAAAAGATGAAAAAATCAGCAAGATGATCAGGGATAAAACAGGCCTGCTGCTCGATTCTTATTTCTCGGGAACCAAAATCAAATGGATCCTCGACAACGTGGAAGGGGTACGCGACAGAGCTGAACGGGGTGAACTTGCCTTCGGCACCATGGATACATGGATTATCTGGAACTTCACACGGGGTGATGTTCACGTAACCGATGTTACGAATGCGTCGAGAACGATGATCTACAACATCCACACTCTTGAGTGGGATAAGGAGTTGCTCGAGTTATTTAACATACCGGCGAGCCTACTGCCGGAAGTAAAATCATCAAGTGAGGTGTACGGTACTACCAAAACCACGATTTTCGCGTCGAAAGTCCCCATTGCCGGTATTGCAGGTGATCAGCAGGCCGCACTTTTCGGACAACGTTGCATCGAAAGCGGAATGGTGAAAAATACGTACGGCACAGGTTGTTTTATGGTGATGAATACCGGTGAGCAGCCGATTGAATCAAAAAACAACCTCCTTACAACCATTGCCTGGCAGGTGGACGGTAAGGTGGTTTATGCACTTGAAGGCAGTATTTTTATCGCCGGTGCGGTTGTTCAATGGCTGCGCGACGAGCTTGGCTTGATTCGGAAATCTGCCGATGTTGAAAAACTGGCCTCATCCGTAAAGGATAATGATGGTGTATACCTTGTTCCTGCGTTCGCAGGCCTGGGCGCCCCTCACTGGGATCAGCATGCGCGAGGCACTATTGTGGGGTTAACACGCGGATCAAATGCAGGGCACATTGCCAGGGCCGCCCTCGAAGGAATTGCATACCAGGCATTGGATGTTCTGAATTCTATGGAAGCCGATTCAGGAATTGAAATCAAGGAACTACGGGTTGATGGCGGCGCTACTGCCAATAACCTGCTGATGCAATTTCAGGCGGATGTTCTGCAGGCCCCGGTTATCAGGCCAAAGATACTTGAAACAACTGCTTTAGGGGCAGCATATCTTGCCGGCCTGGCAGTCGGTTACTGGAAAAATCATGAAGAGATCAATGAACAGTGGCAGGAAGATCACCGGTTCAACCCATCCATGGGCAAAGCTGAAGCCGGTATAGTGATTAAGGGTTGGAACAGGGCACTGAAAGCAATAAAAGCCTGGTCTGGCAATAAGGAACAGTAATTATTTAAAAAAATCACAAGAACATGGCTTTAAACAGGGAAGAAATTTTACAGAAATGTATCAATATCAGAGGATATTTTGACATCATTATCATTGGTGGTGGCGCCACAGGACTCGGTGCCGCAGTTGATTCGGCATCAAGGGGATATTCGACCCTGCTTTTAGAACAGCACGATTTTTCAAAGGGAACCTCCAGCCGGTCTACAAAACTGGTTCACGGAGGTGTGCGATACCTCCAGCAGGGCAACGTTTCCCTGGTACTGGAAGCTTTGAGGGAAAGGGGATTAATGATTCAGAATGCACCTCACCTTGTCAGAAATCAATCATTTATCGTTCCCAATTATGATTGGTGGGAAGGCCCCTTTTATGGAGTGGGAATGAAAGTATATGATATGTTAGCCGGCAAACTGGGCCTTGGCCCCTCTAAAAACCTGTCATTAAAAAAAACCATCGAACTCCTTCCAACGATTGAACAAAAGGGGCTGCGCGGTGGAGTAATTTATTATGACGGGCAATTCGATGACTCCCGGCTGGCAATCAACCTTGTTCAGACAGCATCCGACCACAAAGGATTACTACTGAATTACATGAAAGTAACCGGATTGATTAAATCCAACAATATGGTGGATGGGGTTCAGGCCACCGACATGCTTTCAGGTAAAAATTACACATTTAATGCAAGAGCCGTGATAAATGCCACCGGTGTTTTCACTGACGATATATTGAAAATGGACGACCCGGAAGCACGCAATATCATTGCACCAAGTCAGGGGATTCACCTGGTTATTGACAAGGAATTTTCGCCGGGAAGTTCAGCAATCATGGTTCCCCACACTGACGATGGGAGGGTACTGTTTGCCGTACCCTGGAATGGTAAACTTGTAGTAGGAACAACAGATACACCCATTGAAAAACCTTCGCTGGAACCAATTGCACTCGAAGAAGAAATCGAATTTATCCTTAAACACGCATCTCAATACCTTACCGGGAATCCAAAAAGAAAGGATGTGAGAAGTGTATTTGCAGGATTAAGGCCGCTCGTAAAAGCCGGTGACTCGAAAAATACCGCATCACTGTCACGAGACCACACCCTCATTATTTCGGATTCCGGTCTTATAACCATTACCGGCGGAAAATGGACTACTTACCGTAAAATGGCACAGGATACAATTGATCAGGCTGCCACGGTTGCCGGTTTGAATATCAAAGAGTGTGTTACCGAAAACCTGCGAATTCATGGCTGGCTCAAAAATGTAGACATGGACGACCCGCTACATCAATATGGTTCAGACAAGCCTGGAATACTCAAAATCGTTGAAGAACGCCCTGAGCTTGGCAATCAGCTACACGAACGCTTGCCCTATCTCAAAGCAGAGGTGATATGGGCTGTTAGGGAAGAAATGGCAATGACCGTTGAGGACATTCTTTCCAGGAGAACACGTGCTTTACTGCTCGATGCCAAGGCCAGCGTGGATATGGCTCCGGAAGTTGCAAAATTAATTGCTGGTGAAATGGGCATGGATAAAAAGTGGCAAGATCAGCAGGTTGAAGAGTATAATGAACTTGCCAAAGCGTACATTCTTTCTGATTAGTGTGATATCAACTGAAAAATTCGGGTGAAGAAAGAAAGTCATTAGATCATTCTTTTTGTGAGTATACAAGTCATAATATCAAATCTCACATCATAAGCTGAAAGTTTTTTTACCACGTCCTTACAGGATCCCACGAAAGAAACACGGAGTTGAATTGGAAACTCCGTGATTCTCCGTGCTTCCGTGGCAAACTATACCCACACACATCAAAACGAATAATCCCATGTATGAAAACATATAAAGATGTTGAAAATGCACTCAAATCAATCGCTGATAAGGACATCGCAGAACACAGTTCACGGTTTTTCAAAACGGGTGAAGGTGAATATGGTGAAGGAGATGTATTCCTGGGTATACGGGTGCCAGAGCAGCGAAATATCGCAAAAAAATACCGGGACATACCTTTAGATGATGTAAGTGTTCTTCTTGAGGCAGGATATCATGAAATTCGGCTTACTGCTCTTTTCATTCTTGTACACAAATACCGTAAAGCGGACATTCCCGGTAAAGAAAAGGTATACCGGTTTTATATGGATCACCTCGATGCCGTAAACAACTGGGATCTTGTTGATTCCTCGGCCAAATACATAGCAGGCCATTATCTTTTTGAAAAGGATAAAACAGTACTGTACAAATTTGCCAAATCTGACAATCTCTGGGAGCGCAGGGTATCTATCATTGCAACACACTACTTTATAGACCAGGGATATTTGCAGGATACATTTCGAATAGCAGAACTACTGTTACAAGATACTGAAGACCTCATACATAAAGCCGTGGGGTGGATGCTCAGAGAGGCAGGGAAAAAGGACAAGCCTTCCCTCCTATCTTTTTTAAAAAAACACCATTCTGAAATGCCCAGGACAATGCTGAGATATTCTATTGAAAAGTTTCCTGATGATGAGCGCAGGATGATTTTGACTGGAAACTGGGGCTGAATCAGAGATTACTAAGACCGCATCTAAAATATAGAAATATAGTATCTTAGAGATTATTATTATAGGTTTTTTACACTGGGTTTTATACCTTTTTTGCCCTTCGGGCAAAATTGTCATTGGTCAATGACAATTTTGGGTTTAGCAAATAACTTTGCATATGGCACTGGCAAACTGCGCCGTGCTATCAACAAAAATTTTGTAATACCAGTGTGGATTAATCGAAATAAAAAGGAGATTGAAAAATAATGAAAGTCAGAAAACACCTCTGCAATTTTCTGCAAGACTTATCGTGATGCGATCAACTTCGATGGCAGTTTCAGGAATTTCCTCTTCCGTAAGTCCCGGATAAAACAAGTTACGTTGCCATTCTTCTATTATAGCAGTAAAAAAATCGGAAGCAAACTCATCTGTTTCATATACAATAAGTTCATACGGTTCATCTTCAGAACCACCAAAACGGGTGATTACCTGCCACTCTCCATTTCGTTTAAACGACGTGTTGGTATGATCCGATTGAGGATAGTACATGTTATCTGTAGGCATCAACAATACCCAGATATCTTTTTCATGGCCTTCAGGATAAACACCCATGGTTAGAATACGGCACTGAACGCGATCATTCTCAACAGGTGAAATAACTTGTACGCGTTGTATGGGGTATTCCACATCAAGTTTAGAGGCTGTAGCATAGTATTCCATTTGACCCATTTGATTGAGCATGCCATATGTAAAGCCGCCATAACTTATCAAACCAATACCTATAACTCCCATCGTCACAATCACAAAAACACCTTTTGTTTGATTGTTGAGCATAATACCACCAATGATGGCAAGTGAAACAAGGACTATTCCGGTAAATAATATGATTAGTTCAATTGACATATTGATCCTTATTTTTTGACGTGGATTACTATTAATAATTTAAAAAAATTTAGGTCACGTTGCTTCTTTCATACGATCTCATCACAAGCTTCGGGGTTCTGTCAACCTTGTAGATTCCCCAGTGTTTTTCCGGTTCGAGTGGTTCGGGTGATCCTTTCCATGGTTCATCAAATGCCTCAAAGAAAAATGTGAGGATATTCTCTTCTTCCACCCACGCCATCAGTCTTTCAAAATAGATCTTTTGATAGAGCTCATTAACGTTTTCCGGGTTGATTCCGCGACCATTGGAGTTGGTTGCCCATCCGGCTTCCGTGATAATTACAGGCTTGTTGGGGTATTTATCGGCGACTGAATAGTAATTTTCTTTAGTGTACTGAAGTGCCTCATCAATGTGTTTGTACTCCCAAACCGGATACGTGTGCACAGAGATAAAATCGAGCTCGTGAGCTAAATTCTCCAGTTTAGTTTGCCAGGGCACGTAATTCTCACAGAATGTTACCGGTTGAATAACTGCTGCCTTTACCTGTTTTGCATATTCACGCACTTTGTTTTCATGAACATAGTGATCTGTCCATCCTACACACGCTTCATTGCCTACCGAAAGTGAAAAGATGATATCCGGATACTTATTGGCAAGCTCAACCAGTTTTTTGATCTTATTTTGGTTAAGGTTGGTGTTATTTTTAAGATCATCTTTCGAATAAACACCTCCCCAGGGGCAATTGAAATTGTTCATCTCTGCTTCAATAAATGCTCCCATCATCATTTTAAAATCAAGCTTTTCTTTCTCAATCACTTCAAGTGTGGTGAGTGTATGGTGGTCGCAATCGTACATTCGCAGATATTTGAAATCCGGCCTTAAGATCATCAGATCTTCTTTTACCTCTTCATATGTGGGATAACGTTCACCCGGTACCTGCCCTTCCCTGAAGCCGGAGTAGCAAATTGCCCTGCCCGGTGCAATTCCCAAAGCTTTGAATGTATCCATCATCCAAACTTCAGTTTACCATTGCTATCCCAAATTCCCCAGTATGCACCTACTTCCCCTTCTGCACCTACTTTCCAGGCTTCATCAAAAGAAGAGAAATAGAATGTTTCAATATTATTCTCAACAGCCCAAAGGTGGGTATTTATAAAATATTTCATTGCGTTTATTTGTGAAGGGTTTGCACCCCCCAAACCTTCGCCTTTGCTTGGCCATCCGGTTTCAGTAATTACAACCCGTTTACCTTTACCTGCATCAATACCAAGCTGATACATATGGCGCATGTGATCAAATGAATATTCGAATGGCGTACCTTCCCAATATGGATAGCAGTTACAGAGAATCAAATCACATAGATCAGATAACTGTGGCCGTTGAACAAACTCATAATAGGCATCCACATAACCAACGGGGATATCGGGAAGTTGTGTTTTTACTTCTTCAATGTATTTGAGTAACTGATCTTCTGAAAGATCATTGCGATAGAGCACTTCATTCCCCACTGCAGCAATATCAATAAGTCCTTTTTTTGCAAGTTGTATGAGGCCGTCAATTTCTTCTTGATTTTTTTTAAGATCATCACTTAACCATGCGCCAACTAAAGTTTTCAAACCAAACTCTTTGGCAACTTTTGGAATCCATTCGTTCCCTTCTGTACATGAAAATGATCGAATCCATTTCGTGTTAGGCGCTAAAATTTCCATTCTTCGCCGAATCTGCTCTTCCGATATAATATCCCCGGGCTGCTGTCCTTCATCATACAGGCTGAAACAAAACCCATGAACACCTCTGTTTAATACTTCAAGAAAGAGGTTCTTGAGTTCATCTTCGGGCAAATTTTTGAGCAGGCTTATCTGCTCCGGAATATTTGTCCCTTTATAACTTAAAAATTTTTCTGACCTGTAAGACATAGTATATCTCTATAATTAGTGAGTGCATTATTATTTATTTAAGAAACTGTATTTATTTATGTTACAATTTCTTCTGTTTCTCACAGTTCACCTCTTCGGCGAACAAGTTCTTTTTGAATTTCTTCTGATTTTCGGGACAGTATCAGACTTTTGAAAATTGAAAAGTTGTTCTTTTCTAAATGACATATTAATTCACTTTTAGTTGTTCATTTTTATTCCAAAGGCCCCATCTGGCACCAACA
>RECI01000154.1 GCA_007694095.1 Balneolaceae bacterium | reverse complement strand
GATAACCTTGCAAAACCACCCAGGGAAGGATCTTTCTTTTCGGGGTGATAATCAACCGCCGGAAGAGGTGTAAGAACACTGTGTTCATCGCTTGTGTGCAGGATGGTAAATCGCTGTGACTGGGCTGAAATGTGCATAGGCAGGATCATTAAAAATAACACTATACCAAAAATGGGATTAAGGGATCTTTTCATCGTTCGGGTGTTTGAGGTTAAACAGATTTTCCAGAAAGGCAATAATTCTGCTTCCCAAAGTAAATGATTTTTTTCGAAACTTCTTTTAATTCTGCCTTAAGCTTTTAATCTTTGGGCAAAATAAATGAACAAATATGCAGTTTATGAATTAATTAAGAAAATGCATAAGGGAATTTCCAAGATATGATACCAAGAATTCTATTAATTGCTGCACTCTCAGGTTTTATCAATATCCATCTATCGGCCCAGCTTGTCAATATCGAAAAAAGCCGCAAAGAGGCAAAGCCCGGATTTCAGGGGCACATTGACCTGAATCTGATGCTAACGCAAAACACCCGTCAGATTTTCGAAACAAGTACAAATGCACATTTACAATATCACAAAGATCGGCATACGGTTCTGATCCTGAACAACATCAGTTTTATGCGTGTGGAGGGCGATAACCTTATCAATAACGGTTTCCAGCATTTGCGTTACAATTATACGCTTGGGGAAGGATTTACCACTGCCGAAATTTTCACACAGCATCAGTACAACTCCATCCGCCTGCTTCAAAGAAGATTTCTGCTGGGGGGTGGGCCTCGTTTTAAGGTTTTCGAAAACGATAACCTTGGAATATATATAGCCCCACTGGTAATGTACGAGCATGAGTTGCTGAATGATGATGATGAAACCCGCACCGACAAATTTAAAGGTGATTTATATGTTTCGGGCACCTTTGCCCTGGATGAAAGAATCAATTTTTCGCATACTACCTATTACCAGCCCGATTTTGCAAAGTTCAGTGAATACCGCATTTCCAGTGAAACGGGGCTTGAGATGAAATTCAGTGGTAATTTCTCATTCATCGTAACCTATAATCTGGCTTTCGACTCACACCCGCCACAGGACATTCCAAATCTTTTTTATACGCTGAGAAACGGAATTAAATACAGCTTTTAGTGGTTTAGGGGTTGAGAAGTTGATGAGTTTAGAAGTTGATGAGTTATTCGTTATGGTTTTTGAGTAATTCTTGTGGTGATGTTTTTTCTTTAATTTTGCAGTCTGATTTTTTAAAAAATAATTTATGGAGGAACAAAAACCCAGGGATATCATTCGTAAAATTTCATTCTTATATTGGGCCATGTTACTGGGCCTGGTAACATTTATTGTGGTTACTTCTCTTTTTGTAAGCAACGTGGGAGAGGTTATCATATCTGATCCCCATACAGCTTTCATTTTGAAAACGGTATTGATTCTTATACTGATCGTTATTGCTCCTGTAAGCTACCTGGTGCCCCAGCGGCAGATTAACAGAATAGAGAAAGACCAGAAGCTAACAGCAAAACTGGCAGAATACCATACGGCAAGTCTCATAAGATTTGCGCTGATGAATACGGCAGGTATACTCATTGCGCTGGGATTTATGCTTACAGCCAATACCAACCTGATATTTCTTCAGGCCGTAGTTTTGCTGTTCTTTCTCATTTACAAGCCTACCCCGTTCAAAATTGCATCAGACCTTGAACTGGACGAAAAAGAGCGCCAGCAAATCATGCCCGAATAGATCTTTCGAACTTTTTACCCTGAAATTGTTTTATCTATCGTAACACCTTTTAAAAAACTATCATTGCCATGAGCATAAAAGCAAAAGAACAAGAGATCGTTGAAGAGTTTTCGCTGTTTGATGACTGGATGGACAAATACAACTATATCATTGATGTGGGCAAATCCATTGATAAGATTGATGAAAAATATAAAAAAAACCAATACCTGATCACCGGTTGCCAGTCGCAGGTTTGGGTTCATGCCGAATATAAAGACGGGAAGGTTTACTTCAAAGCCGACAGCGACGCATTGATCACTGCAGGTATTGTGGGTTTGCTCATGCGGGTGATGTCGGGGCAGCCACCCGAAGAAATCATTCATGCCGATCTGAGCTTTATTGATGAGATAGGCCTGAAAGAACATCTTTCTCAGACCCGCAGCAACGGTCTGGTAAATATGATCAAGCAAATGAAACTTTACGCACTGGCTTTTCAGGCCAAACACAAAAATTAAAAGCAATATCATGGAAGATACAACCAATTATATGGACCTTGAAACCCGGATTGTTGACGCACTCAAAACAGTTTACGATCCCGAGATTCCTGTAAACATTTACGATCTGGGTTTGATTTATGAAATTGATGTAAGGGATGACAAATCCGTACTTATTACCATGACCCTTACCAACCCAAATTGTCCGGTGGCCGATACCATGCCCCTGGAGGTTAAAGAAGCCGTTGAATTTGTTGAAGGCATTGAAAAGGTAGAAATCAAAATGGTTTTTGAACCCGAATGGAACAAAGACCTGATGAGTGAGGCCGCAATGCTCGAACTGGGCCTGCTCTGATCAAAAAAGATTTTACCTAGGGGCTCACGAATTGCCCCACGAATAATGGTGTATTGAACTGATTTTCCTTCAGAATAAAGATAAAAGGCCGGTCGGCAATAAATTCTTTGGGTTCTTCCATATCAGGTATCAATGCTGTGGTTGTAACAATGATAGCAGTTGCCGCTGCCGCTTCCGAACCTTTTTCATCAATTTCAAAAAATACCTTTTGCAGTATCGCGCTGATAAACAGATCGCGTTGCCCGCCAATGCCTGAGAAGTCGGCCCGGCTGTCGAAAGCTTTTTCCATTCCCATCTCCTTCAGAGGATCAGAGAGAGAAAATTGAGATTCCAGTTTAAATTTGGGAATTTCCATGTAAACGTCATGCTGCCTGATGTTATCAATCATTTCCTTATACTGATCTGCATCGGGTATATAAGCTGATATGTCTGTGACCGCTTTTTCATCGGGAAGAATGATCATTAGCGATAAATGCGGACTGGTGTAAGGCAATTGAATTACTTTTCGGTCATCAAGTTTAAGATAAGGTATTCTGCTTTCGCGCTGGGTCATAAATTCAGTAGTCCTGGGCTGACCGCTGATGGCATGGAATTCTTTCTGAACATTATTCTCTTCTTCAAAAGGATGGCGCCAGTCTGATTTAATGTAAATGGCATTGGCCAGAACCATGCGTGTTAAATGATCAAGAGTACCCTGGGGTATAAGATCCTTAATCCTGTCGCGTGTATTTTCCGCAGCCCAGGCATTGATCCTTTGCTCGGCCCCGGGGGCATTTCTGATAAAATCCATTTGTTCAAAGGCCCCGCCATGGTAGGTTTGCACATCGTTCTTATATCTATCAAGCACCGGATAGGTTTGTTCCACAAACACTCTGTTGGCAAGATTAAAATCGAGCAGTGTGTCGGTTTCAAGTTGGGCAAAACTTGAAAAATACTGGAAATAAGCATGATGAAACTCATCAGCATCCAGGTCAAAACCCGTTAGCTCTGCTATTTCCCGGCGGGTATCTGCCACAGCACCGCTGTATATTACTGCCAGTGCCATATTAAGAGATACGGGCGAGAATGAGATGTTTTGTTGCGGATGCTGATTACTCAGGTTACTGAAAAGGTCGAACGAAAAACCGGTTATTTCATGTGTCATAGCATAAGTATCATAAGGTTTGGGCCTGGCAGGAAGGTCAGATGTATCAGTTACATGCGGTGGACTGATGGGCTCAATCTGTTCCTGTACTTCCTCGCTTATAAGTTCAACATCTTCCACCGTATCAACCGGCGCAGGTTCTATGCTCCTGCATGATGAAAAGATAAAACCAAAGCTAAAAATAATTACTGCGATAAAATGGGCTCGATGCATCATAATTCAATTTTTGCCATAAAGTTACGCAAATATAAAAAACTGCGCATCCCGGTTTTTTGAATGTGCTGTTTTTTTGTTTGGAAAAAGATTGTATTTTTGAGCCATCAACAAACCTTATAATAATCACCCCTTAAAATTATATAAAACATGAACTTTCCTGATGATTTAAAGTACACCAAGGATCATGAATGGATCAAGCTGGAAGGTGATACTGCTACTATTGGTATTACTGATTTTGCACAGAATGAACTTGGAGATATTGTTTACATCGAGGTAAATACTGTTGGAGAAACCCTTGAACAGGAAGAAACTTTCGGAACCATTGAGGCAGTAAAAACCGTTTCTGACCTTTTTATGCCGGTTTCCGGAGAAGTTCTGGAGTTCAATGATGAACTGGAAGGAAACCCCGACATTGTTAACCAGGATCCTTATGGCAAGGGCTGGATTGCAAAGATCAAGGTAAGCGATCCATCTGAGGTTGATGAACTTCTCGACGTTGAAAAGTACAAAGAACTGGTAGGTTAATACATTTGCCTGCCCGGTATTTCCCAAAAAATTGAAATTCTACGGATGAGGTTCAGATATTTACTTCCGGTGATTGCATGGACAATCATAATTTTCTTTATCATAGCAATTCCCGGAAGTAGTATCCCTGATTCGTCTCTGTTTCAAATTCCGCACTTCGATAAAATCATTCATTCAGGAATTTTTTTTGTGCTTGGACTTTTCTCGGTTTACGGGTTTATAAAACAGGGAGATACAAACATTTTAAAAAGCTATGCATATACTTCAGCAGTCATTTTTTGCGTTATATATGGTGGGCTTACTGAAGTTATCCAGCATTTTTTCATCGCTGAAAGGTTCGGAGAAATAGCTGACTTTATAGCTAACATAATAGGTTCAGTAGCCGGAGTTGCCGTTTTTTATTATTTAGCGAAAACTCATAAAATACGGAAGATTTTGTCATTATAATTTACCACTGGAGTTATAGCAAAAAAATTTGTATATTAGCAGCCCGAAAACATTAAAAATCACACAGGCATAGCCTGTATTAACCAGGATAAAACTTTATGGAAGCAAAAAAATCACCAAAAGCTGATCTTGAAAGCAAAAAGCGCATCTTTTTGATGACCGGTCTCGTCATTGCGCTGGGTATAACCCTGGTAGCTTTTGAATGGAGAACCTACGAAAGAACCGTGGTGGATCTTGGAATTCTGGAAATTGACTTCATTGAAGAAGAAGATATTCCCATTACCAGGCCGGAAACTCCACCCCCGCCACCCCCACCGGAACCATCACAGGAACTTGTGATCGTTGATGATGACGTGGAGATTGACGAAGAGTTTATGATTGACACTGAAGCCACTGTATTTACCGAGGTTCAGGAATTTACTCCGATCATTGTGCAGGAAGAAGAGGTTGAGGAAGAACAGATCTTTACCATTGTGGAAGACCAGCCCGGTTTCCCCGGTGGCGATGCAGCTCTTATGCAGTATCTGCAAAGTAACCTCAGATACCCTACCATGGCACGTGAAGCCGGTATCCAGGGTACAGTGTTCGTTACCTTCGTTGTTGAGCGCGATGGAAGCATTACCGACGTTAGAATTCTAAGAGGTGTTGGTGGTGGTCTGGATGAAGAAGCCGTAAGGGTGGTAAGAAACATGCCCCGCTGGACCCCTGGTCGTCAGCGTGGACAAGCCGTAAGGGTGCAGTTTAACCTTCCCATACGTTTCGTTCTGAACTAAGAAACAATTATTACAAAAATATTTTAAGCCGCATTTATGAATGCGGCTTTTTTTGTTTCCTGAAAATCATAGGAGATTTAACTGATCTTGCTCCACACAATCTTATGCCGGAAAAGTTTGTGCAGGTTTTTGGCCAATAGAAGGTTTTCTGAATGTTTCAATTCCGGATCTTTCTCAAGTATATCCAAAGCTTTCTGCCGGGCATATTTCAGAATTTTTTCATCTTTGCTCAGGTCAGCTATCTTAAGATCAAGGATTCCACTTTGCTGTGTACCTTGTATGTCTCCGGGTCCGCGCAGTTGCATGTCGGTTTCTGCAATCACAAAACCATCGTTGGTACTTACCATGGTTTGTATTCTCTTTTTAGCATCGGCTGAGAGTTTCACCCCGGTCATAAGAAGACACCACGACTGGTCGGCGCCGCGGCCCACCCTGCCCCGCAACTGGTGAAGCTGTGATAAACCAAATCGTTCGGCACTTTCTATTACCATAACACTGGCATTGGGAACATTGATACCCACCTCAATTACCGTTGTGGCCACCATGATCTGTGTTTCACCCTTTACAAACCGTTGCATTTCATAATCCTTATCCTTCGATTTCATTTTTCCATGAACGATACTGACAGCATAATCGGGCAACGGAAATTCACGAACGATACTCTCATAGCCATCATGCAAATCCTTCAGATCAAGCTTTTCCGATTCCTGGATGAGAGGGTAAACCACATAGATCTGCCGCCCCTGTTTGATCTGATCGCGCATGAAGCCGAAAACCTTAAGCCGGCTGGAGTCGAACTGGTGAATGGTTTTGATGGTTTTTCTTCCCGGAGGCAATTCATCAATCACCGACACATCCAGATCGCCGTAAAGCGTCATGGCCAGGGTACGGGGAATGGGGGTGGCTGTCATAACAAGAACATGCGGCGGAATGGTATTTTTCTTCCACAACCTGGCACGCTGGGCAACTCCGAAACGGTGCTGTTCGTCAATGACAACCATTCCCAGGTTGTTGAAGATAACAGTATCTTCAATCAGGGCATGGGTACCAATGAGAATATGCAGTGAACCATCCTGAAGCTTTTCGGCAATCTCCCTCCGGACAGTTTTTTTGGTTGAACCTGTGAGTAACCGGACATTCACATCCAGACCATCCAACATATTGCTTATAGAGTCATAGTGCTGATTGGCAAGTACCTCGGTAGGAGCCATCAGGCAGGCCTGGAATCCGTTATCCATGGCAATGAGCATGGTCATAACAGCGACAATGGTTTTGCCGCTGCCCACATCGCCCTGCAGCAGGCGGTTCATCTGTTTTCCGCTCAGTGTGTCGTTGCGTATTTCCTTCACAACCCGTTTCTGGGCACCTGTAAGTTCAAAGGATAGGTTTTTATGGTAGAAGTTATTGAAATAATTTCCTACAGTTTTAAAAATATGCCCCCTTGCTTCTGATGAACGCTGGTGCTTCAGGCGAAGCATATTCAGCTGGATATAGAACAACTCATCAAATTTAAGCCGGGCCCTGGAGCGGGCAAGGGAATGGTTATCTTCAGGAAAATGCACATTGAAAAGTGCACGTTTAAGATCCATGAGTCGCAATTCGCGACGTACATATTCGGGTAATGTTTCATGAATGTGCTTTTCAACCATTGGCAATAAGGTTCGCAGCAATTTACTGATCCCCTTGCTGTCGAGACCTCTTGATTTAAGCTTTTCTCCGGAGCTGTAAACCGGCTGCATAACCGATTGCTGATGAATTGCATCAGGAGTAACCGGCTCAATTTCCGGATGAGCAATATTGTATTTATTGCCGAATTTCCCCGGACGCCCAAAAACAATATACTCCTGGTTGGGAAGGAATTTCCCTTTCAGCCACCTGAAACCGTTAAACCAGATCAGCTCCAGACTGCTGCCCTGTTCATCTCTAAGGGTGGCGGTCATTCGGGTGGTTCGCTTCTGACCATGCAGCTGAATATCACTGATGTATCCTTTTATCTGCACATAGGGCATATCTTCGGTGATATCACTGATGGTGTAAAACCGGCTTCTGTCAATATAGCGGAATGGATAGCAGTGCAGCAAATCTTCAAAACAGAAAACATTCATTTCCTTTTTCAGCAACTCGCCCCGCTGGGGCCCAACACCTTTTAAATATTCAATGGGAGTTTTGAGAATATCTGCCGACATGCCTTATATCAATGGGTTGATGGGTTAAAGTATAAAGGTAAAAAATGAAGCGGAAATAAAAAAAATATTATGAAAATCCCATAAAAACCATTTGATTTATCAGTATGAGCTGATTTACCTGAACTTTTCTTCCTAATAATCATTTTATTTCCGGTTAATTCAATCCCAAATGAATTTTCCCTAATTTTGTGTTCCCAAAACAATGAATGATTGATGAATCTCAATGAAATAAAGGCACCTGTTGACAATCATATACAGGAATTTGAGAAGCGGTTTCGCAACTC
>RECI01000304.1 GCA_007694095.1 Balneolaceae bacterium | reverse complement strand
AATTTTTCCACCACCATTCTCTTTGTTTAAGACCGGAAAATAAAATAGATTGCACCAAAGAAGTTCCCTGGCCTGATCGGGTATGTATATGTTTTTGTCTCCTGAAATAGTGCTGTCCAGTATTTTATCCATATTGACATGGCCCCGGGCTTCTGACTGGATTCCGGAATACCAATTTCAATCACATGAACCGGATTGTAACCTTTACGGCAGCAGTGCTTTTCATTTTAACAGGATTGCTTTCAGTTATGCATGCAAGTCAGGTACGCCCTCAAAACCGCGATTATGTGATCACTTCTTATGGGCTGGAAGACGGTCTGCCTCAAAGTACGGTAAACAGCCTTTTACAATCTTCTGACGGTTACCTGTGGATCGGCACACATGGCGGACTGGTGCGTTTTGACGGGGCTGCATTCCGTGTTTTCAATCGGTTTAACACTCCTGCCATTGTATCAGACTTTATTATTACCCTTTATGAAGACAGCAATGGTACACTCTGGATTGGAAGCGAAGACGGCAACCTTACAAAAAAAACGGATGGCCAATTTTCAACTTTGCAACTCCAGGATTATATCCATCATTGGAATGTTGTGTCGATCACCGAAGATATTGAAAATAACATTTGGGCTGCTACAACTGGCGGAGGCGTTGTCAGGATATCAGGAAATGATATCAGTCATTATACAAAGGATCACGGGCTTCACCACAATATCGTTTCAAAAATCTATAGCAGCCCGGAAGGCGGTATTTATGTAACTACAGCTCTTGGGATTTCCGTATTTAACGGGGAAAGTTTTGATCCGTACATCACCGGCGAAGAAGCGGAAATTTTTGATATCCATTTCATATACATTGAATCAAACGGCGTACAATGGATCGGGACACGGGGTAATGGGCTATATCGCTTTTCGGGCAATTCAGTTGAAAATTTTACGGATAAAAATGGCTTGCTATCATCGCATATTTCCGAACTATACAAGGATTCAGACGGGGCCATCTGGATTGCCACCACCGGCGGTATTTCACGGTATAAGGATGGAGAAATATTCACATTATCGCAGGCACACGGGCTTTCGGGTAATAATATCCTATCAATTATACAAGACCATGAAGGGACAATGTGGGCCGGAACACGTACCGGTGGTTTAAACCGGCTGGTCAATGCCACCATTAATGTGATAAGGGAAGAAGGCTATGAAGTGATCAACAACATCACCTCTATTTCTCCGTCAGGCGATGGTGGTATATGGTTCGGAAAAAACTGCGGAGGCGTAGGCCAAATTTTAAACGGAATGATTATACCTCTTGAAATTCCAATTGAAAATACATGCGTTTGGTCGGTACATGAAGATACCTCAGGCAGGTTGTGGATTGGCACCTGGGGTGGTGGATTATACCGGCTGGAACAGGGCAAATTGCAGAACTTCAGAGATACCGGTGATTTCCCATATAATGTCATCCTTTCCATATTCGAAGACAGCCGCGGTAATTTTTGGTTCGGTACCCCTTTTAACGGCGTTATCTTCTACGATAACGAAACATTTACAAGGTACGGCCCGGAGGTCGGCCTTCCTCATCCGAATGCCAGGGTATTTCATGAATCTGATAACGGTGATATCTGGCTGGGCACTTTTAACGGCCCGGCGCGTTTCAGAGACGGTATTTTTACTGAATTCCACCAGAGCCACCAGGTACCGCAGGTTACAGTTCGTACCGTTTATGAAGATGAAGATGGCATCATCTGGTTTGGGACACTTGGCAGTGGCTTGCTTCGCTATCATGATGATACCTTCACAATCATCACAACGGAACAGGGATTAAATGATAACCTCGTATTCCACATTCTCCCTGATGATGATGGGTACTTCTGGATGGGATCTAACAGGGGAATTCACCGGGTTTCCAGAAAGGCGTTAAATGATGTTTCCAGCGGAAACGCTGAGTCGGTTTTTACACATACATATGGCATTGAAGACGGTATGGTGACCCGCGAAACCAACGGTGGATTCTACCCGTCGGCACACAGATCGGACGACGGCCGGTTGTGGTTTCCAACCATCGAAGGGATAGCCATGATCGATCCGGCAGCTATCAGAATAAATGAAACTCCACCGCCGGTGATCATTGAAGAGATCATTGCCGGTCAAAATGTTATTTCATCTGCCATTAACCCGGTCTATATTCAGCCAGGCATCAGGAACTTTTCACTCCGCTTTACTGCGTTAAGTTTTATATCTCCCAATCGGCTGGAATTCCGCACAATGCTCGAAGGTTTTGATACCGGATGGAACCAAATAGGGAACCGGCGGGAGGAATATTATACCAATATCCCCCCGGGTGAATACCGGTTCCGGGTAATCGCAAGCAACCACGACGGAATCTGGAATACAGAGGGGGCAGCCATCACTATACATGTACTTCCCGCCTACTGGCACACCGGGTGGTTTCGGCTTCTTTCCGCCATTATATTAATTGCATTGTTTGCGGGTACAATTTTTTTCGTATCTACCAGGAAACTGAAACGCCGTCTCGAAATCATGGAGCAACAGCAGATGGTTGAACGGGAACGCCTGAGAATTGCACAGGATATGCATGATGAACTTGGCTCCCGTCTTACTGAAATCAAGCTGCTCGGAGAGCTGAGCAGCCGGGATGATGCTGACCATGAAATGCTGCGGGGACGTCTCCGGGAAATGTCCCGCGCTTCTATTGATGTGATAGATACATTCAGAGAGATCGTATGGTCGGTGAATCCTCAAAACGATTCACTGGAAAAATTTATCGACTATCTGACCCAATTTGCGTCAGAATACTTTGGCAGAGCCGGCATACGCTGCAGGTTTGATGTTCCTGTTGAAATTCCGGACCATGAACTATCGTCAGATGTGCGCCATCACCTGCTGATGGCCTATAAAGAACTCTGTACCAATGTAGTAAATCACTCCGGTGCGGATGAAGTCTTAACCAAAGTCCGAATTTCCGACAGAAGGTGTACGATTTTCCTTAATGATAACGGAACTGGATTTAATCCGGGACAGGCAGCAGGCAAAGGCAATGGACTAATTAACATCCGAAAAAGAATGGATTCGGTTAAAGGTGAATTTTCTTTAAAAAGTGAACCCGGAAAAGGCAGTACTATAAAGCTTGAGTTTCCAGTATCCTAGTGTTGTGTCATCTGTGAAATAGCAGTGGAATCATCCCCATAGGGGCAGGCGGACGAGTCGATCCGGGATCATCCCAATGATCTCAAATAGCTCATTTTTCAAAAACTCGTCCGCCTGCCCCTATGGGGAAGACTTACCTGTCGTTTTATTGTTGAAGCTACAATAGCCTTTTTGGGTCATTGATTCTTAACAAATATCCTGTAAGTTTATTAAGGAAATGAGTATCCGGGTAATCATAGTAGAAGACGATCACAAAATCCGCAAGAGCCTTGCCATTTTGTTAGATGGCTCTCACGGATTCCGCTGTATCGGTGATTATGAAAGCGCGGAAGCGGCACTTAGGGAACTCCCAATGAAAAAACCCGATGTGGTACTGATGGATATTCATCTTGGCGGAATGAGCGGAATTGAAGCTGTTCGGGAAATCAAAGAAATTCTGCCGCAAATTCAGGTGATTATGCTCACTGTTTTTGAGGATTCCGCAAAAATATTCCATGCCCTGCAAGCCGGCGCCGTGGGCTACCTCATCAAAACAACCCCTGCGGACGAAATTTTAAAGGCCATCAGGGATGTTATGAAAGGGGGATCGCCCATGTCTCCTCAAATAGCACGAAAAGTGGTTCAGTCGTTTTACAAAGACCATGAAATTCATGACGACCTGCTGAAATTAACACCCAGGGAAGAAGAAGTACTTACCCTTCTCGCCCGTGGATTGCTCTATAAAGAAATCGCCAATGAGCTTTATATCAGCAAAGATACGGTTCACAACCATTTGCGCAATATCTACCAAAAACTGCAGGTAAGAACTCGCACCGAAGCCGTAGTAAAATACCTGAAACGGGACAATCTATGACCCATTCGGGTGATACCAGCCTCCACTTATGGTGAAATTAGCCAAAATTGGTCATTGCTGCTTTTCTTTCATGGTTATAGACTAATCCTGTACAACATAACCTTCAACAAAAAAGGAGATACCATGGCACGAAAAGGCAATATCCAATTCACTATGATTTTCACAATGCCGGCTGAACTTGTGGCCGAAGGCGACCGCATTTTCAAATCTCATGCGGCATGGATGGAACGCACCCATCACAGAAGCGGTGAAAAAGCACTGTTGATTTATGACCTCTCAAAAGCTCCCGAAATGAAGGATCCTATGGATCCCAATTCCGAACCTTCCGGCAATACCAATTTTATTTTGTCAGAAGTGTATGAATCCCCTGCAGGGCTGGCTGATCACTGGAATCAAGCTGGTAAAAACTGGGAAGATTTTGATAACCTTAAACAGTGGATGGGCAAAGGGAAATTTACTTTGATTAACGGCGCGCCAATAGTTCACTCACTTTGGTAACCGGCAAGGCAATTATTCATCCATAAAATAAGAGAAACCTGGCCGGCACCGAATATCTGGTGCCGGCCGGGGTTATTATTAGTTCTGTTTTACTCAATAATATTGTAACACTGGTGACAGATTAGACCGAGAACGGGTGACCGAAGACCGATTTAAGACCTGACAGCACCGCAGCGGAGCAAGGATCTGTCAGCGTCTGGTACTCGAACGAAAGGACTATGCAGCGTGCGATAGCCCCTGCCAGTATCGGAGGTTCGATGTATGAAATCTAATACGTGATATGCGATTTCCGATCTCTGATCAAAAAATGGCAGAAAATTTAGTAATTTCACTTCCGTTTATGATGTTCTTTTTTATCTCCCTCAAAAACCTCTATCCATGACTGAAAAATTCAAAAAACCCGATTATTACAATACTGTAATGCCTTACCTGATTCTGGATGATGTAAATGCCTTTATCGAATTTGCCAAAAGGGTCTTTGGTGCATCAGAAAAAGCACGATACCCGGATGATGACGGCAGAATTGTACATGCCGAAGTGACAATAGGTGAAAGCACTATCATGGCAGGTGAAAGCACAGAACAGTGGCCTGTTCAAACTGCCGGTCTCTATGTGAATGTGAACACAGCCGATCAGGTTTATCAAAAAGCCCTTGATGCCGGAGCAGTATCCGTTCAGAAACCATCCGATCAGGAGTACGGCCGAACCTGCGGCGTTAAAGACCCGCAGGGCAATACCTGGTGGATTACCTCCGATCTGCATACATGACTTTAGATAAACATTTCCCTTTGGTATCACTTTGTGGGAAGAGTTTATGTGCAACAACTGCATCGATGGTATCCTTTTGGCAGAGCTCCTACGGACACTTCAGGTTTGCTTCATGCTGCTTTTTAGGCGCTTAGAGTGCCGTTAATACCAACTTGTTGTTCATCATTTTATTTGCGATGAACAGAATGACCTGTTTACGAATAGGAAAAAATTCGCTCTATCGGTTCTTCGGTCTATCGCAAATTATTTAGTATGTATATGGCTTATTAAGTATCGAACTCAGGTTAACAGCATCGGTAAACATATTTTCAGGAAAATTGAGTTTCGGATGGTATTTTTATCCATATTCATTATCCGGCAGTCCTGTATTCGACATGTAGATCACTATGTAATATTTACAGGTCCATGAGAAATTCCAGCGAAAAAATTCACACAAATTTTATTGATATCGCCTCAGAATTTGCACCCGCACTGGCCGATGCGATTGTGCGGGCAGGCCCGGTCGAATTCAAGCCGGATGATTCTCTCTGCCTGCCACACCGCCTGTGCCGTTCGGTTGCAGGGCAACAGCTATCTGTAACCTCAGCCCGGACTATCTGGGGGCGGGTGATTGAAGCGGCCGGTGAACTGCCTCTTGTTGAGTTTTTTGTTGAAGAAAATACTGAAATATTAAGAAACTGCGGCCTCTCTGCGGCCAAACTGCGTACCATGTGCGGAATTGCCAAAGAAGCCAGGGCAGGCAACCTCCGGGCGGATGAACTCAGGATGATGAATCATGAAGAACGCTCAAAGCGCCTTACATTGCTCTGGGGTGTTGGCCAGTGGACTGCTGATATGATCTCCATCTTCTACTTCGGGGATGAAGATGTATGGCCTGATGGCGACCTTGCCGCCCGAAAAACCCTTGCACGCCTTACAAGCCCCCGTCGAAAAACTGTACGTACTGCTGAACGGTTCGCACCACACCGCTCATGGCTGGCCTTGTATATGTGGCAATATCTTGATGCTGTGCCGAATCAATAAACAGGCAAAATTGATCATCAAAATATCCTTGTAACCAACCTGTTCGGTTCTCTGTCAGAATCGAACTCAATCTCGAAATCCACCATACCAATGATTTGCCCCTCCACTGTAATAACATCAACCCTCCATCTCCCCTCTTGCATATTTTGTTTGAAAGTGAATCCGCGGTATCCCTCATCCCGCCCACCTGTTATCTCATACCGTATGGTGTCAGTTATTTCCCATTTGTTTGTGGCAGGATTTCTCCATTTCCATCGGTGGGCTACCTCTTTTCTCAAATCTGTGGGTGCAAAAATTGAAGAAAACACATAAACCCTCTCTCCGGGTGTATAGGAAAACTCAAAACTGTTTTCCCGCCAGAATTTGTACCGGGTTTCACGATCGTAAGTTACAACGTAATCACCATTCCCTTTTTCAACATTATATGCAACAACTGCAGAGTCCAGTGCCAATGGAACCGGCGGAATCAGATTCGTAAAATAAAATGTGTTAATCATAAGGTAAATGCCGGCAATAATGGCAACCATTTTTCTCTTACTGATTTCAAGACGGGTTGACGGACTTGAGTTATAGATAAATGTTATCAGCATAATGGTGATTACCAGGCTGATAACCCCGGATATTAAAAAAATAAACGTGCTCATTTGTTTCAGAAGTACCGGTAAAAAAAACGTGAAAAACGTAAAGTTCATGAAAAAATAGGCACTGAATTGCAGGTATTTATTTGAGATACGTTTTTTCAACAGCTCATTGGCAAACAGCAAAAAAACCAAAATCACAAAAAATGAGAGCGTTTTTGTGAATGTTACACTCCTCGAAAAGTAGATCACATAAGCGCTGCACAATCCACCCAAAAAGAACTGTATTGCAAGCGGCAGATAAACCTCATACCGTTCAAAAAATGTCCCCTTAAATTTGTCATCATCCTTCAGATTGTAAAGATAGAGGCACGCTGTAAGAGAAGTAAGGTACGTGCTCAGAATTACCCGGTCATACAGCCGGTCAATCCGGCCAAGTGTGAGAGTATCCCAGATAAAGCCGCAGATAAAAAAAAGGACCGGGGCATATTTTTGATTAAGCCTGACCCAGGCCTTTGCACGTGAAATTTTCATCTCACAAAATAAATGATTTTCTGACTATTGGACACTTAGAAGGGAAACAAAAAATATATTTGCGTAACTAAATTGTTACATATATATTCGTAACCAAATTGTTACACTTTATAAACGATTATGTCCCAGCAACTTTTCCACGCCATTGCAGACCCGACCCGCAGGGAAATTATTGACCTCTTAGCCGGGAAATCAATGTCTGTAAACAAAGTTGCGGAAAATTTTGATATCAGCCGTCCGGCCGTCTCCAAACATCTGAAAATTCTGAATGAGTGCGGACTGGTGGTAATAAACAAGGCCGGCCGGCAACGCTACTGCAGGGCAGATACACGAAAACTGCTGGAGGTGATCGAATGGGCACAGCGTTACCGCAAATTCTGGAACGAACGGCTGGATACGCTGGAAGCAGTATTAGCTGAGGAAGACACTAAATGATTTGCGATAGACCGAATGACCGAAGAACCGAATGACCGAAGAACCGAATGACCGAAGAACCGAATGACCGAAATTTTTCTTTGTTCGTAAATAGGTCATTCTGTTCATCCCAAATCAAATGATGAACAATATGTTGGTATTAACGGCGCTCTAAGTGCCTAAACATGTATTTGACAGCTCTGGTATGAAAGAATTTAAAAATTCACCTTCTCTTAAAATTGTTCGCAAGTTCAAAGTTAAACCGGAAAGTGAAAAGGACTGGCAGCAAGGGTTCGATCTGATGGCAGCCGCCTGGGCAAAACAACAGGTAAAGGAATAATAAACTTCAACTAGC
>RECI01000222.1 GCA_007694095.1 Balneolaceae bacterium | reverse complement strand
TTTTATTTGAAGGGATGGAATCTTTTTCCCAAAAGTTCAGCAGGTAAATAATTAAATCCGGCTGATTTAAATGAATGGGTAGGCTGGTAACTGTTTATTGTTTTAATCTCAGTTTGATGAGTGCAATTACCATCTGCAGGGCTACGAGATTTTCCCCGCCACGGGGGATGATGATATCAGAGTATCGCTTGCTGGGTTCAACAAATTCAAGGTGCATGGGTCGCACAAATTTTTCGTACTGGTTTAAAACCCCGTCAAAGTCCCTGCCGCGTTCAATGATGTCTCTTTTTAATCTTCTAAGCAATCGTACATCGTCGTCTGTATCAACATAAATTTTGATATCCATCAGTTCCCTTAATTTGGGTTCAACGAAAATCAGGATTCCATCAATAAGAATGATTTCCCTGGGCACTGCAGAGATTGTTTTTTCAGAACGGGTATGAGCAACAAAATCGTAAACCGGCAGATCAACTTTATATCCTTTTTTCAGTGCATCGAGGTGACGAATCATCAGTTCTGTTTCGAGTGCTGAGGGATGGTCGAAATTTTGTTTTTGCCGCTCAGTAAGTGTGATGTGGCTCAAATCCCTGTAATACGAATCGTGCTCTATGAGGAGAATGTTATTCTTGCCGATTCCCTGGACAATTTTATTTACAACGGTGGTTTTACCAGAACCACTGCCGCCGCCAACTCCGATGATCAGAGGGGGGTCAGTCATTGCTGGCTCTGTTGTTTGTCTGACGCGAGCTCCGGTCGTATTCCTGTTTGAAATCGCGAATTGCCCTGAATATTGCAGAAGCAAGGATGGTTTGGCCGTAATCACTTGCCATATAACGCGCCTCATTTGTGTTGGTTAAAAAACCGAGCTCTATGAGAAGCGCCGGCATTGGCAGGTTCCAGAGAACCATAAAACCGGCCTGTTTCACCCCGCGCGAGCGCCTTTGTGCCCTGTTTCGAAACTGGTCTTCCATCATCATGGCGATACGCTCACTTATTGCAAGGTTGCCGGCATTTGCGAGTTCAAAAATAAGAAGTTCTTCCTCACTTAACTGCATTGGACCGCCACCGTTTTCGAGGTCAATAACGCTGTTTTCCCGTTTCATTACCTCAAGTGCCGAAGCTGTTCTGGCCAAACCAAGGAAATAAATTTCGGCGCCGTGTGCCTGCGGACTTCTTGCAGAATTTACATGAATTGAAATAAAAAGGTCACCGTTGGCTTCGGAAGCAATTTTTCCGCGGCGGGCCAATTCAACAAAACGGTCGTCTTTTCGTGTGTAAACTACCTTTACATCCGGCATATGCTCGTTGATATAATCACCAACCTTAAGTGCTACTGCCAGCGCAATATCTTTTTCCCTTATTCCAAGGCTGCGGTTAACTGCTCCGGGATCATGCCCTCCGTGTCCCGGGTCAAGTACAATTACGTTGAAGCCATTATTGTTTCTCATCTGGATGAATGCATCATCATCAGCGCTGAACCTGAAATCGAACGCAAAACTGTCCTGGTGATAATCGTACCAATAGATAAAATCTGAGTTAGCAGTGATTTGATCAACGACTTCTTTGGTTGCGCGTTCAAGCCCGATTAATATATGCTTTGCATTACGGTCGTGATAAGCTGATGACCTGAAGTAATTGCCAGCTTCTAAAAATATGTCAAACCCAAAACCGGCATCATTTTTTTGATATTCAATATTCCGGATGGCGGCAGGAAGGTCCGGTTTTATAAAATCAGCTGCATCCAGTTTATCGGAATAGATCATAAACTGGATCAGATCGGAAGAGGGTTGAGTAATTTTAAAGGAATCAGGCGTGGCAGTAAGGTGATTACGTATCACAAAACCCTTACCATCACTTCTCTCACTAATCGATATTCTTTCAAGATTTGGCTGAGCAAAAATATCTTTATTGAGACAGAAAGATAGGACAACTGTAACGAGAATAATGGTAAGAATGGAAATTCTTTCCATTGTAGGTTTGTTTTTTAAATTGTTCGTTTTTGTCTGGATGATATTATATTGAATGTAATGAATATTTTCTGAAAACGGTAAAAATGGTAAGAGAGTGTGACAATTAATTAATCTTTTTTAAAAGTTTGCCATTTTTGGGCAGAAGATGGCTTCAAAAACACTCTATGAAAAATGATGGGATCAGTCGAGGGGTAATGCAACAATATCCGGTAATTGCAGGGATTAGGTAAACCGGATCATCCAATTTAATCTGAGTAAGCCCATTATTGACATTGTAGTCATTGAAAATACATAAGCATGTGATGATTTACCTGTCACTTTATCGTTGACATGATACTACTTCCTTTCCTTGATTTTGCGTACGGCTGCAGTTACGAAACTGCGTGGGAACAAGCCAATCGTTTTAAGCAATAACTTGTTATAGAATCCATACACAGCAACTCGTTTACCTTTTTTCATGGCTTTGTAGCCGTATTCGGCTACCTTGTGTGAAGTGGCGAGAGGAAAGCGGTCAATAAGTTTTGACGTCTGCATATTAGCCACTTTCTGAAATTCAGATTCTGTGGGCCCGGGACATAGTGCCGTCACCGTTACCCTGTATCCCTGTAATTCATCCGCAATTGCTTCACTGAATGCCAAAACATAATGTTTGGAAGCGTAATATACACTCATTAGCGGCCCGGGTTGAAATGCGGCCGTAGAAGCCACATTCAAAATGTAACTTCTCTCATTTTTCATTAAAGCAGGTAAAAAAAGGTGAGTGAGATGAGTGAGTGCCTTGATGTTCAACTCAATAATTTGTGATTGGCGTATCCACTCCGATGTATGGAAAGAACCGTAATCACCAACACCGGCATTATTTACCAGGGCTGTAATATTGAGGTTATTTTTTTCAGTATAATCAAGAAGCCGGCAGGCGTTATCTTCTTTGGTTATATCAAGAGGAATAACGTGTACCTTTACATTGTAATCATTCTCGATTTCAGTTTGCAAATTTTTAAGGCGCTCTTTTCGCCTTGCAGTGATAATCAGGTCATACCCTTCCTGTGCAAAAACTTTAGCCAGCTCAAACCCGATTCCGCTTGATGCACCTGTAATGATTGCAGTGGCAGGCATAAATTCAATAATTTATTAAAGTTGGGTATCTTTACAAGATAGGCAAATTTATGAATTGATATACTCCTTACCTGGATTAACCGAAATTTTCAAATCTCAAATCACAACTTCAAAACAGGCAGATCTGGTATATCAGTTTCTGTCCCGGGAGAAAATACTGCCGATTCTCCTTAAAACAGACCTGTTTTCCCGGTCTTCGTTATTCCTGTCAATCGTTCGGGCCTCGCGTGGTTCATTTACTGTGCGCCCGGTAAAAAAGTCCCTGGTGCGGTCGCGGAATCGATCATCCAACACATCTTCGCAGGCCAGGTCATATCGGGTTTGGATTTGCTGAGGATAAAAGTCATTGCGCTGCGGTTCCAAACCAGGTTGATTCCGGAGATTGCTGAGAAAATGGCCTGCAATCGGCAATGCCGTGTGAGAAGCGTAGCCGAGATTATTGCGGAATCGAACACGTGGTACTGCTCCCCCTACCCAGCTTCCAAAAACCATATCTGGTGTCATTCCGATAAACCAGCCGTCTGCAAAATTTTGCGTAGTGCCGGTTTTTCCTGCAACTGCATGAGTTATGCCAAACCTGCTTCTGAGGCTTTGGCCTGTTCCTTCGTTTATTGCTTTAGACAATATGTTTACAATAGCTGAGGCAGTTTCTGACGAAATAACACTTTCTGTATTTGATAGTTCATCATTGAAATCATAAATAAGCTCGCCTGCGGAATTATAAATTGCAGAAATGGTTCTCGGTTTAACCGGTCTACCACTGTTCAGAAACGCGGCATAAGAAGCAGTAAGTTCTAGCAATGATAATTCTGCCGTACCTAATGCGATTGAGGGTTCTTCAGGTATCGCAGATTGAATCCCAAGGCCTGTGGCGGTATTGATAACATTTGTGAGTCCCGTTTCCATTAATAACTCTACAGTAATAGTATTGATGGATTGAGACAAAGCTGCCTGCAGAGAATACCTGCCTCCGTACTCTTCCCGCACATTTCGGGGCATCCAGCCTTCATATTCGCTGTAGAGTGTAAGTACATTCCGTCGATAATCACATGGCTTGATTCCGTTTTCAATTGCGGCTGCATATACAAACGGTTTAAATGCTGAACCGGTTTGCCGGCGCGATTTCACATGATCATATTTGAAATGATGGTGATTGATTCCGCCAACCCATGCAAGTACATCTCCGGTGTTGGGATGCATGGCTAAAAAACCGGAATTCAGAAAAGAGAGGTAATGTCGTTGTAAATCATAAGGCGAAAGAGTCATCTCTTCGTATCCGTTCCAGGTAAATACCTGGGTTTTGACCGGCTCGTAAAGTATCCTTTGAATTTCCTGCTCGGTAGTTCCATCCTGTGTAAGCTGTTTAAAATATTCAGTTTGCCTCCATGCCCTTAGTACAGCGGGGTCATCAACATCAGAAAAAATAGATCTGGAGGAATACTGACCATCAAAAATGGATTGTAAATTATTCATTCTTGTTTTTACAGCATTTTCAGCAGCCTTCTGAACACGCGAATCAATAGTTGTCTGAATCACAAGTCCATCGGTATAGAGGTTATATTTTTTATCATCAAGAGCTGGATAATCCTTCAGAATCCGGGCCAGTTCCTGCCGGAGATGTTCCCTGAAATAGGGTGCAGGGCCGTCGCTTGTTGTGATCAGCGAATAGTTTGTAGAGATTGGCATATTAACGGCGATATCGGCGATTTCCGCAGAAATTTTGCCATATCGTTCCATTTGCCTGATAACGACATTACGACGTTGAAGTGCACTTTCTGGATTGCGGTGCGGATTATACCAGGATGTAGCCCGAAGCATGCCGGTAAGGGCAGCCGCTTCATGGATTTCGAGATCCGCAGGCCTTTTGTTAAAAAATCGTCGTGATGCCATGTCGATGCCAAATACATCTTCACCGAACGACACAGTATTGAGATACATCACAAGAATTTCGTCTTTACTGAATACACTTTCCATTCGACGAGCGATAATCATCTCCCTCACTTTATCTGAAACCAGATAAAGCCAGCCATTCCGCTCCCTGGGATATAAATTTTTGGCAAGTTGTTGTGTAATCGTACTTCCGCCACCGCTATCCTGGCCAAGCAGTATTGTACGTACAAATACCCGGAGAAGTGCCCGTTTATCTACTCCATTGTGGTCGTAAAAGCGAATATCTTCAATTGAAAGCAACGCATCAATCAGAACAGGATTAATATCGTCAAGAGTGATTTCAGTACGATTTTGAACATAATATGTACCCAGTAGCACACCATCGGCAGAGTAAACCTGGGCTGCCTGGTAATTATGAACCTGTGAAAGTTCTTTCTGGTCTGGCATCGGCCCGAAATAACCAAGCCATATCATCATAAAATATATGAACGGCACAATAAACAGCAGAATTATAGCTGATATCAGCCATCTCTTCCTTAATACCGTTGTGTTTTTGATCTTTTTATTCATGTAAATAAAGCCCCTGTATACAACAGGAATTTAACGGGAAATAATACGATATGTTCCTTAATTATTATATCTCTTTTGTTTTTCGCAACGTGGTGACAGTATCAATGGAAAGGTAACGAATCCAGATAATCTGTGGTATTTGAAATAGCCCGGAAATAAAGGAAAAAAATTTCAGGAAAGTTGCAGCGAACTGCTCTATCTTGCAAAAATTCAAAAAAAAATTCAATCAACGTAAAACTAATATTTCATCTGATGCAAAAAGCAATCATATATACAGAAAAAGGGGACATGACTGTGGAATTTTTTCCGGAAGATGCTCCGGCTGCGGTAGAGAACTTTATTTCCCTGGCAAAAAAAGGTTTTTATGACGGGCTTACCTTCCACCGGGTAATCCGGGATTTTATGATACAGGGGGGCTGCCCGAAAGGAGACGGAACAGGCGGGCCGGGTTACCAAATTCCCTGCGAACTCGATGGAAAGAATCAATACCACGACAGGGGAGTGCTCTCCATGGCTCATGCCGGCAGAAATACAGGCGGTTCGCAGTTCTTCATTTGCCACAATCGTCGAAATACGGCACATCTCGATCGCAATCACACAGTATTTGGAAAGGTTATTGATGGTGACAGCGTGATCGACGATATTCAACAAGGCGACCGAATCATAAAAATCGATATAACCGAGTCATCGCCGCAAAATTGAAACAGCCGCGATGATTCATACATAAAATTCACTGTACGTGCCGATCTTCCGTTACCTCAAGCGTAAATGGCAGTTGAAGAAACCGTTTCCGGCCGAATGGGAAAAGATTATTCAAACAAAAGTTCCGGTTTTCCACAGTTTACCAGACGAATTGCGTGATAAGCTCAGGCAGAGAATTGTGATTCTTCTCAGTGAAAAACATTTCGAGGGATGCGGCGGACTGGAGCTGACGGAAGAAATCAGGGTGGTGATCGCTGCATATGCTGCTGTTTTGATTCTAATGGAGCCGTCAGACTATTACGGTGATTTACAGGCAATCCTGATCTATCCGGATGATTATATGGCGCCGGTAAATGAAGAAGATGAGGGCGGTATCGTTTCAGTTGGGTATGAGACCAGAAGCGGGGAATACTGGGGAGCCGGTAATATTGTGCTATCCTGGGGCGATATAAAACGTGACATTTATGAATCAAGACATGGCCATAACCTGATCTATCATGAATTTTCTCATTTTTTGGATGACCGGTACGGACTCACAGCCGGCATAAGCATGGATGGCGAAGCAATGCGTGATGATGAATGGAGCAGGGTGCTGGCAAAAGTCTACCGCAGGCTGATTCGTGAGAGCAGAACGGGGAGAAGTTCGGTGCTTGACCCTTACGGGGCTAAAAATCCGGCTGAATTATTTTCTGTTGCCACTGAAGCTTTTTTTGAAATACCCGATCAGTTAAAAAGCTCCATGCCAAACCTTTACAGTATGCTGCAATCGTTCTACCGGGTTGACCCGGCATCCTGGAGGGCATAACATGAATAACCCCGGGTGGAGCGGAGTTCTGACATGCATGGAGATGATGTCATTTTGCCGATGCTGGTTCAGAACCCCCTCGATTCTGCTTGTCACCTTTACAAGATGGACGCTCGGGGGACGGGGTAAGGGCGCGTTATCCCCCGGGCTACATTGGGTAAATCGCTTCGCGGGTAAAAAGAGGAGCGCTTCGCGATTACCGGCATTGCGCCCGGGGCTATTCATGTTCAACCCCTCCGGGGTTACAATCCCGTGACGATACATTACACAAATTGATGGCAGAATATGTTACGTTGTTATTCAGCATCCATCACTTATATTCATTTGATAATCAATATCTCTCCCTTTTGAATCGAACTCACACTATTACATAATGAGGATTTAATGGATCACGTTACCTGATTTCTAAAACTATGGTGTGCCGGCCTATGGCAGGTTCCGGGGCGTTATTTTTATAACTGGCTGTTAAAAGATAATAGCCGCCGCTTGTACCTGCCGGTTTGTCAATAATTCTGAAAACTCCTTCCAGGCCGGGATAAACCCAGCTGTTCTTCCTGCTTCCCTGCTGAAGGATGTACGCTGAAATTTTTTTAGCTTCTTCGATGGACAGATCATTATGCGGCGGCATGTCAATATCGCTCCACTTTCCCGACGAGCCATTAACAATACGATTTGCAAGGGTGCTCATTGTTTCGGGGTTGTTAGGGTATCTGTCAGATATATCTGAAAAAGAAGGCCCAACCAGCATGGTTTTATCGGCATGACAGCCAAAACAGGTTGATTTTCTCATCAGATACAGCCCTTCGTTTTCTTTGATTTCTTGTAAGCCGGAATTCAGGGGCATATCAGTGTAACCCAATTCAGCCACGAATTTGGTTTCCAGAAATACCTCGAGGGGTATAATTTCGCCAAACCTTGAATCGCCATCATTCATATCGGAAACAGTAATACGATACCTTACCTGATCTCCCCAATGATAGACACTATTCAGATCAGGCTGTACAATACTTACCTCAGGTTTAGCAGAGACACTATTTTGATTGGAACCGGGATGAAGAAAAAAATATGGCAGTATTATACAGGAGAGGAACAGAAAGTAATTCACGTGTAGTTCTGATTTCATAAAAAACTGATCAAAAAAACATCATGCCTGTTCAATTTCCTGAGCCACCCTGTTTGCGGAATTGGTGGCCGCTTCCATACCCCAGTTGTTGTTGTCTGCATAAGAACCGGCGAAATGGATTCGGCCGGCCGGGGTCATTACGTGTGGCCAAAAATTTGCGAGAGTTCCCATCGGAAATGAGAGTCTTTCGCAGCTTGGGGCAAAACGGTCGGCAGTCCAGTCTTTTACAAGTGCCTGCTCAATGTTTATGCCGGATGTATTACCGGGATAGAGCTGTTTAAACGTATGCAGGGCACGCAGAGGTGATGTGCCTCCAGGCCCTGTTGCCATCAGCACAACCCGTTGTGTATCGACCTCCTCGGCAACTTGCCAGATATTGCTGAGCCCGGGGTGATTAAAATTAAAATTGATAGTCAGGTTGTCGTTAAGCCAAAATTTTGAACGGGCCTGAAAAGCGAATCTGGGGTAGGAATCGTATGCCAGGTTTTCGATGACGTATCGTTTTTCGGAGGGTAAATCGGGTGTAAAAAGAATATTTCGCAGTGCGGGAACCGGCAGGCAATTCGCCAGGAAGTCTGCTTCCATCGTCCTGATTTCACCAAATTCTTCAAAGGTAAGTTTTACCCCGGTGTTTCCCTGCTCAACTTCCGTAATCCGGCAGTCGAGCAACACTCTCTCACCGAGTCTTGATGCGAATGCATCGGTCATTTTCTGGTTTCCGCCTTTTATTCTGTAGAGCATATCGGGGTGATAAAGCGGGATGCCCCTTACATGTAAAATGTAGGATTGCCAGATCTTGAAGAGGGCAGAGGTACGGGCTCCTCCAAGCCGGTCTAACGCCGCCTGTGAGGCGCCGTCTTTTTCATATAATTCTGAAATTGAAATATGATCGAGATCGTCGAGGCCAATACCCAAAGGCTGATAATCACTGGAAAATTTTTCCCAATAGGGCTGAAGGTATAGAGTTTCGAGGTTCCAGATAGGATTGGCAGAGAGAAACCTTCTTTCTTTTTCATTGAAACCGCCCAATTCTGTTGCCCTGTCGAATTGCCTCGACCATATCTCCTCATCGGTATAGTAACGGTCATCAATGCGCGACAGCCTGTTAATTCTATGATTATATTTCAATACCGGCAGATCAAATTCATCGATATAGTTCCAGAATTTCTCATAACCCGGTTTTGTGAAGCCCTCGGCTCCATAATCAACATAAAGGCCGTCTGAAAGTCCATCCCTTCCTGTGAAAACATGTCCGCCGTGCCGGCCATCAGCATCCAGAACTGTTACATCAAAGCCCCGTTTCATGAGTTCGTAACCACAGCACAAGCCGGTAATTCCGGCTCCCGCAACAATAACTTTTTTCCCGTTTGATGGTTTATATGCGGAAGCCGGGGTCATAGTTTTTTCCATGAGAAGGCTTGCCGGATTAAGTGTTAGGGCAAATCCGGCTGCAGTACTTTGCCGGAGAAATGTTTTACGGTCCATATATGGGTGTTAAATTGCGAATCGATCGAAGGTATTAAATAAAACTGATTATTCAATCAGTAAAGAGTAGATTAGCTTATCACCTTCTATCAGTCGTTTAATGGCATGTTTATCAAAAAAACAAACAAAACTTTCTTTTGTGAAAGTAAATCAAAATTTTCACGTAATTCCCGGGGTACCCCCCATCCTTCATCTGCAACTATATGTGCAGCAAGGTCTATGGAAGATTGAATGGCACGCTGAAGATTAAGAATGACGATCTCTTCTGTATCAAGGTTCTCGAGTGATTTCGGATCAAGTTTTGTAATCTCTTTGATTCTCTTCAGGCATTTCTGAATCGAGTTTATTTTGGCAATAACAACATCACGATCAACCATAAATTCTTCCACGTGCTATCTTTTTTTCAATAACGGAACGAACTCGTTTTAAATCATCGTATTCGTTTATGGTTCGTACAAAAAAACGGATATATGCACGTTTGTCCCGATCAAAGAGCTTTTTGCCTTTTCTCAATACCTGCATACGAATAATAGGGGATGCGTTGTTGAGTACAACGATGTCAACTTCCTTTCCTAAAAGCGAGGTCAAATCATCCTGAATCTGTAATAAGTGTTCTACAGACGGGATTTGGTTAAAGCGAAACATTAAGGCCACATCAACATCACTTTCGCTATGTGTATGTTCTGTTGCCCGGGATCCAAAGAGATATACTAATAAAATATCCTCATACCCTGCCGCATATCTGATAATTTTTTCTTCAAGAGATTTCATGAATGCAAAATAACAAAAAAGCGTACATTAATAATCCATGATTTGTATCAGCCGGTTGAAAGGCATGGGATATTAAAAGCAACAAAAGAACAATCCGGCCAATTGTAATTAAAGAGTATCTGGGAATAAGGAAAAGTCCAAGTCAATAAAATTGCAACAGTTCACGATTCACGTCTAAACAATAGGTGATCAATCAAAAAAACTGTTCCAAATAACAGGGTGAGAATTGTAAGGCTAAGCAGCGGCTCCCAAATCACAAACCCGCCGATGGTTCCTAGAACTGCACCAAGGTACTGTATGGTTTTGAGCTGCTCGTTGGTGGCATTTCGGATCAGGTTTTCCAGTTTTTCTTCGTCGTATGTTCTGAGGTTTTCTTCCACCAGTGTTTGTACGTTTAACTGGTTCACAAGCATGTAAACTCCCTGGGTGATAAGTTCATCAATTTTTTCGCTGTTCTTTTCGATACGGCCAGGCAACTCGTCGAGGTATTCGTCAATAAAACCGATGGAACGTTCAGCAGTTACCGGTACTTTTGTGAGCAGGTCTTCAATAAACTCTTCCAGGGTCTGACCGCGGAAAAATGAATAGGTTTTGAGTGCGGCTTTTTCAAGCATTTTGTCATGAAGGGCTTCTTCAAGTTCGGCTAATATATGGGCAGATATTTTTTTTCTGAAAATGGGATCATGAATCTGGAACGAAATATATTCAAGAATCCAGGTTTTTAAATCGTCCCGGAACGCTTGTTTGGATGTCACGTTACGAACATGCAAAAGAGTGAGCCTGCGGTACCGGCTTACTGCCTTCGATTCGTGGATTTTTTGCTGAATCAAAGCGGGATTGATCAGGTCGTCAGAAACAGCCCTCGCAAGGCGGTATGCAATCCGTTCTTTATGCGCTGGTATCAAACCCTGACCCAGCAGTGGCCGCCTTTTTAATGGCCTGAATAGCATGGTGATGGCAGTCCAATTCGTGAGAAATCCGATCATTCCGCTTACCGAAATAATCCGCAATATTCCTTCAAACTGCAGTTGTATGCCAAAAAATGATGCAAAATAGTCATCAAAATCCCAGATGAAAGAGAAGATAAAAACAGCAAGTAAAAGCCAGGGTATCGGCTTCAGGATATTGAGGATTCTTAGTTGATAAATCCTGTCCGGTTTTTTTAAACCCTGTGATTTTTTCAGGGAACCTTCCTTATTGTTGCCATCAAATCCAAGGTGAGCCGAGAGCAGCGCACTCAGTTTTTCGAAATGGTTGTTAGATGGGTCGGCAGACACCCCGCTTTTTTCTTCAGCACTCATGTTCAGTAACATTTATAAATTAAGACGAAAGTATGCTACTTATTGTTTCGAAATCAAGAGTATCACTTTCCGCGAGGTTATTCAATTTTTCCAGTTTTTTGTGAAATGATTCAGCATCATTTAATTTATTTACAATAGGTTTACCCGGTGTAACCAGGTCTTTTTCAATATGTATCCAGCCTCTCGATGCCCAATCATGGAGATCTTTTCCGAACCCGGATGGCTGGCAAATACCCAACTCAAAAAGCAATATACCCAGGTCGCTTGTGGTGTAAACCGGCCGGAGAGATTGCCTGGACTCCGTTAAAACAGTTCCGTTTGCCTCATAAAAATAAATACCTGCCTGCAATTCATTAATGTAAGCCTGGTTTAATTTTTCCGGTAAGGTGATACTGGAACGGGTTTGATCATATATGATATGGTAAAGATTTCCAAGTACCCCTGATAACTCACCCGATATTTTTTGAGGTGTTAAAGAGAGATTTACAGGGTGAATACTTTCATGAGGGACCCCCGGGTCTGCAATTTCCTGCATGAAAACAGGTTTGAGTTCGCTTTGTGAGCCAAATTTAATATACTGCTGGCGGAAATGATTCCAGGTTTCACTGTAGAAAGCCCTTGCCGAGGTCCGGGGGTAACTGATGAGCGATTCTCCAGAAAAAGGCAGTTTTGTCTGAAACAACTCCTGCAGTAATTCCTGAGCCTTTTCGTATGTTGCAGCTAACTTATTTTCTACAATTTTTCCTAAAATATCGAATGTAGAAAGGGGTTTTTCCGGCCGGTAATATAATTCTGTCATGTCTTCTTCCACGGAAATCCATTCATCTGGCGCCACATGCATTGCAGAAGAACTTTTAAAGAGAATGCCGTTTTCATTCAGAAAATGCCTGTATGTTTTGGCGTGGCCAAAAATGGATACCAGGCCGGAGAGATGATAATCAGGCACCATACGTGAATGTTTCCACTGCTGCCGGATCATGAACCTATTTCGGAGCCGTGTTTCGAGTGAAGATTCGTCGAGTTCCCGTGCTTCATCCAGCATTTCGTAAATACCTGTTTTACTGAGACTTTGCAAACGGGTTCGCTTCAATCCAGGATTATTAAGAAATTTTGCTATTGACCATGTGATAAAATCCCCGGCCGGATCGGAATCCGCAGCAATGATAACACTATTGGCCCATTGAGCCTGCTTTTTGAGTTCTTTACGGATATCTGTTTTTTTGGGATCGGCAATTGCTTTTATACGGTTTTTAGCGGGATCATATACCGGATGCCAGCAATAACCACCCGTACTCAGAACATAAACAGATGAGGGGCAATGGCTTTGAATAATCCCTGCAATAACAGGTGATTCAACAACCAGAAGAGTATAGACGGATTCTGTCACAGCAAGTTCATCATTTGTTCGAGGTAATAGTCTTCGAGCTTAGTCATTTTTTCTTTTTGCTCCGGGAGCTGGTCATCGTAGCCCGCCAGGTGTAATAGACCATGGATATAAACACGGTAGAATTCACTTTTTTTAGCGGTTCCGAATTCAGCACTTTGTTCCCCGATACGCTGGGCACAGCAAAAAAGTGTCCCCTCTATCGCCTGGTTATTTCCGTTTTCATCATACCGGAATGTAATAATATCTGTGACATAATCCCTGCTGAGGTATTCCCGGTTTATGTCAATAATGTCGTTTTCATTAACGAAAACAACTTCTATATGCTGAAAAAGGAGATTTTCTTGTTCTTCGATGAGGCTGGCGAGTTTGCGCAGTATAGCAGATTTTACGGGAACAGAAATACCCGATGTGTTTGTGACCGTGAGTACGGCACCTTCAGAGGAGAGCGGTATTTCAGGAAATGGTTTCATCATCGAATGAAAAATCATCCGAATCGAGCGTATCCGTTAATGAAAGGGCTACACCGCACATCATTACGTCTTCGGGCAGTTTGGTAAAATCGCCGGTGAGTACACTGTCATTCACATTGGCGTAAAGGCTGCAGCCGGCACCCTGCTCCACAATCAGCCCGGAGGTATACCCGCCGGATTTGCCAAAAAATGTTACCTGTTTTAACATTTCACTTGCTATAAATGCAGTGCAGTTATGGAGCTGAATAAATGTGCTTCCAGAGTAAACAGAAACCATATTCATTTTTTTTCCGTCAATTACCAGCCCGAGCAATATTTCCAGTGCGAGTTTTCTCCCGTCTTCGTCGTTCACCATTTCTATCCGATATACATCTTCCCCGAGTTTTTTGGGATTACTTCCCAATACTTTTCCAATGGATAAAATCGTCTCTTTAGAAAATTCGTATATCATTGCCGGTGAAGTTGAATGAAAATTATGAATGTAATATACAATCTGAATCGAAGATTTTAAATTCTATCTGTTAAATTAAAGGCCAAACATACGAATCTGCTCCCTGCTTTCCTCTTTCGTGCCCGGCATATCCAGCCTTCCGTCTGTTATTTGTTCCACCCGAATACGCAGATATTCAGCGGTCTCTTCATCTCCGTTTTCAAAAAAGATATTTTGAAGTATTGTAATGCGGCTAACTGACCAGCTGATATCCTGAATGGTTGATTCTCTCTGGCGCAGTAGCCGCTGCTGCTGGCTATTGAGGCGTTGTGCGCGATCAGTTCTTGCCCGTGCCCTTGCCTGCCTTATGTCGTTATCCAGCTTATCGATACGCGCTTCAATACTGTCGAGGTCTATCATGTCGTAAGTGAGTTCGTGCATCAGGCGTTCTGCAATAAAGAAAGCGAGATTATTTGCCCGTAACTCTTCACCAACTCTCATGTAGCGGAAAGCATAGAGTGTTGCGACTGTCCAATCGTGCTCAACGGTACGGAAAGGTATATTGTCTTCACCGAATTTCAGCCAGTAAGCCGCCGATTCGTAATCACCTTTTTCAATGTACGCGTCTGCGAGCTGGGTGAAACCGTACCGGTAGTTCCCCAGCATCCTGCGTATATTTTCATCAAAATATACAGTGGGTGAATTCCACCGTGTAAACCGGAAGTTGGACAGGCGCTCTGCATGTACTTCTGTATCCACATAGCCAAACGGCCCCGATGGACGCCGGGCAGGCACAATCCGGAATGCCTTGCCTTCGAACTGGAAATAATCATCCAGGCCGAGCTGACCATCCCTTGAAACCGTGTTTGCATAATAGATTGGGCGCAGCCACATGTTATTCTCGAGCAGGTGCAGAACCATTTTATCCTGTGTTTGCAGGAAATAGCGTTCATTTCCCTGGGAATCTCTGCCTGCAGGCCGCCCTTGCACAAACCAGCGAACCTCATCGTCAAGTTCATCAACTGGAATAGAGTAAGGAACCGCCATGAGGATTTGGTTATGGAGCATATTGGTCATCGGAATATCATCAGGAAACCCACCACCCCTGAAGAATGTGCCGGTTGTATCCTCAAGGAGTTCAGCCGGAGCTTCAAATACAGCGGATAGCAGGTCTTTCCTTACAGGTATAACAAAATCACCGGGCTGGTGCAGTTCAAGCCTGGTGGTCATCTGTTCTATCTGTTCATCAGTAAGAGTTATTGCGAGCGGAAGGGATTCGTGAGTTTGCCTGTCGCGCATCTGGAGGATATACCAGTCTGTGTTGAGGAGGCTCAGGTTAACAACCCTTACATCGGTGCGCACGCCTTCTACTTCCTGGATATACCAGAGCGGAAACGTATCGTTATCCCCGTTTGTGAATATGATGGCATTTGGTTCGAGGGAATTCAGCAGGTTATAGGCATAATCACGGGCAACATAGCGCTCACTTCGGTCGTGGCTGGGCCAGTTCTGATGAAGCATCCAGCCGGGAATGGCAAAAAACATCACCCCAAGAACTGAATATGCCGCAGCTTTTTTATTTCCGAAGATATCTTTCAGTAATTCCACAATACCGGTTGCCCCAAGCCCCACCCATACGGCAAATGAAAAAAATGAGCCTACGTAAGCATAATCCCTTTCCCGGGGTTCATAGGGTGTTTGATTCAGATAAAAAATGATCGCGAGCCCTGTGAGTATAAACAGGGCAAAGATGGAGATTCCGCGGCGCCAGTCGTTTTTAAAATGATAGAGCATCCCCAGTAATCCCAGGAGAAATGGCAGGTAAAAATATCCTGAATTGGCGGGATTATCCCGGTGGCGGGTATCGGTAAAGCCGGAGTACCAGCCGGTATCCTGTATATCTGCTTCGCGGCCAATGAAATTCCAGAACAGGTAACGCATATACATATGGTTAACCTGGTAGTTGAGAAAATACTCAAAGTCGGAACTGAAGTTGGCGTAATAATCGAGATGATGCGACTGACTTGAATGCCTTCTTGGGAAAATCACTTCGCTGGAACGGTCGATTGTGCCTGTTCGATTGTCGAATGTGTGTCCGCGAAGGAGGGGAGAGGTTCCATATTGGTCACGGCTCAGGTAGCTGACGAATGCTTCCACGGTAGACGGGTCGTTTTCATCAATGGGCGGTTCTGCCTGTGAACGTATGATTACCAGCGCATAACTCGAATAGCCGATGATGATCATCATATAAGCGAGGAATACCATGTTTGCAATTCGGTATCCTTTAATATTAGTGTAGTAAATACCAAACGCTACTGCCAGAACAAAAAGAATCACAAACGTTAGCGGGCCGATCAGTCCATAGGTTATTCCGCCGATTTGCCCGGCAAAGGTGGGTAAAAGAATTATCGTAACGGGATAAATCGTGAGGAATCCCACAACAGAAATCCCCATCATAGCGAGAAATGAAAGAAAGGAAAACTCAAATCGCTTGAAATAAACAATCATGGCTACAAAAAACAATGCCAGCAAATTGAGCAGGTGTACCCCGATCCCAAGTCCGAATATATATGCGATCAATATCAGCCATCTTTCGGAATAAGGTTCATCGTGATTGGATGCCCATTTTAAGGCAAGCCATACCACCAGGGCGGTAAAAAACATAGATGAAGCGTACATCTCTGCCTCAACTGCGTTGAACCAATGTGTATGAGTAACCGTGAATGTGAGTGCTGCAAACAAACCGCCGCTGTAAAGCCCTATTAAATCCATGGAATCCATTTCATCGGCCGGCCCCTTCCATTCCTGGATTAACCGAACTACAATAAGATAGAGAAGCATGATCGTGAATGAAGATGCTGTTACACTGATCATATTAATGCTCAATGCCACATAATCAGCAGGAATAAACATGGAAACAACTCTGCCAACAAGTGCAAAAAAAGGTGATCCGGGCGGATGTGCTACCTGAAGAGTGTGGGATATTGCAATATATTCAGCAGGGTCCCAAAATGACGCTGTTGGAGCCACTGTCATTACGTAAATGATAAAAGCGTAAGTAAAACTGATGGTTGCAAAAAACAGATTTCGCGTACGGTGCTGTGCGAAAATTGCAGATAAATCCATGTAGTTTGTGTTGCTGTAAATTATGATTAATGATGCCTGTTTTTATGGCTAAAATACAAGTACCATTAACGGGTGATCATACCCAACTATTTTCAGGGAAAATTTAAATAAACAACCAAGATACCGAATCATTGTTTGAAAGCGCAAAGGTTTTTCTATCTGTCAACAGCCATTTGTTTCTGAAGCAAAAAATGATTATCAACAAGGCGGACAAAAACTGATGATTTAGTTTAGCACGAATGAATGCTGCTAACGTTAAAGGTGAACGATTTTCTACGAAACTGGGGCTGATCCTCAGTGTACTCGGTATTGCAATTGGTACCGGGAATATCTGGCGTTTTCCCCGAATTGCAGCCCAAAACGGGACGGAAGACGGGGCCGGTGCGTTCCTGGTAGCATGGGCAGTTTTCCTGGTGATGTGGTCGATACCCCTGATTATTGCCGAGTATGGTATTGGCCGCCATGGCAGAAAAGGGGTGATAGGCTCTTTTATCAAGATAGTGGGTGAAAGGTTTGCATGGATGGGCTCATTCATTGGGTTTGTTGCCACTGCTATCATGTTCTATTATAGCGTGGTGGCAGGGTGGTGTGCATATTATCTCCTTGAATCCATTTTTAATGTACTACCGCGAAGTGTGGAGGAGGCAGATGTTGTATGGACCGGTTTTCAGAGTTCAACATTACCATCGGTATTCCATGCGTTGATGATGTTCTGTGGCGCCCTGATCATCCTGAAAGGAGTAAAGAGCATTGAACGGATAAACATGCTGCTGATTCCCTCACTTCTGCTGGTTTTGGTAATATCACTCATCAAAGCATTATCGCTGCCCGGGAGCGGTGCGGGTATTGCCTATTTGTTTACCCCAGATTGGTCTTCCCTTAAACAACCCGGCATCTGGCTGGAAGCCCTCACACAAAATGCATGGGATACAGGGGCTGCCTGGGGCTTGATACTCACTTATGGCGCCTATATGCGAATGCGCGACGATATCACAATCAGCGCCTTTCAAACCGGAATAGGTAATAACCTGGTTTCGCTGATGGCGGCGGTAATCATTTTTTCAACTGTATTTGGAATGTTAGGCTCTCAAATGAGTAATGGTGAAATTCTTGATGTGATGAAAACATCAGGACCTGCATCAACCGGCCTCACATTTATGTGGATGCCGCAACTGTTCAGCGGAATGGCAGGCGGGAAGTTTTTTGCGATCCTGTTTTTCCTGGGGCTTACATTCGCGGCATTCAGCTCGCTTATTTCCATGATTGAACTGGCCACCAAGGTGTTTGTGGATATGGGTATTACCCGGACAAAAGCTACCATCGGAGTATGCACTGCAGGGTTCCTTTTTGGGTTACCTTCAGCAATTTCTCTCGATTTTTTTGCAAACCAGGATTTTGTTTGGGGAGTGGGGCTGATGGTCTCAGGGGGATTCATATCGTTTGCAGTGATCAAATTCGGGGCTGAAAAATTCCGTACCACATTGGTAAATACTGATGAAAGCAAAGTGAAGTTGGGCCGGTGGTGGACCATTATCCTGAAATATGTAATTCCGGTTGAAGTGATAACCCTGCTTGTGTGGTGGATTTATCTCAGCGCATTTGAGTTTGCCCCCGATACTTGGTTCAACCCCTTAAGCACCTATTCAGTGGCAACGGTTCTTCTTCAATGGGGTGTGGTTATAACCCTGTTTAAAATTTACAATCGCAAAATTGTTTCCAGGACGATTCTGAACTGATATATGTTGAAAGAAATATTAGCTGAAAGCTGACGGCTGTTCGCAATATATTTAATGAAAACTAATCTTCGCGCTCATTGCGGCCTTTGCGGTAATTAAATTAACCGGTTTTTTGTTCAATTCTTTGCAGCGTTTCGTGAATTTGTTTCAAGAGTGTGATGAGTTCATCATCCCCGTCTCTTGGTTCAGGCGCAGTTGCTGAAGTGGTTTGTTGGTCTGTGATGAGATCACGTTGATCGAGAACCATCTCGCGGAAATTCCTGGCGTTAACAATTCCGGTTAATGTCATGTCAGCCATTCCCTGGACACTCTGTCCGGCAGTTTCAATTTTCAGGTAACTAAGACCGAAGTGTCTGAGTAGTGGGCCTTCCTTGAATGTAAGATCCTGGATTTTATCAAGAGGTATAGTACGTTCAGTCTGGAACCATATCCCTTTTTTAAAATGGAGAGCACGTGTAGTGAGTTCGCAGAAAAGGTTATCATAATATCGGTTTACGTACATTTTTCCGAAAATGAGCCAAAAGGGGAGAATAGCAATTCCAACAATGGTAATTACCAAAAACATTGTTGTACCCCAAAAGGTGTAGGTTTTGAGGCGAGGGTCAAATGTTGCATCCGTGATTCTATGAGCGCGGCGGCTGGTCGTGGTATTTGACATAATGACTGGTAAAATTAACAGGTTAGAGTTTACCAAATGTAACGATCACCCTGATAAAAACTAAACAGTTTCCGGATCCGCATGTAATTTCCCGCCGCGTGCGGTAGCGCCTATCACGAGAGCTGCGCTTATCACCACAAAATTTTTAAAAATGTATTGACCCTCAATGGTTAACGCATAGGGAATTTGTGTGAATACCAGGTCAGGAAAGAGAACTATCGGGCTCATGGTACCTGCCATCTGCATCAGAAGAAGCAAAATTGTAAGGCGAAGAAATTTTCCGCTCAGCAGTAATATTCCAATGGTGACTTCAAAAAAAGCAAGAAGTATTTGTGCAGTAAATGGTGGTATCAGGCCGAATGTGAGAAGATCAATAGTAGAGCCGGCCAGTTGTTCGGCCGGACTTAACCCTGGAAAAAATTTCAGTCCGCCAAACCATATAAAAATGATGCCGATACTGTACCTCAGGAATGTGATACCATATCTTGCCATCCAGCGGGTAATGATGGGGTCTATAACGCTGAAAAATTTCATTTGATCTGATCCCGGTTTTAATTTAGATCAATTCAAATAAACTAAATAATGTGATGGGAGAATGAAGATGGTTAATTTTATTCTTCTTCTTTTGGCACAAAATGCAGTGCAGCTGAATTCATGCAGTAGCGAAGGCCGGTAGGTTCAGGTCCGTCATCAAAAACATGACCAAGGTGTGAGTCACACTTGCTGCACAATATTTCCGTGCGAACCATAAAAAAGCTCCGGTCTTCTTTTTCTATAACGGCATCTTCGCGAATCGGAGCCCAGTAGCTTGGCCAGCCGGAACGGCTGTTATATTTGGTATCGGAATGAAATAGTGACTGGCCGCAACCTTTACAGAGATAAATACCCTCCTCATAGTGGCTGTTATACTTGTTTGCCCAGGGTAACTCGGTTCCATGATTTCGGAGGATACGGTATTCTTCGGATGATAAACGCTCCTTCCATTCTGCATCCGTTCGTACTACTTTTTCATTGTTGGCTGTTTCTGACATAGCGATAGTATATGTAATTTTATTAAGGAACTGTTCATGATCGTACTGGGTAACTGCCGGGTTTCTGTTTTGAGAATTACAGGCAGAAGCATTCAGTCCTATAATGATTACGAATAAAAGTGCGCGATGATGAACCATGTACCGGTAATTGATATGATTGTTATCATGCTGAAACAAAATGAACGTATTGAACATTCATTACTCTCAGACTTATTTGAGGATTGCAAACTAAGGATTATTTTTCCGGTAAACGTAGTAAGCAACACCCCAGATAAAAGCCCATGCTGTTCCGGTGATGTAGAAACCGCCAATAATCAAAAATGCTACATTCAAAAAATAGAGAACATGATACATCCAGGTAGGAGCTTCAGATATCTTTCGTTTCGTAATTGCCCTGAAATCAGTATTTAACAGAGAGATCAGACGTGCTATGACCATCAGCCCGGTATATATGTAAAGTACATATTCCAACAGGGCTGTTTCATCAAAAAAAACAACAATTGCTATTACGAGTGTGGCTAATAAATCAACCGCAATATGTTTTAACCACCTCATTTTATGAGAAAAGAATGTTACGTTGCGATGGTATTCATCGCAACGTACGATTACTGTATCGGAATTACTTCTTTAGCCTGAAGGCCTTTATCGCCATCAGCCAAAGTAAATTCAACTTTTTCTCCTTCAGTAAGTTTTCGAAATCCGTCACTCTGAATTTCGGAGTAATGAACGAAAACGTCTTCACCACCTTCCCTTGTGATAAATCCGTAGCCTTTACCATTATGAAACCATTTAACAGTTCCTACTTCACGGTTTTCCATAATTAATATTCCCAACTAAGTTCCCATTGATAGTTTAAAACAGCCTGGCACAAGTTGAACAACTCAGCCATAACCATCATCGGCTAAGATACTTCCTGAGAATCTTTTAAGCAATTAAACTTGTAAAATCTTGAAAAAGATGTTTTAGGGCTTAAAAGGGGCTTTTTAGGATACTGGATACTGGATTCTGGATGCTGTATCCCGGCTCGCTGAGCCGGAAAGAGAAAATCATAGGAAAATGGAAGTACACCAAATTTCCTGAATGTGGTACTTATAGTTTTTTATTGTATAGCGCATCCTGTGATGTTCATACATGCAAAAAATCTAAACTAATAACCCATAATACTGCTAAAACCAAATTTTAACCTGATTTAACCCTACCCAAACAAAAATCTGATTTGTCTGGTTTAAAGGGATTCAATACACCGCATTCGGTTCTAATATCCGGTTTGACCAAGAGTCCGTCAAACCGGGTCAGCGACCCGGGATACGGTATCTCGTATCCCAAATCCCGGTCACATTAAAATCATTACAGACCAGATCCCATTTTCTTTTGAAGATTCTTAATACAGATCCAGTCGCAGCCCGGCCTGGATACTTCTGTCACTTCCCGGTTCATAAAACCTGCCGCCAAATGCGTTTATTGAAACAGAGGTATTATACCTCTGGTTAAAAATATTTTCTACTGAAATAAAAGGCTGAACTCTCCAGTTTTCAAAGGAAAGCCCCCGAAATGAATACCGTCCGTTAAATAAAAGGTAAGAATCATTGGTTGCTGTATTGTTACTGTCAGCATAGTACTCGCCAACCCACTCTGCATCCGTGCTTATAGTGTGATTTCCCAGATAAAATGTCCACATAGATCCGATTCTGTGAGGAGCAACGCCGGGAACCTGATTGCCTTCAAAATTGCCATCAACGAATGATGCGTTGATCCCGGTATACATGAAATCAAGAGAAAATACAGGCGACGGTTGTAATCTGAGATGTACTTCAAGACCGTAATGTCTGGTTTCCCCTTCATTTCTGAAGAGAGTTGGACCACCGTCTTCTTCTTCAAACGGTATGATTAAATCCTGTACATTCAGATTGAAAAAAGCAATGTCGTACTCGATCTGCAAGGAAGGCAAGATGCCGCGCAAGCCTGTTTCGAATCCGATCGTTCTTTCCGGCATTAAATCCGGGTTGAATCCTGTACCGCCACCAGGCCTGTTTTTGAACTCTGTTGTAGTAGGAGCTTCAAATGAAGTGCTTAGATTGGCAAACAACCTCGTATTGTTTAACCGGTAATTCACCCCAATACTTGGATTTAGAGATAAAAACGAACGGTTCGATTTTTCATCCGCAATAAAATCATCAACGGTAAAAACCATCCTGTCTGCACGCAGGCCTAAATTGAAAGCAAATCTGCCTGCATCGACGCCTGTTTTGGCAAATAATGCCTGATTGCTTACGAAGTCGGTCTGGTCAATAAATAGCTGATTGCCGGGGCTGCCATTTTCATTGTTTCTCTGTTCCCGATTGTCACGCTGCCATTTTGTTTCCGTTCCGATCTGCAGGTTGACCGGTAATCTTAAAAAATCATATGTAACACGCCCTCCGCCTGCAAATCTGTCAACAAGTATAAATCCTACAGAAGGCAGAAGGGGATTATTAAGATCCCGGTATGTGCCATGTGCTGTGACATTCAATACACCCGATTCAAAATTATTGAGATAATTGACCGATGTCATCATTTGCTGGAAATCTTTTCCAGCACTGGAATTGACAAAAGCGGGCCAGGCCATTGCCGGGTTTTCAGCTGCATCGTTCTCATTTAGTGATCCCGGATGCTGGGCTTTTGGCATTCCTGAATAGGCGAATCTTGCTTCGAGGGTGGAGTTTTGAGACAAGTCAAATCCTGCTGAAATACCGGCTCGCATCAACTGTGCTGCACTGTGCTCTCTGAAGCCGTCGGTTTCATGGTAGGAGCCGTAAGCGTTCCATCGTACATTGTTGATGATGTCGTGCCATTTTACTTCATGTTTCATGGTATTGTAAGAGCCTCCATAGCTTCTTATAGAAAGTGAAGGGGAGTCCGGCGCCGGCCTGGTTTTCATATAAAGCACCCCGCCGCTCGCATTTCCCCAAAAAGTAGCAGAGGGGCCTCTTAAAAGTTCCAGCGACTGTATCATTGCGGGGTCAACAATATTCATGATGGTTTGGCCGTCTGCAACTGTGAGCGGGATATCATCAAGAACAACCATAATTCCGCGAACTCCAAACGGACTGCGCCATCCCATTCCTCGTACACTCATCCTTTCACCCAAAGCATGGTTTTCCCGGTTACTAACCCAAATGCCCGGTAGTGTGAAGGTTAGCTCATTCATTGTGGCTGCCGGCCGCGCAGTTATATCACTTTCACTTCTATTGAGGTAGCTCACGGATAGCGGTGCCTGGCCTACCGTAATGGAAGAATGAGTAGCTTCAACGCGTATTTCATCCATTTTAACCGTAAGGGTATCCCTTGCAGCTTCTTGAGCCAGAGTAGACGTCACGATACCAAAGGTAATAATTGGCAACAGAAAAACTTTCATTGTAAACTTTCGTATCGTTGAATGATTCATATATATTATTTTATCCGGCTTGGAAATTAGATAAATCAAGTTTTGTGAAACCGGAAATCGTATTTTTTTAATGTTTTGAACCTGCCTTTCCGCAAGATAGTGTGGCAGGATTTTATGATTTATAATATAAGAAATTTAAAATAAGCTCATGGTTACTGAATGTCTTTTAAAAAAAACCTTCTTTTTGCACTTTGAGTGGATACTTCTCGCTTCCGGCCTTTTGTTAATGGCAACACTGAACCCTGCGGCACATTCTGGTACACTTTGTCTTTTTCACAATATAGGAATTGAATTCTGTCCCGGCTGCGGCCTTGGCAGATCGGTGGCTTACCTGTTCAGGGGCGAATTTGCTGCATCGCTGCAGATGCATCCTGGCGGGGGGTTAGCCGTAATAATTATTTTTTCCCGCATTGGACAAATTTTTTACAGAAATCACAAATACAAACAAACTTAAATCATTATGAAAAAAATATTTGAATTACTTCCCGAACTCGAAGGGGATGAATCACAGTATATCAGTCATCTGATTGAAGAAATGCCTGATGAAAAGGCAAAATTATTTTCTGCTATATACCGTTCGAGAAGAAGAGACCCGGTCTTATTGCTGGTTTTGTCCCTGATCGGTTTATTTGGCGTTGCCGGAATTCACAGGTTTTTCGTTGGCCAGGTCGGCATGGGAATACTCTTTTTTTTAACAGCAGGTTTATGTTTTATTGGAACGATTGTTGATATGATAAACTATAAAAACTTCGCGTTTGAGTATAACAGAAATGTGGCCAGGAATGTATTAACAGAGATTAACCAATGATTGCTGACATGCCTTCACGTGAATTTTCGATAAACCTTCTCGATGAATATATTGAGTCGGAAAATCTCAGGGATCATTGTAAAATGGTTGCAAAAGCAATGGAAGCATACGCCGGTAGCCTCGATAAGACAGACCTTGAAGTGGATAAATGGTGGACAGCAGGTTTGCTTCATGATCTTGATTGGGAAAAATTTCCTGATGAGCACCCCAATCGGGCAGTGAACCATATCTTGCCGCCTTTAGGTTATCCTGCTGATGTGTTGCATGCAATTAAAGCCCACGCCCCTGAAAGAACCGGCAAAAGCCCCGAAAGTGAAATAGAGCGGTATCTGTTTGCCTGTGATGAGCTTGCAGGGTTCATGAATGCGGTTGCCTTGATGCGCCCAACAGGTTTTTCCGGGATGAAGGTATCATCCGTGAGGAAAAAAATGAAAGACAAGCGTTTCGCGGCAAATGTGCCCAGAGAGGATATCGAAAAAGGAGCAGAACTGATCGAAAAGGAACTTACCGACCACATCGCGTTTATGATCGGGATTTTTGAAAATAGTTGATACAGCGCTGTAACTCAGCTCCCTTGTTAGCGTATTAAATAGTACATTAATCAGCAATAACTGTTGATTGTGCAGGCTTAGTTCAATGTAGCAGCTATGAAAATTCGAAATAAATGGATGTTTAAGCTTACCCTGGTCATATTCGTGTTTATTACCGCAGGGAGGGGTATTCAGGCTCAAAACGCGGGAGTTTCACTGCATAACACGGTACTTATTGACGAAACCAATCAGAATGATCCCTATGAGTCAAAATTTTTCAGGGTCAGGGGTGCTCCGCAAATTATCGTTAAAACAATATTTGGAGATATTACAGTTATCGAAAATCCCGATTTAGGTGGTGTACAGGTTGATTTATATGTAGAACGATCTTTTTCACTCTGGTCGGGAACACGCAGCCTCGATAACTACAGAATTGTGATGTTTCAGCGGGGCGACCAGATCATTGCATCCATTGAAGACCGCCGTCCCGGTTCATCGAGGCAGAGGGGTGATGTACGATTCCATTTTGTGCTGCAGGTTCCATCGAAAGCATCTGTCGAGCTGAGGAGTGTGCATGGCATGATTGCTCTTGAAGGAACCGAAGGAAGCCACTTTGTGCAAAACCAAAGCGGTGATTTGATCATTACCGGAGCACGAGGAGAGATAAGGGCAGTTTCAACAACCGGAAACATCGAATTAACAGGATTAAGCGGTAACATATTTGCCAAAACTGTGAACGGTAATATTCATGTTGATTCAAATTACGGTGAGGTGAGGGTGAGAACGGTAACGGGCAATATAATTGCCAGCGATATGAACGGAACGCTTGTTTCTGCAACTACAAGCGGTAACATTACCGCAGATTTTCTTCAGGTATCCCAGGGAATTTACATGGAAGCTGTAAGCGGAGATATCAATCTTACGATTCCTGCCATTGACGGATATGAAATACAGGGACGGGCAATGCGGTTTGATCTCGCAGGAATCAGCCAGGGATCAATTTCTGAACAATCTCAAACCTTTAGGGAGCGCAAGCTCGTCTTAAGAGAAGGCGGGCTTCCGGTTCAATTGACAACCGTATCGGGATTAATCACAGTTACGGAAACACATTAATTCAAATAATCGTGTGTACAAGGCCTTCAGGCATTGCATTTTCACTTTTGGGATGGCTTTTGCTGTATGCTGTAAATGCATATGGGCAGGAAAGTTTTTTCCAATTTTCTGAATCAATGATTGAAGAAATCACCATGGAAGCGATGCTGAATGAAGAAAGCATCATCTATATTCAGGACAGGTGGAAATTTCAGGCAGGAGATGATCCGGAAAGAGCCCGTCATGATTATGATGATTCTGACTGGGAGGTGATAAGTACAAACCTTACACAGGCCGACCTTGCATTTATTGATTGGAACGGCATAGGATGGTTCAGAAAGGAATTTGTAGTTGATGAAGAACTTACCGGCAAACCTATTGCACTTTTAATAGACCGCCATCTCGGAGCATCTGAAATTTATCTGAATGGTGAAAAAATTATTGAACTTGGAAAATTTTCCACAGACCCCGGCCAGGTTGAAAATTATAACAGCAGACAGCCGGTTCCGATTGTTTTTCCCAACGGTGAAGTTCAAACCCTGGCAGTTAGGTTCATAAATCCAGAATATGTGATTACCGGGAGGTTGATGGGTTATAACGGATTCCGTTTTCTGTTAGGCGACTGGAACGTCCACCAGGACCTCACATACGCATTTATCTCAAGCTGGACTGCCAGCAATATGTTTTATATGGGGATGTTGCTGGCATTTGCCATAATTCATTTTCTGCTCTTTGTCTTTTACCCGGCTGAAAGAAGAAATTTCTATTTCTCGATTTTTGTAGGTTTTCTGGCTGTACTATCCTATATCTACTTCAGGTTGGAATTATCGGAAAACACATTTGATACGCTCTATATTTTTCGATATTTACTGGTTACCGAGGTGCTTGTGCTCACCTTTGCCGCGCGGTTTACCCACAGCATAGATCACAAATTTTCCCCATTCTATACTGATATATTACTTCTTGCCGGTCTGGTTGTAAGTGTGTTGGTCTGGTACTTTACCGAACGTATGTACTTCATAAGGGAAATCTTCGTAATTATCCTGATACTCGAAATACTCAGAACCATCGCTGTGATGTTGTATAAAAACCGCAGCGGTGTATGGGTACTCGGAGTAGGTTTATTGATTTTTTTGACAGCTCTTGTCAGCACTGTATTAATCAACATTAACCTTATTGAGGGAAATGTGCAGTTTGTAAATATCGCGGGATCGGGTGGGCTGATTCTTGCAATGTCTCTTTTTCTGTCGAGGGATTTTGCCGTTACTCAGAAAAACCTTGAATCAAAGCTCAGGGAAGTTCAGGTGCTTTCAGAAAAAACATTGCAGCAGGAGAGAATAAGCAAGGAACGTGAAATTGAAAAACGGCTTCTTGAGGCAGAAAATGAACGAAAAACAAAGGAGCTTGAAGAAGCACGTGCTTTACAGATGTCCATGCTTCCTAAAAAAATGCCTACCATCCCCGGGTACGATATGGCAGTTTTTATGGAAACCGCCACTGAAGTTGGAGGAGATTATTACGATTACAGTACAGGAAAAGATGGATGCTTGATTTTAGCTCTTGGCGACGCAACAGGCCATGGAATGAAGGCGGGAATCATGGTTGCCGCAGCAAAAAGTTATTTTCACTCCCTGGTTCATGAGTCAGACAGCCTTACAATGCTCAAGCGCATGTCGAACGGGCTGCACAATATGAATATGAAGCTTATGTATATGGGGCTGATGCTTGTACGCTGTAACGGCAATACTTTTGATATAGCAACTGCCGGAATGCCTCCTGTCCTTATTTACAGAAGCCATCAGAAAAAAATTGACCGAATTACATTGAAAGGGCTGCCCCTTGGAAGCCATGTTGAATTTCCATACAAAAACAAAAAAGTGCAGCTCGATAAAGGCGACGTGATGCTGATGATGAGTGATGGCCTGATGGAATTGTTCGATGCCAACAGGGAAATGCTTGGCATTAGTAAAATAGAAAACATACTGAAAAGCTCTGATGGTTACTCGGCCAATGACATCATCCAGCATTTAAGCCAGATAATAAAAACATGGACAGGTGGAAAAGAACCGGAAGATGATATTACCCTGCTTATAATAAAAATTCCGGAATAAGTAAAAATTGAATACTTCTGATGTAACACTTAGCCAATGATATCGTATTGATGGGAAAATGGATGCGATGAGAATTTCAATACTTACCCTTTTTTTATTTTTGCTGATCCGGCCTGAACTTTTTGCTCAAACTGCAGACCCGGACGATCCCTTCAGGCGAGACCCGATATTTACAACATCAATTGATGAATTGTTTGGCAGATCGGGGCCGGATGATGCCAGCGAAGTGGCCGAAATTGATCGTGAACCGGACGATTTTAACCGGGCTGTTAGGCGTTTATCCATTACCGGGCTTGATTTGGGCGGCAGCTTTGAAGCCGGGCCCTATTATAGCAGCGCCCTTTACAGCCAGTACCCCAATCTCCCAACGTTCCATTTTAACAGGGTGAACGGCTTGTTTTTCAGTATTCGAAAAGAGAGAATGCAGTGGCACCGCAATGATTCGTTTCTCAATATCCCGCAGATACAGCCGCATGGATTTATCGGGTACGGAACCGCATCGAAAGACTGGGAATATGCTATTGGCCTTGAAAAATTAATTGGCACAAACCGAAGGTTTATGGTTGGGGCCGAATATTACAATGCAACAGGCACCGAAGATTTTCGGCGAGTCGGTTTGGTGGAATCAACGGTAACCTCTTTTCTCGCAGGATATGATTACCTGGATTACCATAAAATGGAAGGTTTTGGCATATATTCTGTCTTTAGAACCCGACGATGGCTGGAAACAAGTTTCTCCTACAATGCCACCAATTACAGCACTGTGTTCCAGAATACAAGGTATTCGCTTTTTGGTTATGCGTCTACTTACAGGCCAAACCCTGCAATTGATGAGCTTACCGACGAGATAAAGCTCGACACTTACAGTATCTCTTTATCCCTGAATCCGCGAAAGGTTCTCATTACAAATTATTTTACTGCCAGCGGTAATGTGGTTGCTGAATTGGCTGATAACGGACAAAGTGATGAGGATTACCGTTTCAATAAATACCGTGCCGATGCAACCGTCTATTACAACTTTGAACCGGGATCCGTATTGAAATGGAGGGTACAGGCCGGCGGAATAACCGGAAACGCTCCTGATTTTAAAGATTTCTACCTGGGGGGTATCGGTACTCTGAGAGGATCACCTTTCAAATTTTTTAAAGGAAATCAGATGCTTGCCAGCAATATTGAGGTTCAGTTTGGCCGCCCCTCGCGTCGGGCGGGTGAATGGATCAGGGATTATAACCTGCATTTGCTGTTTTTCCTCGATTCGGGCTGGGTACGTGATATAGAGGAGCTTGCAGGATCGGGAAATCCGTTTAAAGGATTAAATCAATTTTCATTCAAAGACCTGCAGCATGATGCCGGAGTAGGAATTGGCTCGGGTGTGGTCCGTTTTGAACTTGCCTGGCCGCTGCGAACATTTGATTCAACACCGGTATTCTGGTTTCGCCTGAATCCTACCTTCTGAACCTTCACAACCTGACAGGTCGTTTTATAACAACCTGACAGCACCTACCGGATCTGTCAGCGTTGCTAAGCCGTGATCTCAGTGAAACCCAGCCTGGCGTCCCAACCCTTAGACGCTGTCAGAAACCCCGGAACAGCGCCGGGGTATGCTGACAGGTCGGTCTGTAAGCAAATCATTTCAAAAATTCTCTATTCATCACAGGAATTCGTATTTTCCACGCGTTCAAAAAAGAGAATTAAAAATCAGCAAATGACAATATCAAAAACAGAAACTGACACTGATGTCAGGAAAACAATCTTACCAAGTGGGCTAAAAATTGTAACTGAACATATCAGTAGTGTGAAAAGTATTTCCGTAGGTATCTGGGTAAAAACCGGAAGCCGCAATGAGCGGAAAGAGCAGGCAGGGATTACCCATTTCCTGGAACACATGCTTTTTAAAGGGACTAAATCCCGAACGGCTTATGATATTGCGCAAAGTATGGAGTCAGTGGGAGGATACCTGAATGCATTTACTTCCACGGAGTATACCTGTTATTATGCCCGTTGCCTCGATACTAAACTTGAAAGGGCTGTAGATGTACTTTCAGATATGGTTAGAAACTCCCGGTTCCCAAAAAAGGAACTTGAGAAAGAGAAAAAAGTGGTGCTCGAAGAGATGAAAATGTATCGCGACAGCCCTGACGATGTGGTTTTTGAAGAGTTCAGTAAACAGGTTTTTCAAAATCACCCTATCGGAAGACCGGTAATTGGCTATGAGGAAACGGTATCGTCATTTAAAAGGCAGGATCTCTTTGATTATATGGATGAGCGCTACCAGCCGGATAACATTCTTGTTGCCGTTGCCGGAAATGCAGATCATGACGAGGTAATTGAATTGGTAAGTAATGTGTTGAATCACAACGGCACGAAAATAACAATAGATGTGGAACAGCAGCTTCCTGACTACCAGGTAACCCAAAAAGAGATAAAAAAACCGATTGAACAAACACACATGATTACCGGCCGAAGGGCTCTCAATTTCGATCACCCCGACAAATACCTTTTATTGCTTGCAAATACCGTACTGGGAGGAGGAATGAGTTCCAGGCTGCATCAAAACATTCGGGAAAAGTATGGATACTGTTATTCCGTTGGCCCGTTTAACCAATCCTATATTGATACCGGCCTTTTTGGAGTATATATCGGTACAGATTTGGAATATGTACCTCACGTAAGGGAATTAATAACCAAAGAATTCGAGAGAATTCAAACAGAAGAAGTCGGCGAAAAAGAACTGGGTGAATCCAAGGCTCAATTAAAAGGAAAATTGCTGCTTTCCCAGGAAAACACGAGCAACCGGATGACCCGTCTTGCAAAAAGTGAGCTCTATTTTAACCGGTACGTCACCCTGGATGAGCTGGTCGAAAATATTGATGCAGTAACACATGATGAGCTCCAGAGGTTTTCAGCTGAATTTTTTGATCCGGCAACATTTTCTGAAACACTGTTGATACCCGAAAAGAAATAAAAGGCCCTGTACTGATTTGTGTGGGTACCGGATATGGGATGCAGGATTACTTGTTTCGGGATTTATTCTGTACCAATAGAAAGTAATATAAAACCAAAGAAATTCATTCTTATAAATTGTAAACTACCAGAGATTACTTTAAAAAGATGACCTACATTAACCAACTATCAAACCATCAGGACCAGATTGTTACCCTAAAAGGATGGCTTTACAATATTCGAAGCAGCAAGGCAATCCATTTTCTGGAAGTGAGAGACGGTACCGGATTATGCCAGTGTATTGTCGGAGCAGATGATGTTACGTCTGAAGTTTTTGATGCTGCAGGGACATTGAAGCAGGAGAGCTCTCTCGAAATAACAGGCAAAGTTGTGAAAGATGAACGAAGTGTGGGAGGATATGAACTTCACGCTACTGGACTGAAGGTAATTCACATCGCCGAAAATTATCCTATTACCCCAAAAGAACATGGGGTGGAATTTTTGATGGAGAACCGGCACCTGTGGCTGCGAAGCCGTAAACAGTGGGCTGCCATGCGTGTGAGAAATGAGATTATTTTTGCCATTCATACCTTTTTCCAGGGAAGGGGGTTTGTTCAGA